>JAOBWF010000415.1 GCA_025463215.1 Acidobacteriota bacterium | reverse complement strand
CGCCGCGATCGTCGGAATGGATCAGGGCGAGAAAATCGACCTGGGACAGGGTGGCTTCGCGATTGCCGCGCCCCAGCAGCATGGCGGCGTCCGGCGACAGCGTCAGCAGCGCGGCGCGGAAATCCAGATCGAACACGCCCTGGTGCGACGCCCCGATGGCGGCCAAGGCGAGATTGGCGAAGGGGGCGGTGTGATCGACCGAGCCTTGGGGGCCGCGCGCTTCCAGCAGCTTTGCCACCCCCGAACCATGCAGGAAGGGCAGCACCGCGATCTCTTCGCTGGCGATCACCGCCAGCGCCAGCAGGATCGCGCCGGCCGCCGCGAAGCCGCCGGTGGCGGCGGGGCCGGTAAGGTTTTCGCCCAGTCCGCCCAGTGCCATCACCGCGGCGGCGACGGCGACAAGCGCGAAGGCCGCGGCGCTGGGCGCGATCACCTGCGCCGCCTTGTGGCCGCGCCGTCCAGCCATGAACAGATAGGCCGCGACCGACATGCTGCCCGTCACGATGGCGATATCCGCCAGAAGCGTAGCGCCCGGAAGGCCCATATAGGCAAGGAAGCCCAGCAACACCAAACCCCAGAGGGTGCGGTGGAACAGCTTTTCACGCGCCGGGAAGAGGTCGCGCACCGGAATGATGGCATTGGCCAGCCGCGCGCCGGCGCACAGCGCCAGCATGGTGAGGAAAGCCGACAGGCCGTATGGCCCGCCGATGCGGGTGGCGAGGCTGGCATCAAACATGCCGCTGCCAGACAGCCAGGCCAGCAACAGCAGCAGCAGGGTCACGGACACCCAGCGCGGCGCGGCATGGCCGATCAGCACAGCCAGCCCGCCCGTAATCAGCATGGCCGCGCCGATCAGTGCGGCCACGGCGGTGATGAAGATGGCGAGCTGGCGATTGTGCGAGGACAGCGCCGGTTCGGTCCAGGCATAAAGCGCCGGCGGCGTGGCGGCGGCGCCGACACGGATGGCCAGCCCCACCGTGGTGACGGGCGGCACGATCACCCGCCAGGCGCGGCGGCCATAGGCGGATGCTGTTTCCACCACTGTACCGGAATCTGAACTGGCGATGGCCAGGATGGAGGGGCGCATGCGCTGGGGCAGCGGCGACAAGGCAGCCCGCGGCGGCTGCCCCGCCAGCAGCACGCGCGTGGCCGGGCGGACGGAATCATTGGTGACCTGCACGATGTACCAGCTGGAGCCATCGGCCTCTGCCCCGCCGGGCGCGCGATAGGGCGACAATGCCGGCTTGAGTTCCAGCATGTTCTCGGCGCTGCCGAAGTTGATCTGGGGGGCCTGCGGCACACCCTTGCCGGCCGCCCACACGCCGCCTGCCGCCAGCAAAAGGGCGGCGCATACCAACATGAAGTGGCGAACTATCGTCATGCGTCCTTTGGGCGGATTCGCAAAAAAAAGCGCGGGCTAACCTAGCTGCGCGTCCTCTTTCAGCAAAGCAAATAGCAGGTGGTCGGCCCACACCCCGTTGATCAGCAGATAACGGCGCGCCAGGCCCTCTTGGCGGAACCCAGTGCGGGCCAGCAGATTCTTCGATGCGTCATTGTCGGTCAGGCAGGCCGCCTCGATGCGGTGCAGGCCCAGGGTCTTGAAGATGAAAGGGACCAGCGCCTTCACCGCTCCCGTCATATAACCCTGGCGCGCGAACCGCGCGCCAATCCAGTAGCCGAGTGTACAGCACTGGGTGACGCCGCGCCGGACGTTGGAAAGGGTGCAGCCGCCCAGCAATGCATCGTCGCTCTCGCGCAACACGAAGAAGACATAGGCGGAATCCTGCCGCGTCTCTTTCTGGTAGCGCTTGATGCGGCGGCGGAAGGCGCCGCGCGTCAGTTCGTCATCGGCCCAGACCGGCTCCCATGGCATGAGGAAATCCCGGCTGTCGCCGCGCAATTTTGACCAGATGGGGTAATCGGCGATGCGGGGATAGCGCAGATAGATGCCCTGCCCGCGAATAATCGGCTGCTGGCCGCCGGGGAAGGTCAGCCCGCGCATGAAGGCAATCGGCGAGGTCTTTGCGAAGGCGGCCTTTACCATCGGATCATTCCGCCGCGTCGGCGATCGGTGCACCGAAGCGGCGCGCAAACACGTCGTGCTTCTCCAGCCTGGCGATGGGGCCGACGGCGGCGATGGTGGGCAGCGCACCCTGCATCACCCGCGCGGCGTAGCGCTTCACGACGGCCACATCGATCGCGTCCAGATGAGCGACGATTTCGGCGGCGGACTGCACCTTGCCCAGCGCGAACAGCTGGCCCGCGATCTGTTCGGCGCGGGTGCCGGGACGTTCCATACCCATCAGCAGCGAGACTTTCAGCTGGGCGCGGGCGCGCTGCACTTCGGCCTCGGTCAGGTCGCCGGCAATGGCTTCCATCTCGCCGGCGATGACGGCGGAGATTTCCGCCGCTTCCTTTTCGCCGGTACCGACATAGACGCCCAGGAAGCCGGAATCCTGGAAGCCGTTGGAGAAAGCATAGATGGAGTAGCACAGCCCGCGCTTCTCGCGCGCTTCCTGGAACAGGCGCGAAGACGTGCCGCCGCCCAGCGCAGTGGCGTAAAGCTGGGCCACGAAGTAATCGGGATCGGAATTGGACAGGCCGGGAAAGGCATAGGCGACGTGCGCCTGTTCCAGGTCCTGCGTGTCGCGGAAGTCGCCGCCGGTATAGCAGGACGGCGCGGGTGCGGACGCCAGGCCGGTGTTGAGGCCGCCACATTTCTCCTGCGCCAGCCGGACGATGTCGGCATGGTTGACGGCGCCGGATGCGATGAGTGTCATGCCGCCCGTGCGATACTGCGCGGCCATATAGCCTT
>JAOBWF010000259.1 GCA_025463215.1 Acidobacteriota bacterium | reverse complement strand
CGGGAAGCTCCTGCGTGCGGTCTACGCCGAGAACCAGCTCTCCGAGATGCTCACCGACTTCTGGTTCAATCACTTCAACGTCTCGTGGACCAACGACCGCACGCGGCCGTACCTGGTCGCCTTCGAGCGCGACGCCATCCGCCCCAACGCCCTGGGGAGCTTCCGCCGCCTCCTCGGCGCCACGGCGCACCAGCCCGCGATGTTGCTGTATTTGGACAACGCCCAGTCGGTCGCCCCGGGCGGCGCGCCCACCACGTTCGGCGACGAGATGGCCCTGGCCCAAAAGACCCAAAAAGCAAAAGCGCCAGCCAAGACGCCGGACAAGAAACCGGCCAAGCCAGCCGCGAAGTCCGCCAAGCCTTCGCCGGGGATCAACGAGAACTATGCCCGCGAGCTGATGGAGCTGCACACCCTGGGCGTCGACGGCGGCTACACCCAGCAGGACGTCACCGAAGTCGCGCGCGCGCTCACGGGGTGGACGATCGAGCGGCCGCGCCAGGGCGGCGGCTTCGTGTTCAACCCCCGGCTCCACGATCCAGGTGAGAAAGTGGTGCTCGGCCACGTCATCAGGGCCGGCGGCGGCGAGTCCGACGGCGAGCAGGTGCTCGACATCCTCGCCAGGCACCCGGCGACAGCGGCGTTCATCGCGACCAAGCTGGTACGCCGGTTCGTCAGCGATGCGCCGCCAAAGGCGCTGGTCGCACGGGCTGCGGCGCGGTTCCGCCAGACCGGCGGCGACCTGCGCGAAGTCACCCGTCTGATCCTCACGTCGCCCGAGTTCCTGTCTGCCGCCGCCTATGGCGCGAAGGTCAAGACGCCGTTCGAGTTCGTCGCGAGCGCACTGCGCGCGACCGGCGCCGACGTCGAGGACGCGCGTCCGCTGGTGCGCGAGCTGCAGCAGCTGGGCATGCCGCTCTACATGTGCCAGCCGCCGACCGGCTACAGCGACAACGGCGAGGCTTGGGTGAACACCGGCGCCCTGGTCAGCCGCATGAACCTCGCGCTGAGGCTCGCGTCGGGCCAGGTCAAGGGCACGGTGGTGGACGCCGCCATCTCGGTGCAGCTGAACGGTGAGGTGTCGGGCACGACGCGCGCGACGATTGCCAGGGCCACCGACGCGCCGAAGATGATCGCGCTCACGCTCGGCTCGCCGGAGTTCCAGCGGCGGTGAGATGCCAGATGCCAGAGCTCAGATTTGCGATAGGGGTCGCGTGATGCTGTCCCGCAGAGTGTTTCTCAAGAACGGCGCGTTCGCGTTCGTCAGCCTCGGCTTCGCGCCATCGTTCATGGCGCGGACGGCGGTGGCGGCGTCCGGCCGCGCCAGGCAGCTGATTGCGATCTTTCAGCGCGGCGCCGTCGACGGCCTCAGCCTGGTCGTGCCGCATGGGGATGCCGAGTACTACCGCGCGCGGCCCACCATCGCGATCGCCCGCCCGAACGGCGGCGACGCCACGGCGATCGATCTCGACGGCTTCTTCGGCTTCAACCCCAGGCTGCAGCCGCTCAAGCCGCTGTGGGACCGCCACGAGCTCGCCGTTGTTCATGCCTGCGGATCGCCCGACAGCACGCGCTCGCACTTCGACGCGCAGGACTACATGGAGAGCGCGACGCCCGGCGTGAAGAACACGGCTGACGGCTGGCTGAATCGCTATCTGCAAGCGCAGCACGCCGACCACCCCTCGCCATTCCGCGGCGTCGCGCTGACGTCGCAGCTGCCGCGCACGCTGCAGGGTACGGCGCCGACGCTCGCGGTCAGCCAGCTGGCGCAGTTCGGCATTCGCGCCGGGCAGTCGAGCGAGGCCGCAGGCGCGTCGTTCGAAGCCGAGTACGCAGCCGCGGCCGACTCGGTGATGAATGGAACCGGCCGGGACGCCTTCCACGCGATCAGGATGCTGAAGGCCGCCGATCCGGCGAAGTACGCGCCGGCTGACGGCGCCGCCTATCCGCGCAGCGCCTTCGGCCAGTCGCTGCGCCAGATCGCGCAGCTCACGAAATCGAACGTCGGTCTGGAGGTCGCGTTCGCCGACGTCGGCGGCTGGGACACGCACGTCAACCAGGGCGCGGCGCAGGGACAGCTCGCCGCCCGCCTCGACGACTTTTCACGCTCGATCGCCGCCCTCGTCACCGATCTCGGCGACCGGATGGCCGACACGGTCGTGTTGACGATGTCGGAATTCGGGAGGGCGGTGACGGAGAACGGCAGCCGAGGGACCGATCACGGCCACGGCAACGCGATGCTGGTCATCGGCGGCGGCGTCCGCGGCGGCCGTGTCTACGGCCGGTGGCCCGGGCTCGCCGTCGACACACGCTACGATGGCCGCGACCTGGCGGTGACCACCGACTTCCGCGACGTGTTCGCGGAGGTCGTCAGCAAACACCTCGGTCTCCGGGATGTGCGCCAGGTGTTTCCGGGATACGCCTCGAGCCCGTCGAAGTACCCGGGGCTCTTCGGCTAACCATTGGATGATTGGATAATCGGGTAATCTGGTAATTGTGGGATTGGCAGGCAATCTCCCATCGATTACCGATCTCCAATCGATTACCCGATTACCCGATTACCCGATTACCCGATTTGCCCATGCAGTTATTAGCAGACCTCCCGACCCCGCAAGTCTTGATTGATCACACGCGCGCGATGAACAACATCGCGCGGGTGCAGGCGCTCGCGTCGAGCTGCGGCGTCCGGCTGCGGCCGCACGCCAAGACGCACAAGTCCCCGATCGTGGCAGGCTGGCAGATCGACGCCGGTGCGGTCGGCATCGCCTGCGCCAAAATCGGGGAGGCCGAAGTGTTCGCCGACGCGGGGATCACCGACATCCGTCTGCCGTACCCCGTCAACCCGGTGAACGCGCCGCGGCTGATTGCGCTGATGGATCGCGCATCGATCTCGATCATCGTCGATCACCCGGCCGTGGTCCGCGGCTGGTCGGAGGCGATGCGGCGCGCGGATCGCACGCTCGACGTACTGGTCAAGGTCGACGTCGGCTTTCACCGCTGTGGCATCGATCCTGGCGCCGATCCCATCGGCTTTTTGAAGACCACCGCATCGCTGCCGGGACTGCGGCTGCGCGGGCTCCTGAGTCATGCCGGGCATGCCTATCACGCGGCGTCGGAGGAGGAACTGGGAACGATCGCGCGGCGCGAAGCGGAGATCCTCGGGGATCTCCGCGCCCGCGCGGCCGCGGCGGGCATTGAACTGGACGAGATCTCGGTCGGCGCGACGCCGACGCTGCGTTTCAGCGCCGGACAAGCCGGGATCACCGAGCTGCGTCCCGGCAACTACGTCTACTTCGATCGCACGCAGGTCGCGCTCGGCGCGGCGACGCTGGACGACTGCGCCCTCACGGTCCTCGCCACCGTCGTCTCGAAGCACGAGGGACGGATCATCCTCGACTGCGGCAGCAAGACGTTGACGAACGACCAGGCGCGCGGCATCGCGCCGGCCGCCGGGTTTGGCGCGGTGCTGGCCGGCGAGTCGGACGCGCTCGACTACGCGCGCGAGCTCGACGACGCGCTGACGATCGAGCGATTGTCCGAGGAGCACGCGACCGTTCGCGTCACCGGCGCGACCCGCCTTGAACCCGGCGACCGTGTCCGCGTCGTCCCGAACCATTCATGCGTCGTGTCGAACCTGGTGGACGCGGTCCGCCTGGTCGACGGCGATCGCGTCATTGACACGCTGCCGGTCGCGGCTCGGGGTAGAATCCAGTAGCAATGGCTGACAAAGACAAGGACAAGCGGGTCGACATCGGCGACGCGCTCGGCATGGTCGAGACGCGCGGGCTGATCGGCATGATCGAGGCAGCCGATGCCATGGTCAAGACCGCCAATGTCGTGTTCGTCGGCTGGCAGAAAGTCGACGCTGGCCTGGTCACCGCGATCGTCCGCGGCGATGTCGGCTCGGTGAAGGCCGCGACCGACGCCGGCGCGGCCGCCGCGCGCAAGGTCGGCGAGCTGGTCGGCGTCCACGTCATTCCGCGCCCGGCGGAAGACGTCGAGAAGATTTTCCCGATCCGATAGGCTTCTTCCGTCGCCTGGGCCGCATCGACGAGCTCAGGTTCTTCAGCAGTCCTTCATTGCCAATCACCAGCATCGGCTGGCCCGGCGCCTTCAGCAGGTTGAAGAACGCGCCCGCGGCCGTGCGCGCGTAGACCTCTTCCCCATCGGTCAGCAGCTGCACCGCGCCGCCGCCGCCGGTCGCCTCGTACAGGCGCTCGCCGAACTGCTCCTGCAGCACGCGAATGATTTGATGGAGCTGCTGGATCGTGAAGCCGCGGCGCCGCAGATCCGCGAGCACGAGCAGCTCGAACAGCTCGATCGGCGTGTAGCGGCGCTCGGTGTAGCCGCCGGCGTCGGTCCTGTGCGACGGGATGGTGGGCGACAGCAGGCCGCCGGCGTCCCACAGCTGCAGCTGCCGCGCGGTCAGGCCGGTGAGCGCCGCCACCTCGCGCGAGCTATACGTCTTCTTGAGACGCATCAATGCGCCGCGATCGTGTCGGCGGCTGCGGCACCTGTGAAGTCTTTGCCGGTCAAGCCCCCCTCGCTATGCGTGGAGTAGGTCAACGTGACGCGCTTGTAGTTGATCAGGATGTCGGGATGATGATCCGCGGCCTCGGCGATCGGCGCGAGCCGGTCGACGAACGCGATCGCCTCGAGGAAATCCCTGAACGTGTATTGCTTGCGGATCTCGTTCCCCTGGACCGTCCAGCCGCTCAAGCCCTTCATCCGTTCGTCGATCTCGGCGCGTGACAGCTTCGCCATTTCAGGCCTCCGGTTTCCGCCGGCGGATTTCGTCCAGCCGGACACGGGCGGCTTCGACCAGGTCGAGTGATTCTTTCTGCATCTCGAGCGCCGACGGCCCTTCGATGGAGCTCGCGAACGCGCTGCCGGCGATCGTCCGATGATAGGCGCGCTCGGCCTGCTGCAGCGCCTCGAGCGCGGCAGCGTGCTCCGCCTGCCATTCCAGCCAGCGCGTCAGCCGCGCCACCGCGTCATGCTCCGTTGCCGCGGCGCATTCGATGCCGAACGGATCACCGTTGTCGTCGCGCAGCGCCCGGGCGAGCCACCGGCCGGCGCGCTGCTCGCAGACAAGGCGTAGACGCCGGCCGCCGATATCGATATCAGTCACAGATCACCAAAACGTGAGGGGCTGACCGCCGCGAGCAGCGGATCGATCCGGTTCTCGAGCATGGCGTCGGCCACGAGCTGCGCCGTCAGCGGGGCAAGCAGCACGCCGTTGCGGTAGTGGCCGGTCGCGTACATCAGCGCCGGCATCGCGATCGACGCGCCGATGACCGGGAGCTCGTCGGCGGTGGCCGGCCGCAGGCCGACGCGCGCGGCGAGAAAGCCGGCGGCGGACGCGCGCGGCAGCATGTCGTTGACGGCCGCGAGCAGTTCGCGCACCCCTGCCACGGTCGTCCGCTCGTCGAACCCGGCCTCTTCGACCGTCGCCCCGACGAGCAGCGTCCCATCGTCCCACGGCACCAGATAACAGCGGCTGCTCCAGGTGACGCGGCGCAGCGGCGTCCCCGCCCACGCGAGGTGCAGCAGCTGGCCGCGAACCGGGCGGACCGGTACCGTCACCTTGATGCCGTCGATCGCAATGCCGCCGGACCAGCTGCCGGCGGCGAGCACGACGGCGCCGGTGGTCAGCGATCCGCGATCCGTCTCGACGATGAGGTCGCCGTGACGCTGCGAGATGCGGCGCACGCGGCTCGGTTCGACCAGCTGCGCGCCGCGGCGCCGGGCCGCCGACGCCAGCGCCTGTGTCAGAGCGCCGGCGGCGACGAATCCGTGCGTCTCAATCAGCAGGCCGCCGATCGCGCGATCGGTCAGCTCCGGCTCTTCGCTTCGCACCGTGTTCGCGTCGAGCATCAGTGCCGGCACGCCGCGCCGCGCCAGGACAGCCTCGGTGGCGCGCAGGGCGTCGAGCTCCGCGTCGCTCGCCGCGACGTCAATCGTGCCGGTCCGGTGATAGGGAATCGCCTCGCCGCTGTCCGCGCCGATGCGCTCGATGAACGCGTCGAACATGGCAAGGCTCCGGACGGTGAGATCGAGCAGCGGACTGCCCTCGCGTGCTTCGATGTAGGGCGCGAGCACGCCGGCTGACGCCTGCGTCGCACCCATGCCGACCGGCCGATCGTCGACGATCTCCACCGACGCGCCGCGCCGAGCGAGCTCGTGGGCAACGGCGCAGCCGACGATCCCGGCGCCGACGACGATGATGTCGCAGGGGCGGCCCATGAATCCAGCTTAGCGGATTCTCTCCTTCTGCCAGTTCGACGAATCGAAGCCGAGATCGCTGAGGCGGCCGTCCTTCAACCCGTAGATCCACGCGTGGACCTGGACGACCTGACCGCGCTGCCAGGCGTCCTGGATCACCGTCGTCTCGCAGACGTGGCGCGCCTGTTCGACCACGTTCAGCTCGCACAGCCGATCGATGCGGGCGGTGCCCTCGAGGCCGGTGAGCGCCCCGTTCTGCGTGTTCGCGACGTCCTGCACGTGGCGCAGCCAGTTGTCGATCAGCCCGAGCTTGACCTGATCGAGCGCCGACTTGACGCCGCCGCAGCCGTAATGGCCGCAGACGATGACGTGACCGACCTTGAGCACGTCGACGGCGTACTGCAGCACCGACAGGCAGTTCAGATCGGTGTGCACGACGACATTCGCGACGTTGCGGTGCACGAACATCTCGCCGGGCAGCAGGCCGACGATCTCGTTGGCCGGCACGCGCGAATCGGAGCAGCCGATCCACAAGTACTCGGGCGCCTGCTGGGCCGAGAGCTTTTGGAAGAAATCGGGGCGGGCCGCGGTCATTGCCGCGGCCCACTTCCGGTTGTTGTCGAGGAGCTGGGTGAGGTCGCTCACTGCTGGCGCGCCGCCGTCGTGCCGGGTGCAGCGGGCGCCGGCTTGCCGGCGTCGAGATCGTTCCAGTTCATGATCGCGTTGAACCCGAGCGTGTAGGTCCCCTGCGTCTGCCAGCGCCAGAACGGCCGGATCGCGAACATCACGATGTGCCCCTTGCCGAGCGTCGAATCGAGCGCGGCGGCGCGGTTGGCGAGAAACTGGCCGTTCGCCAGCGTGCCCGACAGCAGCAGGTCGTTGGGGTTCGCAGAGAACTGCATGACGACGCGCGGCCGGGTGTCGTCGATCGTGATGCCGAACTGCTGGGCCATCTGCCGCAGCTGCGCGGAGTCGTCCGCGCTCGGGCGCTCGCCGCGGCCGGCGGCGGCGTTGGCCTCGGCCTCGAACGGCTGGATGCGCAGCGGCACCGCGTTCGGCGTCACGTTCTGGCCGAAACCCGCGTTCGGGTTGGTGCCAGGCGCACCGCCGCGCCCGCCGCCAAAGCCCCCGAACCCGCCGGCCGCGACGTTCAGCACCGGCGATTGGTTGAAGTACACGGGCAGGTCCGTGCTGTCGTAGCCGTAGGCAATCGGGCTCTTCATGTCGGTGATCTTCGCGCGCAGAATGGATCCGCGCACGAAGAGCTGCGCCGGCTCTTCGACAGTCACCCCCGCGGTGATGCCGTACTCCGGGAAGATTGTCGCGGTCGATCCCTCGGTGATGAGCGTGCCCCCCTCCTGCACGAACTTCGCGAGCTCGACGAGCCCTTCAACCCCCATGCCGCCGCGGATGTCGTCGCTCGAATCGACGAACGCGAGGTTCGGGAACTGCGCTGTCTTCTTGTACGGCAGCGGCGCGGTGCCGGTCTTCGGCATGCCGTTGACCTGCGACACGGCGCTGCCGCCGACGTGCGGGAAGATCAGGACGTCGTACTTCGATCGCAGGTTGCCGTCGCGCAATTTCTGATCGGCGAAGTAGGTATACGGCACGCCGAAGGTGTCGAGCGCGGCGCGCCACCAGCCTTCGTCCTGGGTGCGCGTCCAGCTGTGGATGTAGCCGATGCGCGGGATGTCCAGATCGTGCGTCTTGACGCTCGGCGCCGCCGTCACCGCCCACGCCGACAGCCCGAGTTCCTTCAGGCTCGGCTCCAGTTTCGCCCGGTCGGCGTTGGGGATGATGATCGCGCCGGCGCGGAACCTGTGACCGGCCAGCTCGAAGTCCTCCTCGGCTGCCAGCATCTTCACGTCTTTGTTCGTGAAGCGGAACGAGACGACCGTGTTGTCGCCGGTGTGATCGACGACGAGCGTCACAGTGCCGGCCCCGAGCGCCGTGCCTTCGATGCCGCCCGGCGCTTTGGCGTTCCGCGTCAGCAGCGTCATCTGCTGCTCGAGGATCCCCTTTTCGGCGACCGGCAGAATCTTGAGGTCGCGCATGTACTGGAACGTCCAGCCGGTGTCGTCGTATGGCGACGGATTCTGCGGCGCATAGTTCTGGATCGAGAAATACATGTCGGCGAGCGTCCGGAACGGCTGATCGCCGCGGACGATGTAGTCGCCGGCCTTGACCTCGATGCTGCCGGCCTTGAACGCCGACGAGGCCTGCGAGACCTCGAGCCCCTGCGTGCGCAATTCGTTGACCGCCTGGGCGGCGTCGGCCTTGCGGCGCTGCGTCGCCGGAATCACCCACGCGTAGGTCGGCCCGGTCTTACCTTTGTCGACCGCGCGCTTGTTCTTCAGCCAGTAGTTCTCGAGATAGAGATCCTTGTTCTTCGCAACGTGGCTCAGCGAGAACAGGATCGCCGACTCCTGGATGTTGGTGTTGTTGCGCGGTCCCCACTTGATCGACGCCAGCGGCGGGTTCGGCCGGAACCACTCCTTGCTCGTGGTCGTCGCGCCCGGGGTCACCGTGTACGGATCGGGACCGTAGCTCTGGACCTCGTAGAACCGGCCGATCGCGTTGTGGCTGTGCGCGATGAAGAACATGTAGTTCGGCACCCAGCCGTCATAGAAGCCGTAGGTCCACACGCCGGGGACGCTGCGCTTCGTCATCTCCATGACGTCGTTCTGCGCCAGCTGCCACCATTCGGACACGACGATCGGATCGATGTCGTCGTTGTACGGTCCGGTACCGGTGGAGGCGTAGAGATAAGTCTGGGCTTCGTGCAGGTCGTGGATGACCGTCGGATGCCACTCGAGCGTCTCCTTCGTCACCGCCTGCGTCAGCTTGAGGAACTGCCCCATGCCGTCGCGGTTGTTGTCGTGCTGCACGTATTTGCCCCAGGACATCAGTGGCAGCCGCGCGTCGCCCGGCGCGCGCGTCTTGTTGAAGTAGTAGGTGTCGACCTGCTTCTCACGGCCG
>JAOBWF010000255.1 GCA_025463215.1 Acidobacteriota bacterium | reverse complement strand
GCTGCGCCGAGCAACGCGCGCAGCGGGGACGAGATTCGCAAACGGCGGCGCCGGCGTCGCAGCGGCGGCGGCGGACGCGGCGGCTCGCCGCAGAACGGTGGCGGCCCTTCGTCCCCCGCGCCCGCCGGCAACGGCTCTTCAGGAGACTGACAGCATCAACCCCCGTTTGAACCGGCGCCTCCGCGTCGTGGCGGCGATCCTCGTCGCGGCGGTGCTCGTGTGGTGGGCCGGCCGCTCCCTCGCGCCGCGCGTGCTCAGCATCGTGGCGCACATTCAGAACCTCGGGCCCGCCGCGCCGATCGCCTTCATCGCGATCTATGCGTGCGCGGTGGTCGCGCTGATTCCGGCGTCGCTGCTGACGATCGCCGGCGGCGCGGTGTTCGGGCTGATTCGCGGCGTCATCTACGCGCTTGCCGGGGCGACGCTCGGCTCGACCGCCGCGTTCCTGATCGGCCGCTACGCCGCGCGGCGTCTGGTGGCGACGCGTCTCGCGGAGATGCCCCGCTTCCAGGCGATCGAGCAGGCGGTCAGCGCGCGCGGCCGCCGCATCGTCTTCCTGCTGCGGCTATCGCCGGTGGTGCCGTTCAACTTTCTCAACTACGCACTCGGGTTGACCACGATCTCGGTGTGGGATTTCGTGATCGCGTCGCTCGGCACCGTTCCCGGTGCGTTCGTCTACGCTTATGCCGGGAAAATGACGGGGGAGGCGCTGGCGTTTGCGGGGCAGGCCCAGGTGCCGAGAAATGCGTCTTACTACGCAGTTCTCGTGGCTGGGCTCGTCGCCACGGTGGCGGCGACGACGGTGGTGACACGGACCGCCCGGCGGGCGCTCCAGGATGTATAATTGCGCCCTATGAAGTTGAAAATGAACGGTTTCTGGTCCACTGCAACGCTTGTGGCCCTGACCGCGGGGCTGTCGGCGCAACCCCCCGCTCAGACACCGGCTCAGCCCGCGCCGCAAGCGCCGTCCGCGACGTTCAAGGTGCAGGTCGATCTCGTCACGAACGACATCATCGTGCGCGACGAAAAAGGCAACTTCATCCCCGACCTCAAGAAAGAAGAGTTCGAGATCTACGAGGACGGCGTCAAACAGGACATCTCGTCGATGACGGTGGTCACCGGCGGCCGCGTGACCAACGTGCTGGCGCCGCCGCCGCCGCCGCCCCCCGAGGGGATCGTGCTGCCGCCGACCCGTCCGCGCAACGACGTGTCGGGGCGCATCTTCCTGTTCTTCGTCGACGACCTCCACCTGCAGTTCCACAACACCGGCCGCGTGCGCGACCTGTTCAAGCGGATCTCGAAGGAGCTGGTGCACGAAGGCGACATGTTCGGCATCGTGTCGAGCGGCCCGTCCTCGATCGCGATCGACATGACGTACGACAAGACGCGGCTCGACGAGGCGATCAAGAAGATGGCGGGCAGCGAGCTCAAGCCGACCGACATCATCAACGGACCGTCGGGCGCCGAGGGCCCGAGCGAGGTCCGCTACCGCGCGCACGTCGCGTTCTCCACGGTCAACGACCTGCTGAACAACCTCGACTCCGTGCACAACCGGCGCAAGGCGCTGATCTATGTCAGCGACGGCTACGATTTCAATCCGTTCCAGGACGCGCGCCTCGGCCTGATGGACTCGAACTCGCCGTTCGCGCAGAACGAGTTCGCCCGCAACCAGAACCAAGCCAACGGCGACAGCGGCCAGACCGATCCGTTCGCGCAGCAGCAGAAGCAGAGTGAAACGTTCGCCGACGCGGATCTCGCGCGCGAGCTCGGCGAGCTGACGCGCCAGGCGAACCGCTCGAACGTCACGATGTACACGATCGATCCGCGCGGGCTGGTCGGGATGGGAGACATCGACGAGCAGGTCGATCCGCAGCAGTGGTCGGAGTACGTGCGCAAGTCGCAGGACAGCCTGCGCGTCATCGCCGAGGAAACCGGCGGCATCGCCGTCGTCAACCAGAACGACTTCAGCAAGGCGCTGAAGCGGATCGACGCCGAGACGAGCGACTACTACGTGCTGGGGTACTACTCGAAGAATCCGGACGCGACCAAACGGCGGCGCCAGGTCGAAGTGAAGATCGCGCGCAAGGGGGCGAACCCGTGGTTCCGCAAGGAATACGTGCTCAAACCGCCGCCGAAGCCCTCTTCTTCGACGAAGAAATAGCCGCCTTCGCCATTTTCGGCCTGCCCATTGCCTGGACGCGCTCGATCGCCGCGTCCAGATAACTCTCGTCCACGTCCGATCCGATGAAGTTCACGCCGAGGCGGGCGCACGCGACGGCCGTGCTGCCGAGGCCGGTGAACGGATCCATCGCGACCTGAATCCGATCGAGCCCGTGCAGACGAAGGCATTGCTCCGGCAGGCGGGTCGGAAACGTCGCCGGGTGCGGCCGGTCGCGATCGCGATGCTGAATCGTCTCGTACGGGATGAACCAGGTATTGCCGCGGCAGCGGACACCGCCGGATGCGCCGCGCCAGCGCGCGATGTTCGACTGATCCTGATAAGGCACGCCGAGCGCGAGACGATCGAGGTTGGTCGACCCGTGCGGCGTCAGGTGAAAGATGAACTCGTGGCAGTCGTTGAGAAAGCGGTCGCTGTTGATCGGCTTGTAGTGGCCGACCGCAAGGTCGCGCGTCAGCCCCGCGGCGGCGCCGGCCGACGACCGATCGATCGCGATCGACTTGATCCAGTGAATGATGTTCTGCAGCTTCAGGTGCGATCGCGTCGCCTGGACGACGTCGAGCGCGGTCCACGGATCGCTCGGCTTGGCGCCGACGTTCAGGAAGAGGGAGCCGTCGGGCCGGAGCACGCGCGTCGCGGCAGCCACCCAGGTGTCGGTCCACTCCAGGTACTCGGCCGGGCTCAGCGCGTCCTGGTAGCGGCTGTACTGAATCCCGATGTTGTACGGCGGCGACGTGACGATGACGTCGACGCTGTGCGGCTCGAGCTGCTTGAACACGTCGACGCAGTCGCCGAGGTAGAACTCGCTGCGGGTCCGGGTGGTGTCGACGATCTTGTGCGGCTTGAGAATGACTGACACGCCGTAATGTCGGCGTTGAGGCGGGCCGGCTACAGGGGTTGTGGTTCTGGGACCACACAACCCTCGGTCAAGACGCTTTGCTGATCAGGCCGCCGACACCGAGCGGCATCGCGACGGCGAGACGCTCCGCGGCGATCGTGTGGTTCCGGCGATGGCCGTGGCTGCCGCAGGCATGACCTTTTTCTTCCACGTAGGTGACCTCACGACTGGTCGCCACTTCGCGGTATCGACCGACCACGCACCCGCACCCCAGAGTAGTGAAGCCGAGAAGCCGAACGAGACTCATCACGCCCTCCGCTCAAAGGCTGAGCAATCCGCGTGCCGCCGTGTTTGGAATAACTGCGCCCTATGAGACCGGTCTGCGCCGGAATCCAACACATCGGTGTATTTGAATTGTTCTTCAGAACTTTGGAGAACGCGCCTGCGCGAGACCGTCGCGCGCCGGCTGCGACGAGGGATCGATGGTGAGAGCGCTGGCGAAAAATTCGGTCGCCGCGCCGGCATTTCCCGACTGGAGGCTCAGCGTTCCGGCGTTGATATAGCCCGATGCGTCGCGCGGGTTGCCGCGGATCGAGGCGGTGAAGGCCGCCAGCGCACAGTCCCGCTGGCCGGCGGCGGCGCAGGCGGCGCCGAGCAGGCTTTGCGCGCGCGTGTGATCCGGCCGTGCGTCCACCACCTGACGGGCGGCGACGATCGCGTCTTGCGGTTGTCCACGGAGAAATAGGGCGGTGGCGCGGTAATAGCGTGCTTCGAGCCGATCGGGAAAGCGCGCGATCATGGCATCGGCGAGCGGCGCCAGACGATCGCCGTCACCGGTATCCGCGAGCACGGACGCGAGCTGTTCGGCCGCGCGCGGGTCGTCCGGCGCGAGCTGAAGCGCGTCGGAGGCGGTCTCCAACGCTCGCGGCACGTTGCCGGTGACCGCCAGCACGCGCGACAGCTCGATCCGGACCGCCGCGTTGCGCGGATCGCGTGTCGCAATTTCGCTCAGCCACTGACGTTCTTCGTCGAGTTTGCCGGAGCCGCCCGCGGCGTCAGAGAGCCCTGACAGGGCGGCGGCGTTCCGGCTATTCAGCGTCACCGCCTGGCGGTACGCCGCGTACGCGTGGTCGAACGCCTGCGCCTTGAGGTCCATCAGCCCGCGCGACACCCAGGCGGCGTCGCCGGCGCGATCGAAGACGTCGCGCACCACGGGCGGCGGCTCGGCGCCGAGGGCACGGATCGCGGCGGCATTGTCCTCGCGGGTCCGGCCGTAGATGCCGCGCGGCGCCGAATATTCGAGCGCGGTCCGGTCGTCGGTCTGCAACAGCGCGCCGGCGCCGTAGCGCGCCATGCCATCCGGCCCGGCGGCGAACTGGGACAGCAGCGCGAACGAGGCCGTGCCTTCGGCGATCCCGACGTCGACCAGCGCCGCGCCGACCGTGCCCTTACGGCTCGCCGGCTCGACCGCCGCCAGGCGCGGCAGAATCTCGCCGTCCCTGGTGCCGATCAACAACAGATCGCCGCCGCCGATCATCCACAGCGTCCCCTGCGGAAACACCGATCCGAACGTCCGGACGATCGACTGTAAATCCTGCGCGCTGATGTCGTAGGTGTGCGCCCACTGGCAGAGCAGCCCGTCCGGCTTGAGCCGGGCGCGCGCCGCCTCGAAGAACTCACGCGTGAAGAGCGACGCGACGCCGGCCATCCACGGGTTCGACGGCTCGGAAACGATGACGTCGTAGCGGTTCGGCGTCAGCAGCAGGTGCGAGCGGCCGTCGCCGACGATCAGGCGGACGCCCGGTTTCGCCAGCGCGCCGCCGTTCTCGCGATCGAAAAAGCGGGACGCCTCGACCACCTCGGGCGAGATCTCGACGACGTCGGCATGTTCGACGCTGCCGGAGGCGAGAGCGGAGCCGAGCGTCACGCCGCTGCCGAGGCCGATGATGCAGATGTCGTGGGCGCGGCCGTGGATCAGCACCGGCAGCAGACCGAGCATCCGCTGGGTCAGCATGTCGCCGGCGTTGGACGCGTCGACCTTGCCGTCGATCGCGAGCGAGGTCGTCCCGGTCAACCGCCGGACGCTGACGGTGCCCGCGGCCCCCTCCTTGTAGTAGTCGAGCGTGCCGGCGCGCAGCACGGTCTCGAAGTTCGCGGTGCCCAGGTACGGCGCGTATTTATAGGCGCCGCTTGCGAGCAGCTCGCGATCCCAGCCGGGCAGCAGCAGGATCAGCGCGAGCGCGGCAACAGCGACGCCGGCCGGCCAGAACATGGTCGCTGGTCGTCGGTCGTTCGTCGGTGGTCGTTGGCCGTCGGTCGTGCGTCGTTGGTCGTTCGTCGTTCCGAGTTCCGAGTTCCGAGTTCCGAGTTCCAACTTCTGAGTTCTGATCTCCGACCTCAACCCGCGTTGTTTCAGCGCCGCCGCCAGGCACGCCGCGCCGCCGAGGGCGCCGATGACCGCGGCGGTCTGGAACGTCAGACGGAGGCCGAGCGCGGGGACGAGCCCGAAGCCGGCGGTCAGTGCGCCGATGATCGCGCCGATCGTATTCGCGGTATAGACCCGCGCGGCATCGCGGCCGACGGTGGCGGCGCCGCCGCCGGCGACGGCGAGCGCGAGCGGAAACGTCGCCCCGAGCGCCAGCGTCATCGGCAGGAGGAGCAGCGCCGTGCCGATCGCCTGCGTGAACACGACCTGCGCGAACGCCGCCGCGGGATCGGCGACCTCCGCGGCGACGATGAGCGGCATGCGCGTCGCCGTGAGCCAGGCGGCGCCGCTCGCCGCGATCGCCGACGCGACCAGCATGGCCGCGAGCCACACCGCCGGCCGCCGTACCCGCCGCGCCAGCCGCGTCCCGAGCGCCGATCCGATCGCCAACCCGCTGATGAATGCGGCCGCCATCGTCGCGAACGCGTAGGTCGTCGGTCCGATCACCAGCGCCAGCAGCCGCGTCCATGCGACCTCGTACACCAGCGCGGCGAAGCCCGAGATCGCCGCGGCCGTGCAGGCCAGGCCGGGGGCCGGGGACACGGCCGGAAGAAGCCGCGGAGATCGCTCAGATCGCGGAGACCGCGCGGCGCCGGACTTTGTTTTCTTCTCTTTGGAAAGAGAAACCTCCGCGGCGGCTGCAGTCTTTGCGGTTGCTTCCGAACGTGATCCCAGCCACCAGGCACCCGCCGCCGCCAGGAGATTCAGCGCCACCCCGATCCCCGTCGTCGCGCGCAGGCCGAGTGCCGGGATCAGGAAGAAACCGGCGGCGATCGCCCCCGTCGCGGCGCCGGTCGTGTTGACGGCGTAGAGCACGCCGGTATCGGCCGCGTCGCGGGCGAACCACTCGGCCGCAATCGGAAAGGTCGCCCCCATCGCCGCGGCCGGGACGCCGAGCAGCGCCAGGCTGATCGCGACGCGCACCAGCGCGAAGCGCGCCGGCGCGCCGCCGTCGGCATACGCCCACGCCAGCGCCGGAGCCGACGCGGCGAGCGCGAACGGGAGCACGAGCGCCACGCCGGCGACGATGACTTCGAGGATGGCGTAGGCGCGAAGCGTCGACCGCGTCGGCGCGAACCAGGCGCCGAGCGCGAGGCCGCCCATGAACGCCGCGAGCACGGTGCTCGCGGCGGCCACGGTGTGCCCGAGCTGCAGGGTGAGCATCCGCGTCCACGTGACTTCGTACACGAGCGCCGCGGCGCCGGAGGCGGCATACAGCAGCGCGAAGAGACGGCGTGGGGACATGCGGCGCAAAGTTAGAACGAAACAGCCCAAAGGCCAAAGAAAAACCGGCGGCCGGGTTTCCCCGACCGCCGGTGGCATTCAAAACTCAGAACTCAGAACTGAGAACTGGGAACTGGGAACTAAAAATCGAACTTGAATCCGATCTTCAGCACGCGCGGCGCGACGATCTCCTGGACGCGGCCGAAGTAGGACGTGGTCGCGCGCGCGGCGTCGAATGCCGCCTGGCTGGCGAAGTTCTGGGTCAGTGCGCCGTAGCTGCTCTGGCCCGCGCTCGAGTTGAACACGTTGTGCAGTTCGGCGATGAAGGAGGCGCGATGGCCGCTGAAGCGGACGCCCTTGTCAGCGCGCAGCGACAGCAGCCTGAGCGGGTCGGCACGGTAGGTGCCGCGCTCTTCGACCGGAATGCCGCGCGAGCCCTGCGCCAGCGCCACCGTCAGCGTGCGATCGATCGGCAGACCGCTCAGCGCCTGGAAGTTGGCGCCAAAATTGATCCCCCACGGCGCCTGGTAGCTGCCGAGCAGCTTGAAGGCGTGCGGCTGATCGTTGGCGCCGCGGCCCTGTGCGACCGAGTCGATCGTGTTGTTCGGGTTGGTGTAGTCGTACGCGGTGCGCACCGTGGTGCTGTTGGTGTTGATCCCCTGCTGCGCGCCGTCGAGACGCGACCACACGTAGGACGCCTGCATCTGCCAGCGGTTGGACATCCGCTTGGCGACCGAGAATTCGGCCGCCTTGTAGCGCTGCGTGCAGTCGAACGTGGTGTTGTTGCCGCAGTTGGTATGGAAGAACGTGTCCTTGCCGACGTACTGCGGCAGCACGTCGTAGAAGGTCAGCGAGCGGTCGTCGGCGGTGTTCCGGATCTGATCCGGGCCCGGGTCCGTCACCACGCGCGACGCGGAGTATGCGGTCGACGCGACGGTGTTGCACGGCAGCCCGTAGCAGTTCTGGTCGGTGGTCACGTCGCGGAACCAGCGCTGGATCCAGTCGACGTTGAGCGACCAGTTCGCTGCCAGCTCGCGCTGGAACGCGAACATGATCTCGTCGTTTTTCGGATCCTTGAGATTCGGATCGATCGAATTCGACTTGGCGACGAACTGGCTCTTCAGCGTGCCGAGCTCGTTGCGGTCGACCTTGCCGTTGTTGTTCAGGTCGCCGAGGTACGACCAGGTCTGGATGCCGCTGGTCTGGATTGAGTTCGGGTTGACGCTGGCGTATTCCGAGGTGTACATCGACTCGTAGTAGCGGCTGTAGCTCGCTTTCGCCACGTTCTTGCCGTCCTCCGTCAGCTTGAAGACGACGCCGGTGCGCGGCGCGAGCGTGTTCCAGCTGTAGCCCGGATCAATCTCGGGATAGCTGGTGACCGGGAACCACTTGCCGCCGCCGCCGGTCTGCGCCGGGATCTTGCCGTCGTAGTACGACCACCGCAGCCCGAGGTTCAGGGTGACGCGCGAGTAGCTGGCGCGGTCCTGGACAAAGCCCGCGAAGTTGCGCATCTTGGTTTCCTGGGTCAACGGCGTGTTGTAGAGGAACGCCTCGGACGGCACGCACCCGGTGCGAACCGTCGGACTGCAGGTCGCGGCCGGCCCGGTGTAGCGGATGCGGGTGTCGTCGAAAATCACGAACCCGTCGGTGCCGGTCGGCGTCCACCAGTTCTCGAAGCCGGTCTTGAGCTGGTGACTCGCACCGAGGAAGCCGTCGATGTAGCGCGTCAGGCCGATGTTCGTCTGGTGACGATAGGCGTCGCGGAAGCGCTCGCCGGTCGGCTCCGGGCCGTCGATGTAGATGCCGGACGTGACGTTGAACGTCGACGGAAATTGCTGGCCGGTCGGCAGCGCATTGAACTCGTCCGCCCAGGTGCTCGGCCAGTGCATGTGGAAGTAGGTCGACGACACCTCGAGAAACGTGTTCTGGCCCATCACGGAGGTCCAGTTGGCATTGATCAGGTTCTTCGGCGACTCCTGGTGCAGCGTGTTAATCGGATTCGGCTGAATCGCGCCGGCGCCCCGATTCGGCTGGAACTTGCGGTTGTAGGTCCAGAACGCCGACAGCTGGTTGTTCTTGTTCAGTTGATACTTGGTGCTCGCGGTGTAGTTGCGCAGATTCGACTTGAACGGGTTTGTCAGGCTGCCGTCGGGGTTGACGACGGTGTAAGCACCCACCGCTTCGACCGTGTTGTAGTTTCGGAACGAACCGAACCACCACAGCTTGTCCTTGATGAACGGACCGCCAAAGCTGGTGTTGAGGTCGTTGAGGTTGCGCAGCGTGGGATCCGTAATGCCCTGCGCGCGCAGGTCGTCGGTGATGTTGTTGCCGGTGAAGTGGTCCCAGTAACCCGTGCCCGTGATGCTGTAATTGCCGTCCCCCTGGACGTTGGGGCCGCCGCTCTGGGGGATGACGTTGATGTTGGCGCCGCCGCCGCCGCCGACTTCCGCGCCCATCGCCGCCGTGTCCACCGAGACTTCCTCCGCCGAGCCGAAGTCCATGTAGTACATCGCGCCGTAGTTCTGCGGGGTGTCAGCCGTGACGCCGTAGTAGTTCAGGTTGTAGTTGGACGCGCCGTGCGCGACCATGCCGGTCGACGAAGCGGCGTTCAGCCCGCCCGGATCCTGCCGGCCCATCGTCATGCCGGGGAGCACCGTGGTCGAGCCGAAGATCGTGCGCGACGTGGGCACGTTGGTCAGGATTTCCTGCGACAGGCGCGCGCCGACTTTCGTGTTCTCGACGTCGACGGTCGGCGACGAGCCGCTGACGGTCACCGTTTCCTGCAGCGAGGCGAGCTTCATCTGCGCGTCGACCGTGATCGTCTGACGCACGGGAACGACGATGTCGGTACGGATCAGCGGGGCGAAGCCGCCGAGGTCGAACTTCAGCGTATAAGTGCCGGTGTTCACCGCCGGAAAACGATAAATGCCGTTGGTGCCGCTCACCGCGGTGGGGTTGCCCATCGCGTTCGGTCCCGACAGCGTCACGGTGACGCCGGGCAGCACACCGCCCTGATCGTCAGTGATTTTGCCGACGACTTCGCCGAACGTCTGGCCAGTCTGTGCCGCGGCGGGCGCGATGCCGAGCGCGGAAACGATGGCGAGTGCCGCAAGCACTCGAAAGAACGTGCGTGTCACAGGTATCCTCCTAATAAACAAAATGCCTTGAATTGTCTCTGCGGACGGAAGGATATGCGGATTTCTTACGATCGTGACGACAAAACTTTCATGTCCGGCTCCGAACCGTGACCGAATCCGGAGATTTGGATTAGCGCGTCCGGCGGCGGCGTGCGGTACCATGCGGCGGGCCTTTTTTTCGTAATTTCTCGTGCAGGGAGGTTGACGTGCTGCGATCCGTGTTGTCGGGCGTGCTGGCGGCGGGGCTGGCGATCAGTGTGGGACAGGCACAGGGCGGCTCGCCCGCCCCCGGGGATCTGTTGAAGGATCAGGCAGTGAAGGCGGCGGTCGACGCGGCGAAGGCGACTGAGGCGCAGACGATCGCGGACCAGATTCGCTTCTGCGAGATCCCGGCACCGTCGTTCAAGGAGGACGTCCGCGGCCAGGAGCTGAAGCGGGTCTTCACGCAGCTCGGGCTGCAGAACGTCCGCGTCGACAAGGTCGGCAACGTGCTCGGCGACTACGGCGGCGCCGCGCCGCGTCCGCGTCTCGTGCTCGCCGCCCATCTCGACACCGTGTTTCCGGAAGGGACCGACGTCAAGGTGAAGCGCGAGGGCAACCTGCTCAAGGGACCGGGCATCGGCGACGACTGCCGCGGCCTGGCGGTGATGGTCGCGATCATCCGCGAGATGAAGAAGGCGAACGTCACGATCCCGGGATCGATCACCTTCGTCGCCAACGTCGGCGAGGAAGGGCTCGGCGATCTGCGCGGCGTCAAGGAGCTCTTCAAGGTCACGCTGAAGGACCAGATCGATCGCTTCGTGTCGATCGACGGCACCGGGGTGCACGTGACCAATGTCGCGGTCGGCAGCCACCGTTATCGCGTCACCTTCAAGGGGCCCGGCGGCCACAGCTTCGGGGCGTTCGGGATGGCCAACCCGATGGGCGCGATGGGACGCGCGATCGCCAAGATTCAGGAGATGAAGGTTCCGAGCCAGCCCAAGACCACGTTCAACGTCGGCCGGACCGGCGGCGGGACGTCGGTGAACTCGATTCCATTCGAGGCCTGGATCGAGGTCGACATGCGGTCGTCCGATCCGGCGTCGCTCGCGGCGGTCGACGCGAACTTTCAGAAGGCAGTCGACGCGGCGGTGCTCGAGGAGAACCAGCGCTGGGGCAAGCCGGGCGTGATCACGGTGGTGAAAGAACTGGTCGGCGACCGGCCGGCGGGATCGACGCCGGAGAATTCGTCGATTGTGAGGAACGGCCTCGCCGCGGCGACGGTGCTCGGCTTGTCGTCGAACCTCGGCGAAGGATCGACCGACTCGAACATCCCGATGAGTCTCGGCGTCCCCTCGATCACGATCGGTGGCGGCGGCCGCGGCCGCGAAGCGCACGCGCTGACCGAGTCGTTCGACGTGACGGACGCGTGGCAGGGCACGCAGCACGCGCTGCTGCTGACGATCGCGCTGGCGCAGAAGTAACTCCGGAAGAAACCGCCGAGACCGCAGGGAACGTCGAGTGACGGCCGGAAGCAACCGCGGAGACCGCAAAGACCGCCGAGAAGTATTGGCTCTGCGTGCTCCGCGGTCTCTGCGGTTCCTTCTGATCGTGATCCTGTGCGCGGCGTGCGATCGCCGGCCGCCGCAAGCGGATCTTCACCCGATCACGAACCAGAACGTCCTACTGATTACGATCGACACGCTGCGTGCGGACGCGCTCGGCTGTTACGGCGGCCCGGCGGCGACGCCGGCGCTCGATCGGCTCGCGGCCGGGGGCGTGCGCTTCGATTTCGCGCACGCGCATGCAGTGACGACGCTGACTTCGCACGCCAGCATCCTGACCGGCACCTATCCCTTTCAACACGGCATCCGCGACAACAGCGGCTACCGTCTCGCGCCGGGCGCGCGGACGCTGGCGGTACTGCTGAAACAGGCGGGCTTCCAGACCGCGGCGTTCGTCGGCGCCTTTCCGGTCCACTCGCGGTTCGGACTCAACCAGGGCTTCGATCTCTACGACGATCGCTTCGGCGAGACGCGCGCGCCGACGGAGTTCGTCATGCCGGAACGCCCCGCCTCGCAGGTGGTTCCGCTTGCGCGCACATGGATCGCGGACCGCGGGGCCGGTGGGTCGAACCCGTGGTTCGCCTGGGTCCATCTCTTCGATCCGCACGCGCCCTACACGCCGCCGCCCCCCTTCGACACGCAGTACGCGGGGCGGCCGTATTACGGCGAGGTCGCGGCGACCGACGCGGCGCTCGGGCCGCTGCTCGACGAGTTGCGCGGCG
>JAOBWF010000254.1 GCA_025463215.1 Acidobacteriota bacterium | reverse complement strand
GTCTCACCGCGCGCGGCGGCCAGAATTTTTTCCGCCTTCTTGCCGCCGATGCCCGGAATTTCGGCCCGCTGCTCCGCGGTCGCGGTGCTGAGCGCCTCGAGTGTTGCGAAGCCGCCCTCGACCAGCTTGCGGACGGTCTTCTCGCCGACACCGGCGAGCGTGTACGGCACCGGCACGTCGGACTCGGGCGCGACACCGTCCGCGGCCGCTTCCACCGTCGCGGTCGACTCCTCGCCGTCCGCGTTCGCCGATTCAACCGCGCGGGCGACGACCTGCGCCGATCCATCGGAGTCTGCTTCCACCTTCGCGGATCCATCGGCGTCCGCTTCGGTGGACTCGTCGGTGGGTTCGTCGCCGCCGGCCAGCTCGCCGAACTGGGCTTCGTCTTCGCGGCGCTTCTCTTCCTCGCTCTTGATGTCGATGCGCCAGCCGGTCAGTTTGGCGGCGAGGCGGACGTTCTGCCCCTTCTTGCCGATCGCCAGCGACAGCTGCTTGTCCTCGACCACCACTTCCATCACCCGATCGCCATCGTCGACGATCGAGACGCGCTGCACCTTTGCCGGGCTGAGCGCGTTGGTGACGAATGCGATCGGGTCGTCGGAGTACTCGACGATGTCGATCTTTTCGCCGCGCAGCTCGCGGATGATCGACTGGACGCGGGTGCCCTTCATGCCGACGCAGGCGCCGACCGGGTCGACGTCGCGCTCGCGCGAGAACACCGCGACTTTGGCGCGGTCGCCCGCCTCGCGGACCGCGCCGCGAATCATCACGGTGCCGTCGTAAATCTCCGGCACTTCCTGCTCGAACAGCTTGATGAGCAGCGCCGGATCGGTGCGCGACAGCACGATCTGCGGTCCCTTGGCGCCACGGTTGACGCCCTTGATCACGGTGCGGACGCGGTCGGCCGGGGTATAGCTCTCGGCGCGCGACTGTTCCTTGCGCGGCAGCACCGCTTCGATCCGGCCGATTTCGAGGATGATGTCGCCGTTCTCGAACCGCTTCACCGTGCCGTTAACCACCTCGCCGATGCGGTCGTTGTACTCGGCGAAGACGTGCTCGCGTTCCGCCTCGCGCACCTTCTGGAAGATGACCTGCTTGGCGGTCTGCGCCGCGATCCGCCCGAGCACCTCGGTCGGCTTGGGGAACTCCATCTCGTCGCCGAGCTCGATGCTGTTGGCGACTTCGTCGCCGTAGAGCGGCCGGTACATCTCGCGCGCCTCGCTGATCGCGATCTCGGTCGCCGGGACCGCGACCTCCTCGACCACGGTCTTGAGCGCGAACAGGTCGACCTGTCCGGTCTCGGTGTTGAACCGCGTCTTCAGGTTCTCGCCGGTCTTGTAGTACTTGCGCGACGCGGTGGCGACCGCTTCCTCGATCGCGCTGATGACGACGTCGGGCTCGATGCCCTTCTCTTTCGCCAGCGCCTCAATCGTCTGCTGCAACGGATTCGACATAATCTAGAATTCCACTTCCAAATTCGCCCGGCTGATCACATCGAGCGGCACGCGGTGCGTCCGTCGATCGTCGCCGTCGATGAGCACGTCCTGCCCGTCGACGCCGGCAATCTTCCCCCTGAAAAACCCCTGGCCGTCGACCTTCTGGCGCATCACGACTTTCGCCAGGCGGCCGGTGAACCGGCGGTAGTCGTCGAGCCCGCGCAGCGGTCGATCCAGCCCCGGCGACGACACTTCCAACGTGTACGCGGTCGGCACGACGTCTTCGACGTCGAAGATCGCGCTCAGGTCGCGGCTGACGCTGGCGCAATCGGCGACGCCGACGCTGTCTTCTTCTTTGGACGCGGCCCCCGGGCGATCGATTTGGACCCGCAGCACCATGCCGGGCGCCTCGCGGCGGAACTGGACGTCGAACACGTCCAGCCCGTAGCCGGCGGCCACCCGTTCGGCGATCGCCCGCACCTTATCGACGACGGTTTCCGCGCCCATAAACTAAAAAAGTGGGCACCTGCCCACTCGGTCCTTACCCAAGGCCTTCGAATCCAAAATTATAGCACGGGGCGACCAATGAGGTCGTACCCCCGCGAGCCGACGATCTCGACCTCGGCAAAATCGCCCGCGCGGAACGCCGAGGAATCGCACTCGGTCAGAAAGACCGACGCGTCGATGTCCGGCGCCTGCGTCGCCAGCCGGGCTTTGACCACCAGGTCGTGGTCCGGCGACGGGCCGTCGACCATGACCCGGACCCGTTCGCCGATCCGCGCGCGCTGGCGCTGCTGGACGAGCTTCTTCTGCAGGCCCATGACGCGCGAACGGCGGCTCGACTTCGACCGTGCCGGCACATCGTCGTCGAGCTGAAACGCCGAGGTGCCTTCCTCGTGCGAGTAGGTGAAGACCCCGACGTGGTCGAACGCGTGATCGCGGATGAAGCCGCACAGCTCGTCGACGTCGGCCTCGGTCTCGCCCGGGAAGCCGACGATGAAGGTGGTGCGGAACGAGACGCCGGGCACGCGCGCCCGGATGCGGGTGAGCAGCGTGTCGTAGCTCTGACGCGTGCCGGGGCGCTTCATGCGCTTGAGCACGGCATTCGACGCGTGCTGCAGCGGCAGGTCGATGTAGTTGCACACCTTGTCGCACTCGGCCATCGCCGCCAGCGTCTCCTCGTCGATCGTCGTCGGATAGAGGTAGAGGAGCCGGATCCATTCGAGCCCCTCGACCGCGTTGAGCTCGCGCAGCAGGCGCCCCAGCGCGCCCCGCTCCTTGCGGTCGATGCCATAGAAGGTCGTGTCCTGCGAGATCAGGAGCAGCTCTTTGACGCCGCGCGCCGCGAGCGCGCGCGCCTCGCGGACGATCGAGTCGCCGGGACGGCTGCGGTACTCGCCGCGCAGCGTCGGGATGATGCAGAACGCGCACTTGTAATCGCAGCCTTCCGCGATTTTCACGTAGGCGTAGTGCTTCGGGGTCGCCATCAGGCGGGGCGTATCGGCGTCGTACAGATAGGTAGGGGCGGAGTGCGAGGTGCGGGGTGCGGGGTGCGGCGTGCCGGGTGCGGGGTGCGAGGTGCCGGGGGCGGGGTTGCGATGAAACACGAGCGGCGCGACCGTGCCGGTCCCGCGCCCGCTTTCGATCGCGCCGACGATCTCCGGCACCTGGCCGGTGCCGAGCACCGCATCGATTTCGGGAATCTCTTTCTTCAGCTCGTCGCGGTAGCGCTCCGCCATACAGCCGGTGACGATCAGGCGCTTGCAGGTGCCGTCGGTCTTGTGCCGCGCCATCTCCAGGATCGTGTCGATCGATTCCTGCTTGGCCGAGTCGATGAACGCGCAGGTGTTGACGATCAGCACGTCGGCGTCGGCGGCATCCTGCGTCAGCTCGTGGCCGCCCTGCTGGGCGAGCCCGAGCATGACCTCGGAGTCGACGAGGTTCTTGGGACAGCCGAGCGAGATCATTCCGACTTTCACTCTTATAGGATACTCGACGGATAATGAACGCGGCTATGTCCAGCACCGATCGTGTCGATGTCGCATCCATCCTGAAGGGAACGATCCCGGTGGGCACGGCGGTCACCGTACGCGGCTGGGTCCGGACGAGGCGGGATTCCAAAGCCGGTCTGTCGTTCATCCACGTGCACGACGGCTCCTGCTTTGCGCCGCTGCAGGTGGTCGCGCCGGCCGACCTGCCGAATTACGACAGCGAGATCAAGAAGCTCACCTCGGGCTGCTCGGTCATCGCGACCGGAACGCTGACCGCGAGCCAGGGGCAGGCGCAGGCGCTGGAGCTTCAGGCGGAGTCGGTGGCGATCGTCGGCTGGGTCGACGATCCCGACACGTATCCGATTCAGCCAAAGAAAACGTCGTTCGAGTATCTGCGCGAGGTCGCGCATCTGCGGCCGCGCACGAACACGATCGGGGCCATCGCCCGCGTGCGGCACACGATCAGCATGGCGATCCACCGCTATTATCACGAGCGGGGATTTTTCTGGGTGCATACGCCGATTATCACGGCGAGCGACGCGGAAGGCGCCGGCGAAATGTTCCGCGTCAGCACGCTCGATATCGCCAACCACGACGTCATTCCGCGGTTGCCCGACGGGCACACCGATTTCGCGCAGGACTTTTTCGGCAAGGAAGCGTTCCTCACCGTCAGCGGCCAGCTGAACGTCGAGACCTACTGCTGCGCGCTGTCGAAGGTGTACACCTTCGGGCCGACGTTCCGCGCCGAAAACAGCAACACGACGCGGCACCTCGCGGAATTCTGGATGGTGGAGCCGGAACTGGCGTTCGCCGACCTGAACGACAACGCCGACCTGGCCGAGTCGTTCCTGAAATACATCTTCAACGCGCTCCTGGCCGAGCGCGCCGACGACCTGGCGTTCTTCGCGGATCGCATCGACAAGGGCTGCGTGGCGCGGCTCGAGCGATTCGTCAGCGCGTCGTTCGAGCGCATGACGTACACGGAGGCGATTGCCGCGCTCGAAGCGAGCGGCAAGAAATTCGAATTCCCCGTCAAGTGGGGGATCGATCTGCAGTCGGAGCACGAGCGCTGGCTCACGGAAGAACACGCCAAGGCGCCGATCGTCGTGATGAACTATCCGAAGGACATCAAGGCGTTCTACATGCGCATGAACGACGATGGCAAGACGGTGGCGGCGATGGACGTGCTCGCGCCGGGCATCGGCGAGATCATCGGCGGTTCGCAACGCGAAGAGCGTCTCGACTGTCTCGATCGCCGGTTGGCCGAGATGAACCTCGACGTCAAGCACTACGCGTGGTACCGCGATCTCCGCCGCTACGGCACCGTGCCGCATGCCGGGTTCGGCCTCGGTCTGGAGCGGACGATCATCTACGCGAGCGGGATGGCGAACATCCGCGACGTCATTCCGTTTCCCCGGACGCCTGGACACGCCGCGTTCTAGGTCGCGGCCCACCACAGCTACGCGAGCAGTCGTTCCATCTGCTCGCGCGCCGTTCTCGCTTTCGCGAGCGTGTCCTTCGTCGAGCCCTGCGGCACCACTTCGAACGTGAACGGGCCGTCGTAGCCGACTTTCTGGATCGCGAGCAGCGTGCCGGCCCACTCGATCGTGCCGGCGAAGGGCAGCAGATGATCGTCGGTGCGGCCGCGATTGTCGTGCACATGGGTCGCGACCAGGTGCTCGGCGACCGTTTCCACCGCGTCGATGACGTCGCCGTCGAGGTGCGCATGGCCGAAGTCGAGGCAGATTGCCGTGCCGTCGAGATCGTTCTCCACGAACTGGACGATCGAGCCGGCGCGCGACAGCTCGTTCGGGATCACTTCGACCGCAATCCGGACGCCGAGCGGCTCCGCGATCCGCAGCAGTTCCTCGATGCTGCGCCGCGCCGCCGCCCGCGAATCGCCCGCCGCTTCGCTGCGCTGCGTCCTGGGAATCCCGAGGTGCGTCACGAGCACGGGCACCGGGAGCCGCCGGGCGATGTGCAGCGCCTTTTCCGTCTCGCTCACCGCGTGCGCGCGCGCCTCGGGGTCGGTGCTCGCGATCGACAGCGTCCCGCTCCAGCGGCCGCCGGTGAAGCTCTCGGCGGTCGGCGCATGGACGCTGCTCAGTTCCAGCCGGGCGTCCGCGAGCCATCCCTGCAGATCCGCAATCGCCGAGGCGCTGTGATAATCGAAATGCGTCCGCGTCGCGTAGACCTCGACCGAGTCGAACCCGTGTGCGGCGATCTCGAGCAGGTGATCCCGGCACAGCCGCTGACCGTGGTAGAGGTGCGTGGAGATCCCGAACTGCCGTTTTGCCACAAGCCGAATCGCCTATTTTAGCGTAGCTCCTCGACGTGCGTGGCGAGCAGCTCCCGGAGCCGGGCAAACCGCGGGTATTTGTCGAGATTCGTCCTCGCGTAGCGCAGGGTGCGAGGGATGTATTGGATATAGACCGTGTTGCGGCGCGTGATCGTCTGGTAGCCGAATGTGCCGAGCGCCTTGAGATTGCGCTGCAGCGCCATCAGATCGAAGCGGCGGCGGAACTCGTCCGGAGACGCGGCCGCGCCGTCGCGCGTCTTCAGCGCCAGGAAGTAGGCGATGAGCTCGTCCAGATCGCGATCAGTGATGTCGACGTACGAGTCGCGCAGCAGCGACACCAGGTCGTAGGTGTCGGGGCCCATCCGCGCATCCTGGAAATCGATGATGTGGAGGCTGCCCTCGCTGAGCATCAGATTGCGGCTGTGATAGTCGCGATGGCACAGGACCGGCGGCTCGGCCGCGAGCTCCTCGACGATGGCGTGCCACTCGGCCGCCAGTTCCTCGCGCTCGGCCGCCGAGAACAGCGCGCCGCGATAGCCCTCGATGAAGTGCTTCGCGAAGAAGTCGAGCTCCCAGGTCAGCTTCTCGACGTCGAACGCCATCCGGTAGGGCAGGTAGGCGTCCGACCGGAGCTCCTCACCGCGCCGCTGCAGCTGTTCGACGAGCGCGACCGCCTCGCGGTACAGCGCCGCGTGCTCGGAAGCGCTCGCCGCGCCGAGATGCGCCTGCAGCGTCACGTCGCCGAGATCCTGCAGCGCCACGATCCCGAGCGCGTCCGAGTGCCCCAGGATTGCCGGCACGGGAAGTGGAATCTGCTGCATCAGCGTGCCGACATTGGCGAAGGGCAGCGTCGCGAAGTCGATCGGCCCGGCGTGCAGCGCGAGCACGATCGAGGGGCCGTCGCCGGTGATGATCCGGAAATATTTGCGATCCGAGGCGTCGCCGGTCAGCGGCACGACGCGGGCGTTGCGCGCGGTGAGGCCGCTGTCCTGCAGGTAGGCGTCGATGCGATCGCGGACGCCGTCGGTCGTACGGAGATTGCTCATGGCTGGCCGGGTTCAGGATTCAAGGTTCAGCGGCGAGACGCGCGGCAGCCCGTCTTCGCCGCGCACGAGGATCGCGCGGCGGTGCACGGCGCCCGCAGGCACGCGCACCCCGTCGGTCACGATGCATTCGTCGAGCTGCGCACCGGCGCCCACCGTCACATCGTCCCACAAAATCGAGCGCGCGACCTGCGCGGATCGGTCGATCGCGGCGTACGGACCGGTGCTCGACACGGACGTGCCGTCGGCCGCGAAGGCCTGCGACGTCCGCCAGTAGTCGGCCGGCGTGCCGACGTCGTGGAATGCGGCATCGGCGATCACGGCGCGCACCGACCCGGGCCGGCTGGCGATCAGCGCGTCGTAGACGCCGCCGATCGAGTTGGCCGGCTGTCCTGGTGCAGTCGCCTCGAACACGCGGCTCTCGACGATCTGGACGCCGATGTAGTGGTACGACCCGGCCGCCGCGGGGCCGCGGCGGACGAAGCCCGACACCCCGCCGTCGGCGTCGACCAGGACGCCGCCATAGCGCAGGAACTCGCGGTTCGGTACGAGCCAGAGGGTGACGAGCGCGCCCGAGGCGGCGTGCGCCTCGGCGAGCCGGGCCAGGTCGACGTCGGTCAGTGTGTCGCCGTTGATGACGAAGAAGGTGCTGGCGCCGACGATCGGCAGGGCGAGGCGCGGGCCGCCGGCGCTGCCGAGGATTTCGGGCAGCTCCCACGAGTAGCGGACGCGGGCGCCGAGATCGCGGCCGTCGCCGAGACACGCCGTCAGCGTCTGCGGCAGGTGGTGCAGGTTCAGCACGAGATCGTCGACGCCGCGCGAGACCAGCCACGCCGCGATGCGGCGGATCATCGGCTCGCCGGCGACCGGGATCGCGGGCTTCGCGCGTACGCCGGTCAGCGGCTGCAGACGTGTGCCGAGGCCCGCGCACAACACCAGCGCCCGCGGGATCACGTGACGCGCACCCGGAAGGAGCAGCCGCGCAGCGCCGGGGCGCCGACCCCTTTGCCGAGGATCAACACCTTGTGCGTGCTGCCGATTCCGCCCGGCATCATCAGCGTCTTGAATTGCGGATTGCGGATTGCGGATTGCGGATCCGCGAGACCGTCGAGCAGCCCCAGCATCAGATAGGTCTGATCGAGCAAGCCGATCGTGGTCATGCCTTCGGCTTCGGCCGCGGCGCGCACGCTGGTGAAGTCGACGTGCGCGGTGAGGTCCTGCGCGCCCGGTTGTTGCAGCCACGCCGGCGCGTCCGCCGCTGCCTCCGGACCACCGCTTCGGTGTCTGGAGAAGGTCGTCAGCGTACCGGTCGAACGGGCCGCGGAATAGAGCTCGCGCGCCTCGTGGCCGTAATCGATCAGGAGGATGAAGCCGCGTCGCAGGCGACTCGCCGCGTCGCGCACCCAGTCGACCGCGCGCAGGCCGACTTCGACGCGCCATCCCGGCTGCAGCGACACACCGGCGCGCGCCAGATACGCAGCGAGCGCCGGGGTGGAGGGGGGACCCTCGATCGTCGTCAGTCGGCCGTCGTCGGTCTTCAGTCGCGCCTCGTCAGTCGCGGTCACGTAGATTTCGCGCAGCCCGTGTTCGCGCATCACGACCTGATGCACCGGCATCGCGTCGAGCAGTTCATTCGCGATCAACAGGCCTTCGAATGACTCAGGCAGTTGCGGCCCGGAGGAGGCAAGTCGATCCACGGCGTCCCCGAGCGTCGCGGCCTGGGCGCGCCGGGCTTCGCCGCTCGCCTCCACGAGATGCAGGCGAATCGAGTCGTAGAACTCCGGGTGGTGTGCCTTCGCCGCGCGCAGGATGTCGGCCGAGAGCCGGCCGTTTCCTGCACCCGCTTCGACCAGATCAAAAGATGCCACCGCGGAGCTCGCGGTGATCGCCGGGCCGCCGCTGTTCTCTGCGTGCGCTGCGGTGTCGGCGGTTACACGCGACATCTCCTCGGCCTGGATCTCGAGGAGCTCTCCGAAGAGCGATCCGACATCGACGCTGGTAAAAAAATCGCCCGCGCGCCCGGAACGTTGGGCGGCGCGGGCGTAGTAGCCGAGCTCTGGGTCGTAGAGCGCGAGATCCATGAACGCGGCCACCGTCAGGGGGCCGCGTTCGCGAATCAGACGGGCAATTTGCAATTTGCAATCAGCAATTTGCAATCGTGGTGGCTATTCTTTCTTGACCGGGACGAAGATCTCCTTGTCGCCGCGCCAGACGCGCAGCTGGGCGAGGCGTCCCGCCGGGATCTTCTGGAGCTCGCGCGCCGCGTCCACCGCGTTCGACACTTCCTTGCCGTTGACCGACAGCAGCACGTCGCCCTGCGCCAGGGCTCCTGCCGACGCGCCGTCCGGATCGACTTCGGTGACGACCGCGCCCGAGCGCCCCGACGGCAGCCGCAGCCGCCGCGCCATCTGCGGCGTCACCGGCTCGAGGGTCAGACCAAAGCTGCCGGTGCCCTGCTGCTCCGGCGCCGATGGCTGGTCGTCCTTCGGCGTGCCGCGGCGGTTCTGGTTCTGTTCCGCGTCGAGGTCGAGCTCGTCGACGACGACGTTGACGGTCTTCTCCGACTTGTTGCGCAGCACTTTCACCGGCACGCTGGTGCCCGGTTTGGTCGCGACCACCATCTTCACGAGGTCGTCGTTGTTCTTCACCGGCCGGCCGTTGTACTGGATGATCACGTCGCCCGGCTCGACGCCGGCCTTCAAGGCCGCACCGCCGGGGGTCACTTCCGCGACGATCGCGCCGGCGCGGGTCTTGAGCCCGAAGTCTTCGAACCCTTCGCGCGGCACCGCCAGGACCGACACGCCGATGCGGCCGCGCGTGATCTTGCCGGTGTGCAGCTGCGGCAGCAGATCGCGCACGGTGTTGCTCGGCACCGCGAAGCCGATGCCGATGTTCCCCTCGCTCCGCGCGTTGGTGATGATCGCGGTGTTCATGCCGATCACTTCGCCGCGGACGTTGAGCAGCGGCCCGCCCGAGTTGCCCGGGTTGATCGCCGCGTCGGTCTGCAGCATGTCGTTGGAGCGGCCGTTGGTCACGCGGAACGCGCGCGACGTCGCGCTGATCACGCCGACCGTCACGGTGTGCTCGTAGCCGAACGGGTTGCCGATCGCCATCACCCAGTCGCCGGCCTCGACCTGCGACGAGTCGCCGAACTTCGCTTCCGGCAGCGGATGGTTCGGCTTGTCGATCAGCTGGATCAGCGCGCTGTCGGTCAGCGGATCGCGCCCGATCACCTTGGCCTTGTAGCTGACGTCGGCCTCGTCGGCATACAGCGACACTTCGATCTTGGTCGCGTCCTCGACGACGTGGTTGTTGGTGAGGATGTAGCCATCCTTGCTGATAATGAACCCGGTGCCCGCGGCGCGGGTGGTCTGCTCCTTCGGCTTGCGCCCGCCCTGGCCGTTGCCGCGGCCGCGCGGCGCCGGCGCCTGGTCGTCGTCCTGCTGTCCCGGATTGCCGAAGAAGCGGTGGAACAGATCGTCCTGCTGGCCGCCGGTGCCGAAGAAGTCGTTCAGGTCCGAGGCCTTCGCCTTCATCTCGGTCCGGATGTTGACGACCATCGGCGTCGCCGCCTTGGCGATGTTGCGGAAGGTCGAGGCGTCGAGCGGGCCGGTCAGCGGCGCGCTGTTCATCGGCGGCACGGCAATCGTCTGCGCCGACGAGGGCGGGGTCAGATCCAGCCGCGACGCGATGACCATCCCGACGAACAACGACGCGACGACGAGAAGGACTGCGTAGAAAGCCGTGGTTTTGCGGGTTGACATCGTTCCGAACCTCCCTAACTGACGAGTGCGAGAATCTCGGTCTGCAACGGTCCGGTCACCGCCGCGTCGCGCGGGGCGACAACCAGGTTGATTTCCGTCCGGACGCCGAAGTCGTCGAAGTAGACCCCCGGTTCGATCGTGAACCCGGTCCCGGGGAGGAGCCGGCGGTCGTCGTGGGTTTCGTAGTCGTCCATGTTGACGCCGTCGCCGTGGACCGTCTCGCCGAGGCTGTGGCCGGTCCGGTGCAGGATGTTATCGGCGTATCCGGCGGCGCGCAGCACCTCGGACGCGGCGCGATCGACCTCGAAGCCGCGCGGCTCGCGTCCGGCGCGCGTCGACTCCTGCACCAGGCGGACGGCGGCGTCGCGGGCATCCCGGATCGCCGCGAACGCCTTCGCGAACCGCTCCGGCACGCGCGGCCCGGCGTAGCCGACCCACGTGATGTCGGCGTATACCGCGCCGGGGCGATCGAGCTTGCCCCACAGATCGAGCAGGACGATCTCGTTTTTGCGGATCGCGCGATGCGCCGCCGCCGTCGGCAGGTAATGCGGGTTGCCGGCGTTCTCGGCGGCCGAGACGTTCGGGTCCGAATCGCTGATCAGCCCTTCGTCGCGGAACCAGCCGGCCATCAATTGCTGGATGTCGTACTCGGTCGTCGGGATCCCGTCGCTGATGCGGCGCGCGACCGCCTCGAACGCGCGATCCTTGATCCGGTACAGCTTGTCGGAGGCCTGGCGATGGGTGGCGATCGCCGCTTCGTCCCACACCGCGGCGAAGCGCTGGATCAAATCACCGGAGGACACGACCTCGGCGCCCGACTGGCGCACGAGCTCGACGGTACCCGCGTCGATCCGCGACACATACGGAATCGCGCAGCCGGGGGAGTATTCCATCGCGACGCGGCGAATCCCGGTCAGCAGCGTGCGCAAGCCGGCCTCGAGCTGATCGCGGCCGGCGTACCGCTGCGTGGTGCCGGGCAGATGCGCCAGCGCGTTCTTCTCGATCTTGTGGACCAGGCCGCGCGGCTCGCCCGTGGCTGGAATCAGGTAGTACCACCGGCGGGTTGCGAGATGGCCCCCCTGCCGTCCGACGGCGGTGACATCGGCCGCAATCGGATTCAGCCCGCGGAAGTCATACAGCAGCCAGCCATCGAGATGGTCGGCGCGAAGTGCCGCCTGCACGGCGCCGATGTCGAGCCCGGCCGCCGCCTGGGAAGAAGGCATCGATTCTCAGTATAGCCGCCTTCACGCGCAGCGCTTCGGCGACCTCACCGGAACTCGGGGATACGGGCCGGGCCGCGGGGGCCGGGACGTATAATCGAAACGAGAGTAACGAACCAATGCATGCACGCTTTCGCCTGATGGGCCTCATCGTCCTGCTGACCGGCGCCGCGCTCGCGGCAGGTCAGGCGCCCGCGCCGCCTGCTCAGCCGGCCGCGCCGCAGCCGCCAACCTTCAAGGTCCGCGTCGACTACGTCGAAGTCGACGCCGTCGTGACCGACCGCCAGGGCCGCATCGTCCGCGACCTGAAGAAAGAAGATTTCCAGGTGCTCGAGGACGGGAAGTCCCAGGCCATCACGAATTTCGGGATGGTCGACATTCCGGTCGAGAAAGAGAATCGGCCGCTGTTCGCGGCGTCGCCGATCGAGCCGGACGTCAGGACCAACGAAAAGCCGTTCGACGGCCGCGTCTACGTCATGGTCATCGACGATCTGCATACGCGCTTCGGGCGATCGGTGCGCGTCAAGGCTGCCGCCAGGCAGTTCATCGAGCGCCGGCTCGGCGCCAACGATCTGATGGCCGTGGTGCACACGGCCGGATCGTCCGACGCGAACCAGGAATTCACGAGCAACAAGAAGCGGCTGCTCGCCGCCGTCGACAAGACGC
>JAOBWF010000221.1 GCA_025463215.1 Acidobacteriota bacterium | reverse complement strand
CTTGATCCAGCGATCCTCGGTGAGCTGGACCTCGGCGAACTGATCGATCCACCAGTCGGGCCCGGCCGGATACATCGTGAAGTCGCTCGGCGTCGTGACCTTGAGATCGGGCTCGCCGATGAACCAGTCGCCTTCGGCGCGGAACGCGAGCGGCGCCGGCATGTCGGCGGGGTTGCCCTGCGGGGCGCCCGAGTCGACCCATCGCAGCACGGTCGCGATCTCGTCGTCGTTCAGCGACCGGTCATTCTTGTAGTGCCGGACGCCGACGGTCTTGTCGAGATGCCACGGCGGCATGTCGCGGTTCGCGACGCGCTGCCGGATCGAGCGCGCCCAGGGACGCACTTCGTCGAAGGTGACGAGCGACATCGGCGCCGACGTGCCCTGGTGATGACAGGTCTGACAACTCTTTTGAAAGATTGGCGCCACGTCCTTCGTGAAGGTTGGCGGTGCCAGTGAGGATTGTGGATTGCGGATTGCGGATGGCGCGGCGGGTTGGGCCGCACCCTCGATCGACACCTTCACCTGCGCGTTGGTCCAGCAGCAGTGATAGCCGAAATTGCCGGCCGATTCACCGGAGCCGTCGTCGACGACCGCCTGCAGGATGTAGTCGCCCGGCTCGCTGAACGTGGCCGCGGTCGTCGCCTGGCCGCTGGCGAGCTTCGCTTCGGCCGCCGAGAAGTGCACCGTGCCCGGGCCGCGGAACTTCGTCCAGAACACGGTCATGCCGACTGGCGCACCGCGCCGCGCGGGCAGACCGTCGTCGGTCGCCGAGAGCAGCAACGTGGCGCCGGCGGCGGAGCGGCTGGCGACATCGGCCTTCACGACCGGCGGCAGGTTGGAACTGATCTTCTCGCTGTTGCCGCCGCGCGTGGTGCGCTGACGATCGATCTGCCACACCGGCTTGAGCGTCGCGATCACCTGCTCGGTCCTGCCGTGCGAGGTCAGCTTCCATACCAGCTGCTTGTCGGCGAACGACTTCGGTACCGTGACCTTGAACACGTCCTTGTGCCGGCGGATCGTGAAGTGCGTCGGCTGGCCGCGGTCGCCGCCCGGCTCGAAGGTATTGGCGTCGCCGACAGGGATGTCGAGCTCCTCTTCGTAGTTGCGGTTCATGTAGCCGAACCACATGTTCATCGACCCGTCGGGATTGATGTCGAATCCTTCGTAGACCGGCGCGACGCCCTGACCGGACCAGTGGCGGAGGTTCGTCAGTTGCGCGGTTTGTTGGGCGAGCATCGGGCTCGTCGCGATCGCACTGAACAGCACGGCGAGGCGAAAGGCTTTGCTGACCATGCCGGGATTATAGGGCCATCGCGTTGACGGCCCGCAGGGTCATCTGCAAGCATCGCCGTATCGCCGGAAGCGCGAAAACAGCCCTACTTCTTCGCCGCCGACAGGCCGTCGATCTCGACTTCGAGCAGGTGGTTCACGCGGATGCCATAGGTGCCGTCGGTCTTGACGCCGCTCTTCGGCGTCGATCCGACGACCGTGCCGTTGACGACGTAGTCGATCTTGTCGGCGCCGACGCGGACCTCGAGCTCGTTGGTCGACTTGCCGTCAGCGCCCGGCTTCTTCACGGCGTCGCTCGCCGCTTTCGGCAGCACGTTGTCGGTCGCCGCGTCGCCGTTCCGCTTCTTCACCAGCCAGCTGCCGTCCTGCGCGACCAGGAAGTACGTATAGGTTTGCTTGGCGTTGTCGAGATCGCTGCCGCCGAACACCAGCCCGTAATAATTCGTGTGGCCGCTCGGCTTCAGGAGCGTGAACGTACCCTTGAGGGTGTACGCGCCGGCGATCGTGTTCGCCGGATTCCAATAGACCGCGGCCTGCGGGTTCACCGCATGAAATCCGGAGCCCATCGCCATGAACTTGATCGTGCCGGCGGCGTCGGGATCGGATGCGGTCGTGCTGCGGTCGGCGCGGACCATCCAGCCTTTCGGGGCCTGCGCGAGCAGCGGAGCGGTCGCCACCAACGCGAGCACGGCAAACGCCGCGGACGGAATAAACGAACGTGTCATCGAATACCTCCGGGTGAATCATACCGCCAGAGACGCAGCTCGTGGATCGACCACGACGCGCGGGACGAAGCGATCTGCCGGATCCAGAGCGCCGCGGCGGTGTTGTGCGGCAGCGCGATCTCCAGCGTCGGATACCGGGCATCGCGGACGATCGCGGCGCCGAGCTCGGGATACGGCGACGCGTCGTAGAGCGTCTGCAGCCGGCCGGCGGCGTCCTCGGCGTCGATCCGCAGCACGCGCGGATAATCGGTCAGCGACCGCTCGGCGATCTGCAGATCGACGCGGGCAACATCCACCGGACGCGGCAGCGCGATCCGCAGCCAGCTCGAACCGTCCTGGCCGCCGATCCCTCCGATCCACCGCGTGTCGCGATCGCCGTCGACGAGGTTCGCGATCCGGTCGGCTGACTCCGACACGCCGATCGACAGCTCGCCGGGCGCAACAGCGGTCAACGGCGCCCGCTCCACGGGCGCATCCGGCGGTGTCAGCTCGAACGCAGTGACCCGCGGCAGCGCCGCCTCCTTGGCGATCTGGCCCGAGGCGCGAAACAGGCCGATCATGCGCTCCGCGTCCCCGGAGGCGCGTGACGCCGCGTCGTAGTCGCCCGGATGCACGATCACGTAGCGGACCCCGAGCGCACGCAGCATCCGGACCGCCGCCGGAAATCGCCCGGCGTCGGACAGCGGCGACGAGGCCGATTCGAGGAACGGCAGCAGCGGCGTGCCATAGCCGCTGAACCCGTTCACGATCGGGTGCCGATGAACCAGGGTCATGAATTGATAGTCGAGCAGCTGCTCTCCGGAAGGCCGGATCGGCAGATGCAGCACCGCCCCGGGCGCGCGATCCGCCAGCCAGAACGCAACGCTCCGATCTTCGGGACGGCCACGCGCGCTGTAATCGACCGTGCTGATCGGGATCGCCCAACCGTCGGCGACGACCATCGCCGCGCACGCCGCGACCAGCAACGGTCGCAGCGCCGGCGGACTGCGCCGGAGCAGCCAGTCGACGCCAAATGCGACGAGTACCGACAACGCGGCGATCACGACGATCACGAAACGCGCCGGCACGCGCATACCGTCCATCCCCGGCACGATCGCCAGCAGCCACGCATACGGTGCGTGCGTCGTCACCACGGCGCCCCAGATCCGCAAATGCGGGCCAAGCGACAGGATCAGCGCCATTCCGGCGATGCTGCCGTAGAGGACCGCCCAGCGCCTGCGGCGTGGATCGGCGAGAGCGGTCCACATCCCGATCGCCGCCAGCGTCGCGGCGAACAGTCCCGGAAACAGTTCCTTCTCGGGATCGACGACGACCGCCGTCGGCAGCCAGCGCCAGGCGCCGACGCTGTTCTTGCCGACGATGTAGGCGCGCAAATCGGCGCTGTTGGCGACCACTTCGTCGATGCTGCGGACCTGGTGATAGTCGGCGCGCGCGCGATAGTACCCCGCACCGACCGGGGCGAGCACCGCCGCGATCAGCAGGCTTGCCGCCGCCAGGTTCACGACCAGTCGGCGGCGGCCGTGACGTTCCCGCCACAAACCGTCGAGGACGACCGCGGCGATCGGCACGGCGATGAAGTAGCCGACGTACATGTTCGACAGCGTCTGCATGATCCAGCCGCCGGCGAACACCGCGAGCCACCGCGGACGCCGCGTCGAGAAGTAGCGGTGCAAACCGAACAGCGCGATCGGAATCCAGCCGGTCGCCACCATCTGCAGATGGGCGTACTGCGACATTCGCAGCGGCCCGAAGGCGTAGTACATGCCCGCGGCAAAGGCGGCAGCGCGGCTCCCGGTCAGCTCGCGCGCCAGCAGGTACATGCCCACTCCGGCAATCGCGAACGCGAGCAGGAACGCCAGGTTGTAGGTCAGCACCGGGTCGGCGGTGAGCCAGTACACCGGCGCGACCAGAATGGCGAGCCCGAGCATCGTTTCCGAGAAGGCGAGCGTGCCGCGATAGGGAAAGAAAATCGGCGCGTCCCACAGGCCGCGCAGGCCGTGCCGCAGGCGGTCGGCGTCCCACCCGATGATCCACGTGATCAGTAGAGTGTCGCTGTGGTCCGATGGCAGCACGCGTTTCAGGTTAACCGCCAGCGGCAAGGTCAGGACGACGGTTGCCGCCGCAAATGCGGCAACGACGACGATCGCTTCGCGCCGGACGCCCGTCACGCCAGCGTCAGGAGGTCGCGATGCTGCGTCATCCAGCCTATCGCTTTTCAGGCAGGGCGAAGACGTACAGCGCGTTGCCGGTGCCAGGCATCCGGACCTCGGGGATGATCGTGCGCGGCACGACGCGCGGGCTGCCGCCGCCGGTCGCGCCGGTGGTGACGGCGACGTACTGGCGGCCGGCGACCGAGAAGGTGACCGGGTAGCCCATCACCGTCGTGCCGAGCCGCGTCTGCCACAGCGTCTCGCCGGTCTTGACGTCGAAGGCGCGGAAGGTGCGATCGAGATCGCCGACAAAGCCGACGCCGCCAGCGGTCGTGATCACGCCGGTCAGGTACGGCGACCGCTGATCGCGCGTCCACAGCTCTTTCATCGTCTTGACGTCGTAGGCGGCGAGCTTGCCGACGTTGCCGTCGCTGCCAGGCATCTCGAAGAAACGGCGGTCCGCACCGGTGCCGCCGGACCCGTTGGTCGCCTCGATCTTGCGCCCCGACATCGACATGCACGACTGGCTCAGCGGAATCACGAGCACGCCGCTCGACGGGATGTAGCTCATCGACTGCCAGTTGTGGCCCCCCTCGGTACTGGGACATGAGTCGACCCACTGGCCGGTCTGCTGCTCGAGGATGTCGCCGCGATAGGTCGGCGCGCCGGTCTTCGGATCGATCGACTCGAACACGTTCTGGAACAGCGTTTCCTTGTAGCCGAGGAACTGGCCGTTGCGGCGATCGAGCTTCCACAGAATGCCCGGCTTGCCGATCGTGAACACAAGTTTCTGATCGCCGATGTCGACAAGCACCCGCTCGAACACTTCGTCGAGATCGAGCGACTCGCCCGGCGCGTGCTGATAGTGCCAGGCGAGCGATCCGTCTTTCGGCCGCAGCGCGACGGTCGAGCTCGTGTAGAGCACGTTGTCGAAGTTGGACGAGCCGCGGCTCGCGCGCATCCACGGCTTCGCCTGCGCGACGCCCCAGTACGTGATGTCGAGATCCGGATCGTAGCTGCCGGCGATCCAGGTCTCGCCGCCGATGCGGAGGTTGTCGGCGAGCTTGCCCCACGTATCGGCCCCCTGCTCCGTGCCGCGACGGACGGTGTTGAACTTCCACAGTTGCTTGCCGGTCGCGGCCTCGTAGCCGCTGATCCAGCAGCCGTCGTTGCCGTAGCGGTCGCAGCCGACCAGGCCGTTGACGACGACGCCGTTCATGACCATCGGACCGGCGGTGTTGGCGTAGCCCTTGGCGCGATCGGCGATCGTGGTATCCCAGACTTTCGCGCCGGTGCGCGCGTCGAGCGCGACCAGGCGCGCGTCGGTCGTCGCGACGAACACCTTGTCCTGGTAGATGGCCATGTTGCGCATCGCGGCCTGGCCGATCAGCGCGTTCGGGCCGACGTGGTTCTCCCAGATCAAATCGCCGGTGCGGGCGTCGATCGCCTGGACGATGTTCTGGATGTTCACAAGGTAGAGCACGCCGTTGTGGATCAGGGGAGAGGGTTCGTTGCCCTGGCCTTCGCTCATGCCCCAGCTCCACACCAGCTGCAGCTCTTTCGCATTTGCGGGCGTGATCTGGGTGAGCGGACTGTGGCTCCAGCCCTGATAGTTGCGCCGCGCCATCAGCCAGTCGCCGGGATCCTGATTGCGCAGCATCTCGTCGGTCACCGGCACGTAGTTCTTCACCGTGCCCGGCACGGTGACCCCAAGCGGGCCGGCACTCGCCGCCGCGCCGCCGCGCCCGCCTCCTGCGGGTGGACCGCTCGCGGCCG
>JAOBWF010000217.1 GCA_025463215.1 Acidobacteriota bacterium | reverse complement strand
GCGTGAACTCGCGGACGATGAAGGCGCGGACGTGCTCGACGCCGCCGTCGAGATAAATCGCGGCAATCAGCGCCTCGTAGGTGTCGGCGAGCAAGGCCTGCTTGCGGCGGCCGCCGGTCTTCTCCTCCCCGCGGCCGAGCAGCAGATGATCGCCGAGCTGCAGCCGCTCCGCCTGCTTCGCCAGCGTCGCGGTCGACACCACCGACGCCTTGGTCTTCGACTTCTGCCCCTCGTCGAACCGCGGGAACTCGTGGAACAGCACGTCGGCGACGATGAACCCGAGCACGGCGTCGCCGAGAAACTCCATCGATTCGTTGTCGACCACCCCGCCGCTGACGTCCTCGTTGGCGCGCGAAGTGTGCGTCATCGCGTGCTCGAGCAGCCCGCGATCGCGGAAGCGGTAGCCGATCGCCCGCTGCAGCGCCTCGAACTCGTCGCGCAGCCGCACCACCTGACCGTTTTTCAGCTCGGTCCGGTGCGCCTCGATGATCCGCTGCGCCTCGTCCGCATCGTCGACGTGGACCGAGATCCGCACGGCGCTGACGCCGTCCACCGACAGCGGAAAGATGGAGTGGGGCGTGTCGGAGGCGATCACCGACATCACGCCGTGGGTGTCGAGCAGGCCGCGCACGATCTGCGCCTCGATGTCGGAGTGGGTCCGGAAGATGACGACGAACTCGTTCACGGCGCTACTGGGCGACCGCGGCGAACGCCGCGGCGGGGGTGGACAGGGCCGGCAGCTCGTCGATCTTCAGCAGGATCATCGTCATGTCGTCGTGCTGCGGCGCGTCGCCGACAAACGCGGCGATCTCGCGCAGCACCCGCTCGCGCAGCTCCTCCGACGGCAGGTGCGCGTGGGTCTCGACCAGGCGGCCGAGGCGCGATTCGCCGAAGAGATCGTCGCGCGCGTTCATCGCCTCGCTGATGCCGTCGGTGAACAGCAGGTAGAGATCGCCGGGCCGGAGCGGGATGGTTTCCTCGACCAGGTGGCGCTCGAACATCTCGCCGTTGTCGAGCTTGAGGCCGACGACCATGCCGTCGGGCACCAGGATCTCGACGTGGCGCGGCGCGCCGTCGGCGCAGGTGCCGGGCACGTAGATGAGCGGCGTGTGCCCGGCCCGCGCATACGTAATCGTGCGCGCGCGGAGATCGACGACCGCGTACGTCATGGTGATGAAGCTGCGGGCATCGAGATGGTTGGCGATGATGCGGTTGAGGGCGATCAGCATCGTACGCGGGGAGGTGTGGATCTCGCTCAGCGACAGCACGAGCCCTTTCAACTCCGCCATGTAGAGCGCGGCCGACGTGCCCTTGCCCGATACGTCGGCAATCAGCACGCCGACCCTGTGCTCGCCGAGCGGCAGGAAATCGTAATAGTCGCCGCCGACCTCGCGCGCCGGGACGCAGAGCGCGGTCACCGACAGCCCGGCCATCACCAGCGGTCCCTGCGGCAGCAGCGACATCTGGATTTCGTGGGCGATGCGCAGCTCTTCCTCGAGCCGCTTCTTCTCCGCCGCCTGGCGCAGCAGATCTTCGATGCTCGCGGTCATCGAGTTGAACGACAGCGCGAGCTCGCCGAGCTGATCCTCGCTGCGCACTTCAATCTTGTGGGTGAAGTCACCCTGGCGCACCCGTTCGGTGCCGGCAAACAGCGCGTGCACCGATCCGGTCAGCGATTTCGCCAGCGCGAAGCCGGCGACCAGCGCCATCGCTTCGATGATCAGGAACAGCGCGCCGATCACGAACAGCACGAGCAGCAGCCCCTGGCTGAACGTCCGGCCGACGCTGCCCTGCGCCGGCGAAATCTGATCGTAGAGCTCGGCGACGCTGAGCGCGATCGACGCGGTCAGCGCGCCGGTCTCGCCGCTCGCCCAGTCGCGATAGTCCATCAGCGTCGTCAGCTTGCTGAGCGCGCCGGGCGGCGGCGCCGACGCATGGGTGTCTTCGTCGCCGCCGTCGCGGCCGGTCAGCGGCCGCGCGTCGGTCGCCTTCTTCGGCGGCACGGCCGACACGCTCTTGAGCTCGACGCCGGTCTCCTTGCGCAGCTGCTTGCGGATCGCCTCGTTGACCAGCATGTCGACGACGACGGCATAGCCGGATCGCGGCGCATCAGGAAACGCGACGCTGCGAACCATCAGGTGCGTGTCTTCTTCGGCCGCGGTGACGAGCTGCTTGTGCGAGTATGCGAGCACACCCGAGAACCCGGGGCAGTCGATCCACCCCGGCACGGTGCGCGGCGCATCGACGTGCCCCCACGGTCCCGCGGTGACCGCCTTGAGTTCTGCAGTCTGAATTCTGATTTCTGAACTCACGGTGCCACAGGTGTGCTCCGTGGGCACGACGGCGATGGAAAGGTCGGGATACTTCTCCGCTTCGCTCGCCTGCCGCCGCTCCAGGATCGCGGCGACGTCGCGGCCGCTGGCGCGCTGAATCTCGAGCGCGGTGCTCTGCGCGATGTAGCCGGCCCGCTCGCTCAAAGCGCTCAAGCGGCTCTGCACGAGATAGCCGCTGAAGCTGTAGAACAGCAGGAACCCGCACAGCAGCGAAAACGCCACCAGCAGCAGCGCCGGCACGAAGCCGATGAACACGTACGACAGGATCAGCTTGCGGCGGACGCGCCACAGCAGGCGGCGCTTCGCGAGCACGATCAGGCGGAAGGTGAAGTAGGCGAGGCCGACCGCCGCCGCCAGGCCGGCCACCGTGTCGACGACGGCGAAGAACGGCGGCACGCCGCCGGACGCGAGCCCGACAAAAAAGACCGCGAGCTTGATCGCGAGGCCGATGACAATCGCGCGTCCAGGCAGCGTATGCAGCAGCGCGCCGCGGACGCCTTCGCGCCGATCGGCCGCCGGGGGTGGCAACGCGCGCCTGGTCATCGCAGGTTCATGTTATCGTAGTTGGATCGTGAAGCTGACATCCCGCGCGCGTTTCAGCACCGTCTGCCTGCATGCCGGCCAGGAGCCCGATCCCGCGACCGGCGCGATCATCACCCCGATTTATCAGACCTCGACCTACGTGCAGGACGCGCTCGGCCAGCACAAAGGCTACGAGTACGCCCGCACCCAGAACCCGACCCGGATGGCGCTCGAGCGCAACCTCGCCGCGATCGAGTCGGGCAAGGAAGGGTTCGCCTTCGCGTCGGGTATGGCCGCGATCGGCGCGATCGCGACGATGCTGAAGTCGGGCGACCACGTGGTGGTCTCCGACAACACCTACGGCGGCACCTTCCGGCTGTTCGACAAGGTGCTGCGGCGCTACCAGCTCTCGTTCACCTACGTCGACACCTCGAACCTCGACGAAGTCGAGCGCGCCATGACGCCGGCGACCAGGATGCTGTTCGTCGAAACCCCGACCAACCCGGTGATGCGCCTGACCGATCTGCGCGCGGCGGCGGAGCTCGCGCATCGCCATGACGCCCGGCTGGTGGTCGACAACACCTTCGCGAGCCCGTACCTGCAGCGGCCGATCGAGTTCGGCGCCGACCTCGTCACGCACAGCACGACGAAATATCTCAACGGCCACAGCGACAGCGTCGGCGGCATCGTCGTCGCCCATCGCGACGATGATATCGAGTGGCTGCGGTTCGTGCAGAACGCCGAGGGCGCGATCCTGAGCCCGTTCGACTCGTTCCTGGTGTTGCGCGGCACCAAGACGCTGCCGATCCGGATGCAGGCGCACAACGCCAACGGCCTGGCGCTGGCGCAGTACCTGAGCGCGCATCCGAAGGTACAGCACGTCCACTATCCCGGACTGCCGTCGCACCCGCATCATGCGCTGGCGAAGACGCAGATGCGCGGCTTCGGCGGGATGCTCGCCTTCGAGCTCGGCTCGCTCGAGGCGGCGCGCCGGATGCTGAACGGCGTCAAGCTGCACGCGCTGGCCGAAAGCCTCGGCGGTGTCGAATCGCTGATCTCCCACCCCGCGTCGATGACGCATGCGTCGGTCCCGGCGGAGCGGCGCGCGGCGATCGGGATCACCGACGGTCTCGTCAGGATTTCGGCCGGGATCGAGGACATCGACGACCTCACGGAAGACCTCGCCCAGGCGCTCGAGAACGTGTAGTCGTGATCGACTTCGTCCTTCATTTCGACAAGCACCTGCTCGAATTCGTGGCGCGGTACGGAACCTGGGTCTACGCCATCCTGTTCACGATCGTGTTCGCGGAAACCGGCTTCGTCGTGACGCCGTTCCTGCCCGGCGACTCGCTGCTGTTCGCGGCCGGCGCGTTATGCGCGAGCGGCGACCTGAGCATCGGCGCGATGCTCGGCCTGCTGATCGTCGCCGCGTTCGCCGGCAACACGGTGAACTACGCGATCGGGCGGTTCATCGGGCCGCGCGTGTTTGCCGGGTCGGCAGGTGAACGGCGGGTCCGGCTTCTCAACAAGGCGTATCTCGATCGGGCGCACGCGTTCTTCGAGCAGTACGGCGGCAAGGCGGTGATCCTCGGCCGCTTCGTCCCGATCGTGCGCACGTTCGTGCCGTTTGTCGCCGGTGCGGCGCAGATGACGCCCGGCTCGTTCGTGCTCTACAACGCGATCGGCGCGATCGCGTGGGTCACGTTGTGCCTCGGCGCCGGATGGTTCTTCGGCAACATTCCGGTCATCAAGAACAACTTCTCACTGGTGACGATCGGCATCGTGTTCGTGTCGGTGCTGCCGATGTTGTTCGAGCTCGTGGCGCACCGCCGGAAACAGGCCTGAAGGTTTGTCCTACGTGCTCTCACCGACCCACGCGGCGTAGGCGTCGCCCGCCGACGCATCCAGCATCACGAACTCCGGCAGTTCGTAGGGGTGCAGCGCGCGCAGCCGCGCTTCGAGCGCAGCGACCTGCGCGCGCGTGGTTTTGATCACCACCTGCCGCTCGGCATCCGTTTCGATCTTTTCGCGCCATCGATAAATGGACGTCATCGCCGCGTGCACGTTGACGCAGGCCGCCAGCCGCTCCTCGATCAGGGTGCGCGCCATCCCCGCGGCGCGATCATCGTCGGGCATCGTCGTCAAAATAAGGATGAGCTCAGACATCGCTGTTGTACTTTCGCGCGAGTTGTTGTACTGTTTTTGCCACGTGCCCAAGCAGGCGGAAACCAGGCCGGCGCCGCGGCGCCGCACCCCGACACTGAAGCGGCCGTCGCGCAACCGCCGGATCGTGCAGATCCTGCTGGTGCTGCTCGCGTCGATCATTATCGTCGATGGACTGGTGGGTGATCGCGGACTGCTGGCGATGCTGCGGGCGCGGCACGAGTACGATGAACTGGCGGCGTCCGTTTCGCGCCAGCGGGCGGAGAACGCCCGCCTGCGCGATCAGGCCCGCCGCCTGCGTGAAGACCCGGGCGCGATCGAAGAGATCGCCCGGCGCGAGCTTGGGCTGATCAAGGCCGGCGAGCGTGTCTTCATCGTCAAAGACATCCCACCGGCCAAGACCAGCCGTTAAACCAGCAGCTAGAGGGCGCCACGCCGCGCGAAACGGACGCCGAGTCCGCCCGCGAGCGACAGCGCGCTGAAGATCGCCAGCAGCGGCAGCTGACTCGCGGTGCGTGGCAGGTGCTGACGCGCCGGCTTCGCGGGCGCGGTGCTGTCCTGCGCCGACGCGCCGGAGCCGCCCGTCATCGGCGCGCGCGCCCCGGTCGAGCCGGTGCCGGCCGCGCCGTTGATATTGCTCGTGCCGCTCGTGCCGGTGGCGCGGCTGCTGCTGCCGCTGGACCGCGTCATGTCGCTGTTGCCGGTCGTGCCGGCCGTGCGGTTCATGCTGCTCGACGGCGCGGTACGGCTCGTATCGCTGGTGCTCGTCGCGGCCGTCGTGGGCGCCGGCGTGGCGACCGGGGTCCGCTGCTCACTCGATTCCTTCAACGCCTCATCGCTCGACACCGGTCGATCGTTCTCGTCGATGCGGCTGACGTCCGCCTTATTCATCGACGCCAACCGATCGGTATCGCTCGACGTACCCTTCGAGTCGTCGGCATAGGCGAGCACCGGCTGATGTGTCGCTTTCGCGATCTTCAGCGCCTGGTCGTGCGGGTACGCGAATTCATAGCCGTAGGTTTCGCCGGGATAGAACCACACCTGAACCGCGGGCGGCGCGCCGGCGGCCGATTCCTTGAACATCACGACCGGGTTATCCGTCGGCGTCATCCGCTGATTGGGCATGCTGATGAACATGCCGTAGCTCTTTGTGCCGTCCTTGTCGGACACGCGCACCACACGCCGCGAGGTGGTCGGGTCGGCGAGCTCGAACCGGTAGGTGCCGGCCGGCAGGGTGATACCGGGCACGTCGACCGGGCCGCTGAACGTCAACAGGGTGAGCTTCGTGAATTCGTCAGCGTGTGCCGACGGAGCCAGACCGGCGGCCAGTATCGCCGCGCTGCACGCGATTCGCCATTTACTCATGAGTCCTCCTTCATTACGGGTTCTGAAGCAGGATGTGCAGGTTATGTGCCGATGCCGAATTGCTCGACTGTTATTCCTCTACCGTATCGTCCACAGGTAGATCATCAGACCGTTGACGTCCTGCGATTTTTCGGCGGGCCACTGGTCACCCATATCGAACTGGTGCGACACGATCCGCGTACCCGGCCGCAGCTCGCGCCGCAGCTTCGGGATCAACGCCTGATTGATCCGCGGCAGCAGGAACAGCGTGACAACCGAAGCCTCGCTGATGTCGGCCTCGAACAGATCCTGCGTGAAGAAGCGGACACGGCCGGCGACGCCGGCTTTCGTCGCGTTGTCGGCGGCCTCGCGATTGAGCTTGGCGTCGATCTCGACGCCGACGCCGAACGCGCCATACCGCTTCGCGGCGGCAATCGGAATCCGGCCGTCACCGGATCCGAGATCGAACACCGTGTCGCCGGCGGTGACGTGCGCCAATTCGAGCATCGCGTCGACGACGCTGTCCGGCGAGGGGACGTAGCGGACGTCGGGCTGCTTCGTCCCTTTGAACGGCTGCGCGATCGCGGGCAGGGCGGCGAGCATGAGGGCCAGGAAGGCCGCAGCGCGCATCATTCCAACCAGAGCGTACACGAAGCCGCGCACGACACGACGACGAGGTTGTCCCGACGATGGTTGGCCGCCGCGAGTGCCGGCGCGGCACGAAGACGGCTGCGACGTGCCGTAGAATCGGCGGGATGACACCAGAGGAATTTCGCGCCGCCGGACACCAGATCGTCGACTGGATCGCCGACTACCGCACCACTGTCGCCTCGCGCCCGGTGATGGCGCGGACGGAACCGGGCGACGTCAAGGCGCAGCTGCCGGCGCAGCCGCCTGACGCCGCTGAATCCTTTGCGGCGATCATGCGCGACCTCGACGCGATCATCGTTCCCGGTCTATCGCACTGGCAGCATCCAGAGTTCTTCGGCTACTTTCCCTGCAACGGCACGCTCGCGAGCGTGCTCGGCGACTACGTCAGCACCGGCCTCGGCGTGCTCGGTCTGGCATGGCAGTCGAGCCCCGCGCTCACCGAGCTCGAGGAGGTCGTCACCGGCTGGATGCGCGGCATGCTCGGGCTCTCCGACGCGTGGAGCGGCGTGATTCAGGACACCGCGTCGACCAGCACGCTGATCGCGTTGATCTGCGCGCGCGAGCGGACGACCGGCTACGGTGCCAGCCGCGGCGGCCTGCAGTCTGAGGCGCAGCCGTTGATCGTCTACACCTCGGCGCACAGCCACAGCTCGGTCGACAAGGCGGCGCTGCTCGCAGGGTTCGGCCGCGCCAACGTCCGTATCGTCGCGCACGACGAGCAGTTCGCGATGCGTCCCGACGCGCTGGCCGAGGCGATCGCCGCCGACCTGCGCGCCGGCGCCAGCCCCTGCGCGATTGTGGCGACGTCGGGCAGCACGGCGTCGACGGCGCTCGATCCGATCGACGCAATCGCGACCCTCGCGATGCAGCACGGGCTGTGGCTGCACGTCGACGCCGCGATGGCCGGATCCGCCATGGTGCTGCCCGAGTGCCGCTGGATGTGGAGCGGCATCGAAGGCGCCGACTCGCTCGTCGTCAACCCGCACAAATGGCTCGGCGCGGCGTTCGACTGCACCTTGTACTACGTGCGCGACCCTGAGCATCTCGTGCGCGTGATGTCCACGAATCCGAGCTTTCTCCAGACGGCGGCTGACGGCCACGTCAAGAATCTCCGCGACTGGGGCATTCCGCTCGGCCGCCGGTTCCGCGCGCTCAAGCTCTGGTTCCTCATTCGCGAGCAGGGCGTATCCGGGCTGCAGGCCCGCCTGCGGCGCGATCTCGAGAACGCGCGCTGGCTGGCCGACGCGGTCGGCGCCGCGCCCGGGTGGCGAGTCCTCGCGCCGGTGCCGCTGCAGACGGTCTGTGTGCGTCATGATCCCGGCGGCCTCGACGGCGACGCGCTCGATCGGCATACCCAGGCGTGGTGCGATCGCGTGAATCGATCCGGCGCCGCGTACCTGACCCCGGCGGTGCTCGCCGGCCGGTGGATGGTGCGCGTGTCGATCGGCGCCGAGCAGACCGAGCGCCGACACGTCGAACGTTTGTGGAAGACGATGCGGGTGGAGGCAGAAGGATGAACGGGCCGGGCGGGCGCCCGCGTCAGCGGCGGGAATAATCCTGGTTCGATCCGAGCCGGTGCTCGGAGATCCACTGCGAGCTCACGGTGCCGAGATCCATGTGCGGACCGCGGCGCTGCGACGCCGCGATCAGCGCGACCACAGCTCCGAGCGCAGCCAGTCCTGCGACGATCCAGACAGCGTTCACAACCGCTCCCCGTTTCGCATGACCCTGCTCACGACCACCGGCCGCCGTGCCCTTGGCGATGGGCCGGCCGCAGCCGTCCGGCATTCCAGACCTGCCCGCAGCCCTCGCAGCGCCAGTACGACGACGAGTCGGCCTTGACGCTGGTGGTCATGATCTTCGGCGACCGGCAAAACGGGCAGGTCGTCGGCGCCGGCAGCGGCTCCTCCGGCCCGGCCTGCCTCACGCCTTGGCGGCCTCTGGCGCATCGGACGCGTCGGACGCATCGGGCGCCTTGGCAGCTACGGCGCGGCCGGCGTTGATCAGGCTCTGCACACGCTGGCGGCGGAGCATCTTGCGTTTACGTTCTTTCTGAAACCGGGCGCGATCGCCGTTGCGACGGGACATGGATGCTGCTTTCGTTGTGAGCGGGTTGCGGACGCGTGAGGCGCCACTCGAGCGCAGAGCGGGCTGCGTTGGAACGAACGCATCAACTATACACGATCGGCTCCTGTGCAATCCGGAACAGCGGTGCCGCCGGCCGCTGTTTACAGTCAGCACAGTCCGGTTTTGCCCATTTTTGTGGTGCATCCCCACCACCTGTACCGCATCATGTTCGTGCGTCGTGTTCGCCAGCCCACGTGCGCGCCCGAGTCTTTCTGCCATGCATAACCACCCCGGCCGCCTGTTGCGCTATATGGCCCAGCTGGCGATCCTCTCCACTGCCGTCGTCAGCGCCGCCGGCGCCGCGTCCACGCCGACGCTCGACGACGCCCACCGCGCGTTCTTCAACGCGCGCTACGAAGAAGCGGCCACGCTCGCGCAGGCACTCGAAACCGACGCACCCGGCGACCTCGCCGCCTGCGAGCTGCGAACCTCCGCGCTGCTCTTTCAGATTAAGGCGGCGATCGGCAACCAGCCCGATCGCGACAAGGCGTTCGCGCAGTGCGCGCCGTGCGTCGGGCTGCTGGCGTCGTTTGTCGCCGACACCGCGCGCGGCCAGGCGATCGCGCGCGACCGTCTCGCCGTCGTGCCGGACGACGACGCCACGCTGTTCCTGCTCGGCAAGATCGATCTCAACTACGTCTGGCTGCAGCTTGGCCCGCTCGGACGCAAGAAGGGCTGGGATGAATATTGGGAAGCGCGCCGCTCGCTCGACGCGGTGCTGCAGCGCCATCCCGATCACGTCCGCGCCCGCGTCTCCCGCGCCTGGATCGACTACATCGTCGACACCCGGATGCCGCGCGGCACGCGCTGGGTGCTCGGCGGCGGCGATCGCAAGCGCGCGCTGAAGTCGATGCAGACCGCCGCGGATACCGATGCGCCGTTTTTCGTGCGCACCGAAGCGCGCTTCGCGTTGTGGGATCTGCAGGTCCGCGAGGGGCGGCTGCCGGAGGCGATGGCGATCGCGCGCGGGCTGGCGCGCGATTTCCCCGAGAACGCCGACCTGGCGAGGTTCCTCAACGGGGTGAAGTAGGATGCCGCGAATGCACGGTCTGATCGGATCCTACCGCGTCACGAGCGGCCGCGGCTTTCGGCTCGCCGACTACGATCCCGGCGACACCGGTGATTTCGGATCGAAAGACGAGGCCGCCGATCTGTTGACGCGCGGGCTCGACGCGCTCCGCGACCAGCAGGAGAAGCTCTACGCGCAGGGCACGTGGGCCCTGCTGGTGATAATTCAGGCGATGGACGCGGCCGGCAAGGACAGCACGATCAAGCACGTGATGTCCGGCGTCAACCCGCAAGGCTGCCAGGTCTCGTCGTTCAAGGCGCCGTCGGCCGAGGAGCTCGCGCACGATTTCCTGTGGCGCACCACGGCGCGTCTGCCCGAGCGCGGCCACATCGGCGTCTTCAACCGCTCCTACTACGAAGAAGTGCTGGTCGTGCGCGTGCACCCCGAGATCCTCCGTGCGCAGCGTCTGCCCGCGGCCGTCATGTCCAAACAGATCTGGAAGGAACGGTTCGAGGACATCTCCGGCTTCGAGCGTCATCTGGGCCGCAACGGCGTCACCGTGTTGAAGTTCTTTCTGCACGTCTCGAAAGAGGAACAGAAGAAACGGTTCCTCGAGCGCCTCGACATGCCGGCCAAGAACTGGAAGTTCGCGGCGGGCGACGTCCGCGAACGCGCGCACTGGCGCGAGTACATGGCCGCCTACGAGGACATGATCCGCCACACCGCCACGCCCGAGGCGCCCTGGTTCGTCGTCCCCGCGGACCACAAGTGGTTCACCCGTCTGGTCGTCTCCGCGGCGATTGTCGACGCGATGAAACGGCTGGGCCTCGCCTTCCCCACCGTCGATCGCGCCAAGAAAAAAGAGCTCGCCGCAGCGGCACGCGCGCTGCGGCGCCCCGGCGCCTGACGCGTATAGAATGCCGGGCCATATGCCTATGAATCGATCGAACCGCAAAGACCGCGCGGAACACCACACGTGGTTCGTGCTCTGCGCTCTTGGCGTACTCGGCGGTTCCTTCTGGTTGGTCGTTCACGCGCAGGATCAGCGGCCCGTGCCGACGGCGGTGTGGGCACCCAAGCCGACGCAGACGCCGGCGTACCCCGCGGGTCACAAACCGTGGACGAAGATGGCCGACCTCAAGAGCAAACACACGGGCGAGGCGAACTGGCGTGAGCTGATCGTGGACGATGGCCGCTTGACCGGTGAGTACGTCGCGGCCGCGCCCGGCACGAAAGTCGCCAAGCGCCTGCATCCCGACACCCGCGAGTGGTTCGCGGTCGTGGAAGGCGAAGTGCGTGTCGAGATCGAGGGCCAGGCGCCGTTCACGGCGACGCGCGGTTCGCTCGTGAATATCCCGCGCCAGACGCTGTACGCGCTCGAGACGACCGGCGACAAGGCGAGCCTGCGGTTCCTCGTCAACGTTGCGCACGCCAAGACGCTGTTCCCGCGCGAGACGGCGGAGACGCCGGCGCAGGCGGCGCCGGCCGGGATGTCGTGGGTGCCGGCGACCGTGAGCCGCCTCGCCGGTCAATACGATCCCTTCAATCAGCCCCACCTGAACATCCATGATGCGGCGGCGAAGAACGACAAGTACGCCGGCGGCCGGTTCGTGCGCGACGACAAGTCCGAGATGCTCGTGCTCTACGGGCACGAGAAGAACCTGCCGCCGCTCGATCCCGCCGACAAGGGGCACTTCCACGCCGAGAGCGCCGAGTTCTGGCTCGTGTTCACCGGCCAGATCCGCTACGCCTTCGAGGGTCAGCAACCGTTCGTCGCGAGCGAAGGCGACGTGGTCTACGTGCCGGCCGGCACCTGGCATGCGACGCGCTACACCGGCGCGGAGCCGGCGTGCCGCCTGTCGATCACCGAGTACGTCGGCAACGCGCTCCTGCTCGAACCGCGCCGGTGATCGATTCACTGCTGATCGTTCTGCCCGGTGTCATCTGGGGCGCGTCGTTCCTCTTGATCGCCGAAGGGCTCGAGGCGGTTTCGCCGACCGGTGTCGCATTCGTCCGCATTCTCGTCGGCTTCCTCACGCTGTCGCTCGTCCCCGCCGTACGGCGCCCGATCGCCGCCGCCGATCGCGGTAGAACGGCGATCCTCGGCGTCATCTGGATGGCCTTTCCGCTGACGATGTTTCCGTTCGCCGAGCAGCACGTGTCGTCGGCGCTGGCCGGCATGCTGAACGGCGCGGTGCCGTTATTCGTGGCGGCGACCGCGAGCGCGATCGCCCGGCGGCTGCCGCCGCGATCGATCCTGACGGGACTCGGCGTCGGCTTTGTCGGCACGATGCTGGTCGCCCTTCCCGGCATGACCGTGGGCAGCGATCCCGCCGGACAAACGATCGGCATCCTGCTGATCCTGGCGGCGCTCATCTCCTACGGCTTTGCCTATAGCCTGTCGGGGCCGCTGCAGCAGCGCAACGGCGCGCTGCCGGTGATTTGGCGCGCGCTCGGCGTCGCCGTCATTCTGACCGCGCCGCTCGGCGTGCCTGCCGTGCTCGCAGGCCATTGGTCGCTGCGGCCCGCCGCCGCGCTGATGACGCTTGGCGCCGGCGGCACGGGGATCGCCTACGTCATGACCGCGACCATCGCCGGGCGCATGGGTCCGACGGTGGCGTCGGTGAACAACTTCTACATCCCCGTCGTCGCGCTCGCGCTCGGCGTCGTGCTTCGCCACGAGCGCGTGTCATGGCTGTCGATCCTCGGCGCCAGCGTCTGCCTGGCTGGCGCATGGCTTGTCCGCCGCGCCCGTCTCGACGCGGACCGCGTCGCCGCCCTTCAGACCGTCGCCGCCGCGCGCTGATCACGATCCGCCGGCACCGCCCGCCGCAGTCAGGTTCCCCGCGAGGAAACGCGCCAGATACGGCGCGGTCCGGCTCTTTCGGCTCACCGCGACGCTGTCCGGCGTGCCGGCGGCCACCACGCAGCCGCCCTCGTCGCCGGCGCCCGGCCCGATGTCGATCACCCAATCGCTCCCGGCCACCACGCGCATCTCGTGCTCGACGACGATGACGGTATTGCCGGCCTCGACGAGGCCGTCGAGCTGCGCCAGCAGTTTCTCGACATCGGACGGGTGCAGGCCGGTGGTCGGTTCGTCGAGCACGTAGAGCGTGCCGCCGCGCTGGGCACGCTGCAGCTCCGTTGCCAGCTTGATGCGCTGCGCCTCTCCCCCTGACAGCTCCGTCGCCGGCTGGCCGAGTCGGAGATAACCGAGTCCCACCTGTCTCAGCACATCGAGCGCGCGACGTACGTGCGGTTCATCATCGAAGAATTCGTACGCGCCGTCGACGGTAAGCCCGAGAACATCTGCTATGTTCTTTCCCTTGTACTCGATCTCCAGTGTCTTCGGGTTGTATCGCGTGCCGTGACACGTTGGGCACG
>JAOBWF010000440.1 GCA_025463215.1 Acidobacteriota bacterium | reverse complement strand
CGACCGATACTACGCTCGTGATTGGTGCGGGCAGCGGCTATTCCGCCGCCGTGCTCGCCGAACTCGCGGCCAGCGTGATCGCGCTCGAACAGGACAAGGCGCTGATCGGCAATGCGCCGCTGCCCGCCAATGTCAGCCGCGCGAGCGGTCCGCTCGCCAAGGGCTGGGCGAAGGGCGCACCCTACGACCTCATCCTGTTCGATGGCGCGGTCGAACAGATTCCGCCCGCGATCATCGAACAGCTCGCCGATGGCGGCCGTATCGCCACCCCGATCGTCGAGAATGGGGTCACCCGCCTCGCCATCGGCCGCAAGGCCGGCTTCGGTTTCGGCCTGCTGAGCTTCGCAGATGCGGAAGCGCCGGTCCTGCCCGGTTTCGCGGTCGAGAAGGGGTTCAGCTTCTAATGCGGTTCCGGGGTAAGATTGTCGCCGTCCTGCTTGGCAGCGCGGCGCTGGGAACGCCTGTATTCGCGACCACGCTGCAGGATGCGTTCGTCCAGACCTACAGCACCAACCCGTCGCTCAGCGCGGCGCGCGCACAATTGCGTGCGACCGACGAAGGCGTGCCGCTCGCCAAGGCCCAATCGCGGCTGCAGGTCTCGAGCACGCTCGGCCTGTCGCAAAGCAGCAATGGTATCGACCATTACAACAATGGCGCGCGCGACCTCACCGCGCAGCTCAACCTGTCCTATCCCTTGTTCCAGGGGGGGCGCGTCAAGAACTCGATCAACGCCGCCCAGACGCGCGTCATCGCGGGCCGTGCCGATCTGCGCACCGCGGAGGGCAATATCTTCGTGGCGGTCGTCAGCGCCTATATGGACGTGATCCGCGACGCCTCGATCGTCGATCTCAACCGCAAGAATGTCGACGTCCTCAACACCAATCTGAAGGCGAGCCGCGATCGCTTCCAGGTCGGCGATCTGACGCGCACCGACGTCGCCCAGTCCGAAGCGCGGCTCAGCCTCGCGCGCAGCCAGCTCATCACCGCGCAGGGCAACCTCACCGCCAGTCGCGAGAATTACCGCCGCGTGGTCGGCAGCTGGCCCGAAAATCTGGACTTGCCGCCGTCGCTGCCCAAGCTGCCGGCGGATCCCGATCAGGCGGTTACCGTTTCGCTCCAGAACAGCCCCGCGCTGCAGGCGGCGAGCGCGGCGGCCAAGGCGGCGGGCTATGATGTGAACGTCGCGCGCGGCCAGCGTCTGCCGACTTTCTCCGCCATCGCCGGGCCGAATTATAACAATTACCTGGGCACCGCGAATCGCCTGAATGGCGTGCCCAAGGGCAGCCCTGGGCTGGATCAGGTTCAGACCTCGAACACGTTTGGCGTTCAGATGACTTTGCCGCTCTATCAGGGTGGTCTTGCCGGCGCGCAGGTGCGCCAGGCGCAGGCGCAGCAGAATATCGCGGTCGAACAGGGCATCGATACCGAACGCCAGGTGATCGCCAACACGCGCGGCGCCTTCGCCGCGTATGAAGCGTCCGCCGCCGCGATTACCGCCAACCAGCAGGCGGTATCGGCCAACGAGCTCGCGCTGGAGGGCGTACGCGCCGAAAACCGCGTCGGTACGCGCACCGTGCTCGATGTGCTCAATGCCGAGCAGGAATTGCTCAATTCGCAGGTCCAACTCGTCTCCGCGCAGCATGACGAATATGTCGCGGGCTTCGCGCTGCTGAATGCGATGGGCATGGCGGAGGCGCGCGATCTCGGCCTCGACGGCGGGTCGCTCTATGATCCGACCGCCAATTACAACCATGTCAAAGGCTGGATCGGCGACTGGAGCGAGCAGCCCAGATATACGCCCAAGGGCACGCACACCAACGGTCCGACCCCGATCAACCCGGACGTCGCGCCTTACGATCCAGACGCCAACCCCAACGGGGCCGTGACACCGCCGCAGCAATAGGCAATAGTTGGGGCGCTATGGCTGAAGACGCGCCCGAACAATCGATGGAAGACGTGCTGTCGTCGATCAAGCGCATCATCAGCGCGGATGTCGAGGCGGCACGCCGTTTCCCCAAACCCTCGGCGGTCCTGTCCATCGCGGACGAGGATGACGACGTGCTGGAGCTTGGGGTTTCCCCGCCGGCCAAGGACGACGCCCTCGTTTCCGGCAAGGCCGCCAAGGCGAGCAAGGCCGCGCTCAAGGCACTGTCCGGCGTCACGATCGATCCGCGCGCGGGCGAGAACACATTGGACGGCGTCGTGCGCGAAATGCTCCGCCCGATGCTCAAGGAATGGCTCGACGCCAACCTGCCCGATCTGGTCGAGCGCGTCGTCGCCCGCGAAGTGGCGCGGATTATCGGGCGGTAGCTTCGATCCGGTCGTTAAGGCTCTTGAACCCGGCCGGGCTTCCCTGCAAGCTCGGCGCAAACGGGGGAAAGCCTTGAACTATAGACACTTCGCTGCACTTTGCTGCGCCCTGGCGATGCAGGCAGCGGCCACTGCCGCGGATAAGCCGTGCGGGGTGGGCACAATCGCCGCGTTGCCCGTCACCATGTCCGGCCTACGGCCGCTCGTGCATGCGAAGATCAACGGGCATGATGCCGTGTTTATCGCCGACAGCGGCGCGTGGTTCAGCATGATATCCCCCGGCAGCGCAGCCGAATATGAGCTGGCGCTCGAGCCCGTTCCTCAGGGTTTCTTCTTGCGTGGCGTGGGTGGAGCGGTTGCCCCGAAGCTGACGACGGTCAAGACTTTCACTATCGCCGACGTTCCTCTTCCCAGGGTCCAGTTTCTCGTCGGCGGAAGCGAGGTCGGTTCGGTAGGGCTGTTGGGACAGAATTTCCTTGGGATGGCGGACGCCGAGTTCGATCTGGCGCACGGGATGATCAGGCTGATGCGCGAGCAGGGGTGCTCGTCCAAGGCCAACC
>JAOBWF010000144.1 GCA_025463215.1 Acidobacteriota bacterium | reverse complement strand
GGCGATTTTTTTCGCCATTTCCCTCATTTTTGTCTGGCGTTCGTTCTACGGGATGCGAATCGGCTCCGGCGCGTAGGGGTCGTGACCTCTTTTTACATGAGGGACGCACAAAAGGACGGCACGAGCGGCCATTTCCGTGGTTGTGGTGTCTAAGCTCTCGAGTCCTTCGTTGACTCTCAGTTTTTGGACTGACTATAATCGGCGCCTTCTACCGCCGGTTGATTTGAACATCTACGAGCCGTACGAGGAGACACCCAGTGCCACGTGACATGTTCGGCGACGTCGTCGAGCCGTCGATTAAAGTGGGCAGTCAGCAGTGGTATACGGTCCCGTTGTCGATCATCGTCCATACGGCGATCATCGGCGCGGTGATCATCATTCCGCTGATGGCTGCCGACGTGCTGCCGACGCCGCCATCGATGATGGCGTTCGTCGCGGCCCCGCCCCCGCCCCCGCCGCCGCCTCCTCCGCCCCCGCCGCCCGCTGCGGCCGCGGCGCCGAAGCCGGTGATGGACGTCAACCCGAACGCGGCCCCGGTCGAGGCGCCGAAGGAAATCAAGGCTGAGACCGGCGTCGAGCAGGGACAGCGCGCGGTCGGCGGTGTCGAAGGCGGCGTTGTCGGTGGCGTGACCGGCGGCATCGTCGGCGGCTTGGCCGAAGCGCCCCCGCCCCCGCCGCCGCCCCCGCCACCGCCCGCGCCGGTCCGCGTCGGCGGCAACATCAAGCAGCCGACCAAGGTCAAGGACGTGAAGCCGGTGTATCCGGCGATCGCCCAGTCGGCGCGCGTGCAGGGCGTCGTCATCATCGAGGCGACGATCGGCCCGAACGGCGGCGTGCAGGAAGCGAAAGTGCTGCGCTCCATCCCGCTGCTCGACGCGGCGGCGCTCGACGCCGTGCGGCAGTGGCAGTTCACGCCGACCCTGCTGAACGGCGTGCCGGTGCCCGTGATCATGACCGTGACCGTGAACTTCACTTTGCAATAATCGAGACGTCAGCTTTCCGTTTTCAGAATTCGTATTGGAGGATGGACCGTGGATTTAATGCAGATGTGGCAGTCGATGGGATTTGTGGCCAAAGCGGTGGCCTTCATCCTCTTCATCATGTCGATGTGGTCGTTCGGCGTCGCGATCGAACGCATCTTCACCTACACCCAGGCGCGTAACCAGTCGAAGATGTACGCGCCGCAGGTGGCCAAGCACCTCAAGGAAGGCCGCCTGAAGGACGCGATCGCGCTGTCGTCGTCGAAGAACTATCGCTACAGCCACCTCGCCAAGGTGGTGCTCGCCGGCTTGCAGGAATATCAGTTCCAGCAGGAGAGCGGCAGCAGCCTGACGCGTGAAGACCTGATGGACACCGTGCGCCGGTCGATTCAGCGCGCCTCGGCGTTGACCGCGTCGGACCTCAAGAAGGGCGTCTCGGCGCTCGCCACGATCGGCTCGACGGCGCCGTTCGTCGGACTGCTCGGCACCGTCATCGGCGTCATCAATGCGTTCCAGGGCATCGGCGCGAGCGGCTCGGCCGGCATCGGCGCCGTCTCGGTCGGTATTTCTGAAGCGCTCGTCGAAACGGCGCTTGGTCTGGTCGTCGCGATCCCCGCGGTGTGGTTCTACAACTACCTGAGCGGACGCATCGAGTACTTCAACGTGGAGATGGACAACTCCTCGTCGGAGCTCGTCGATTATTTCATCAAGAAGACGGCGTAACACATTGCGGATCGTGGATTGCGGACGGCGGATCGATGATCCGCACATGAGTCCACACTCCGCAGTCCACATTCTGCAATACGGGGAGACATAGTTATGGCAATGGATCTTGGCGGCGCCAAGGGCGGAGTCAAATCCGATATCAACGTGACGCCGCTTGTCGACGTCATGCTGGTGCTGCTCATCATCATGATGCTGGTCGCGCCGATGTTGCAGCAGGGCGTCAGCGTCAAGCTGCCGACCGCGACCAACACGGTCGACAAGCCCGAAGTGCAGGGACAGACGGTTATCGCCATTGCGAAAGACAAGGGCCTGTACCTGAACGCCAAGCAGGTCGGCGAGGGCGAGCTGGCGACCAAGGTCACCGAGCTGCTCGAGAACTCGAAGGACAAGATCGTCCTGATCAAGGCCGACGAAGAGGTCGAGTACAGCGCGGTGATGGCGGCGATGGATCAGCTCCGCCAGGCGGGGATTGAAGACATCGGCCTCATCACCGAGCGCGCCAAGACGCAGGGCGGGGCGGGAGGCAAGTAATGGCGCACGCACACCACCACCTCGGCGCGGACAAGGTCGTCAAAGGCGAGGTTCCGCACGCCAGCTCGGACATGAACGTCACGCCGCTCATCGACGTGCTGCTCGTGCTCCTGGTCATCTTCATGGCGGCGCTGCCCCTCACCCAGAAGGGGGTCGACATCAACCTGCCGGCGGAGAGCAAGAAGACGACAGACGTCACGCCTGACGTCAGCCAGATCGTCATCGACTACTCGGCCGACAAGCGGATCTCGGTCAACAAGCAGGACGTCACGATCAGCGAGCTCGAGTCGCGGCTCCGCAACATCTTCGATCAGCGCAAGGATAAGACGATGTTCCTCATCGCCTCCGGCAGCCTGCGCTATCGCGAGATCGTCGCGGTCATCGACGCGGCCAAAGGGGCCGGCGTCGAAAAGGTCGGCATCGTCACCGAAGGCATGCGCAAAGCCGGTGGCGCGACCTCCGGCAGCAATTAACACGCAGCACGGTTCACGTTTCAAAGCGAGCGGCCGCTCTTCGAAAGAGGAGCGGCCGTTTTCTTTTGTACGGTGTCGATCGATCGCAGGCAGCTGGGCGTGCTCCCGGTCCTGCCGGCCATCTTCCCGCCCGCCCTGGCGATGACTCAGAAGGGATCGACCGCGGATCGTCGGCGCCATCGACGCGGCGTAGCGGTCCGTGTCGTCGGCGTCAGCATCATCGTCCAACAGAGTGCGGCCAGCGTCGGCCGGTTGCGGAGTCGCGTAGCGCAGGGGGGCAGCCCCGCCACGAGCACCCCGGAAGGGCTGCGCCGCGCCGCCGCCGCGAGGGCTGCGCCACGAGCTCGCCGATCGGCTTCGTCGGGACCACTAAAAAAGGCCGGGAGGATTTCTCCCCCCGGCCTGATCTCCGAACCGCGAGCGCCTAGCTCAATCAACCAGCAGCCAGCAGCCTACAGCTAGCTCCCAACTCCTAGCGTCTAGCGCCTAGCTCGTAGCCCCTACTGAAACGTGTACCGGAAGCTCAGCATCATGATGTAAACGTCCGACGGTGAGCTCGCAATCGACGAAATGTTTGCGGTGGTCTGCAGCGGGCTCGTGATCAGGTTGCCGCTGACGTTCTGCAGGTTGTAGGTGAGCCGGCCAGCCGCGTCGGCGGTCGGGTTCGTCAGAATCTGCGTGTTCACCAGACGCTGACCGACGCCCCAGTTGTGGTTCAGCAGGTTGCCGAAGTTCGTGATGTCCAGCCGCACCTGTCCGGCGTGGCGGTGCCCGGCGAGGCTGTGGAACAGATCCTGACTGATGCTCAGGTCGGCGCGGTGGACCATCGGCAGGAACACCGCGTTGCGTTCCGCGTATTGGCCGCGGTGCGAGCTGAGATAGCTGTCAGCCTGGATCAACTGCTCGAAGGCCGTCGCCTGATCGGCCGCGGTGTACGACTTCGTGACGCCGGAGGCAGTGACGGTTAGCGGCTTGAAATTCATCTCCGACGCGTCGCGCGGGATGTAAATCAGATCGTTGCCGATCACGGTGTCGCCGTTCGCATCACCCGAGAACACGTAGCTGGTATTGCTGTTCGTGTGGCCGTCGTAGAACACCGAGAAGGTGGTCGCGCCGAACCCGAAGTACTGCTTGCTGTAGTTCGCGGCCAGGAAGATACGCTTGCCCGGAGAGTTGGCCGAGTAGGCCAGCCCCGGGTTGTTCGGGTCATTCACGATCGGATTGCCAGAGCCCCACGAGCTGCCGGCAGTCGAGGAGGGTTCGACCATGCTCTTCGACACGCCGTAGTTGAAGCCACCCTTGAACGAGAAGCCGTGGGTCATCGCCTTCGACAGCGCGCCCGAAAAGTTCTGCGACCGGTTCTGGCTCTGGTTCTTGATCACGTAGGCCGCAGTGATGTTCTTCCCCGGCAGGTTGTTGATCTTCTGGTAGCAGGGTCCGTTCTCGAGTCCGAGCGTGACGACGCAGGCGGGCGCGACGCCCGGGATCGCAACCCAACGCGCGCGGTTGTCGACACCGGTGTAGGCGGAGTCGGCCGCCGGCAGGTTGGCGTTGATGTAGACCGGGGCGTTCAGATCGCGGTTGTAGATGTAGTCGAGGGTGCCGATCATCCCCCACGGCAGACGCCGGTCGACGCCGATGTTGGTGCGCCATGTCTGCGGGAAGCGGAAGCCCTGGTCGGTGACGTCGAGCTCGTAGCTGGCTGCGGTCCCGCCGGTGGCCGCCGGCTTGTACTTGTCCGGATTGGGATTGAACGGGTAGTTGGTCACCGGGTTCAACGAATCGAGGAATCCGTAGAGGACGCCGGTGTTGCCGATCTGGTTGGAGATCCAGACGTACGGCGGTTTGCCGGAGAACAGGCCCGAGCCGCCGCGCAGCTGCATCGCCTGATCGCCGTTGACGTCCCAGTTCAAGCCGACGCGCGGTGAGTAGTACGCCGTCGTCGTCGGCAGCGCGCCGCTGTTGTACTTCACCGGCGAACCGTCCTGATCGCGGAACGTCAACGTGTCGGCGACCGGATTGTCGAAGCCGGTGTTGCCGAACTTCGGCACGTCGATCCGGATGCCGGCCGTCATCGTCACGTTCGCCTTCGGGCGCCATTCGTCCTGCAGATAACCGCCGGCATAGATGACGTCGAGCGGCTGCATCGGCGGCGTCGTCTGTCCCGGCTGCAGCAGGTACTTGACCTGGAAGCGGCTCGGCGCCGCCGCGACCGTGCGGTTCGGGTTGGCGAGATACCCGTTCGCATCGGCGTAGAAGTCCGCCAGCGTGTTGTACGAATAGGCGCTCTGGATGCCGAAGTAGAACGAATTGTCCGAATGGAACTTTTCGAGGTTGCCGCCGAAGGTGATCGAGTGGTTCTTCGCGAACTTCGTCACGCTATCCTGCATCTGGAAGGTGCTGTAGCGCAGGAGGTTGTAGGGCGTGAACGGCTCGTTGCCGAACGAGGTCAGCGCGCTGCCGTCGCCGGCGCCAATGACGACGAAGGGAAAGAGCGGCGTCTGGCCTTTGTCGCCGCGGCTCTCGTCCTGGTGCGTCAGGCCGATGAGCAGGTTGTTCGTCATGGTACCGAACACCGAGTTCCACTCGCCGACGCCGGACTTGAGATTCTCGACCAGCTGGTAGTTCGAGTTCGCGAAGCTGAGGAACTGCGTGGTGTTGGTCTGCCGGCTGGTGCCGAGCGACGACGACCCCGACTGCGGCACGTCGCTGCTGGAATCGAGCTGGTTGTAGCGGAAGGTGAATTTGTTGGCGCTGTTGAGGTTGTAGTCCCCCTTCAGCATCCATGGCTTGGCCGGCGTCAACTTTGGAATGTTGTTGAATACGCCCGTGTCGTATTTGAAGTTCGTCTGCAGGTACGAGCTGAGCGCGGTGAGGTCCGAGGCGTTGACGCGCGTGGTGTTGCCGGTGACCGGCGCGCCGCCCGGGTTGGCGATGAACGTCGACAACGGCCGCTGATCGTCCTGCTTCTCGTAGGCGCCGAACGCGAACAGCTTGTTCTTGACGATCGGTCCGCCGGCCCAGGTGCCGGTCACGTGCGTCGTGAAGGTGCCCGGATTGACCGCCAACCCGGCCGCTTCGGTACCGACGAACGACTCGTTGCGGGTGCGGCGGTAGACCGACGCGGTGAGGTTGTTGGTGCCGCTGCGCGTGACGGTGTTGATGCCGGCGCCGGTGAAGCTGCCCTGGCGGACGTCGTACGGGGCGACGCTGACCTGGACCTGCTCGATCGCTTCCAGCGAAATCGGCGCGACGCCGGTGCGGTCGCCGATGCCGCCGGTCGTGACGCCGAGGCCGAAGGAGTTGTTGAAGTACGACCCGTCCACCGTCATGTTGTTGGCGCGGTTGTCCTGGCCGGCGAAGGTGCCGCTGCCGCCGTACTGCGGCGTCAGTCGCGTGATGTCGGTGATGCGGCCGGAAATCGTCGGCAGCGTCGCGAGATCCTCACGCGTCACCGCGGTCGCGGCGCCGGTGCGCGCCGAACTGAAGACCGGGTCGCTCTGGCCGACCACCGTGATCGTCTCCGCCACGTTCGCGACGCGCAGGCCGAAGTCGAGGTCCTGCGTCACGCCGAGGCTGACCGAGATGTTGTTCTTCGCTTCGGACGTGAAGCCCGGGATCGTCACCGTCACCGTGTAGGGACCGCCGACGCGCATCCCCGGCATCACGAACCGGCCGTCGGCCTGCGTCACCGCTTCGTACGTGCTGCCCGATGGTTGGTGCACGGCGACGACCGTGGCGCCCGGAATGACGGCGCCCTGCGCGTCCTTGACGACGCCGCTGATGGCGCCGGTGGTGACGCCCTGGGCGTTGGCGCGGCTCGCGGGCCACAACAGCGCGCAACAGACGAGAAGAGCAAGCGATCGTAACAAGGTGGTGCGACTCATGTGTTCTCCATGGCAACCGTCATGCGCGGCCGCCATTCCGATGCGTGGATTGTTCGAAAGGACGCCGTATTTTACTGCTTAGCTGTAACGCCGGTGAAACTAAAACGCCGGGAGGCGCGGCCCCCCGGCCCGACATTTTCGTCCGATCTCAGAACCGGAATTTCACGCCGATCTGCGCTTCGCGCATGCCGAACAGCGTGTTGCCGATCGTCGTCGGCACGAGGAACCCCGTATTTCTGGTCACGGTGACCGTCGCCCTGTTTGCGGCCGCGTCGTAGGTCGAGCCCGCCACGTTGAACGCCGTCGCCGACGCCCCGGTGTAGTTCAGCCAGTTGAACAGATTGAACACTTCGGCGAGCACCTCGATCCGGTTGCTGCCGCCGACCGAGAACTCCTTCGACGCGCGCAGATCGACGGTCTTGCGGCCGGGCAGCCGGTCGGCGTTGCGGCCGGCCCATGGCGCGAACAGCGCGCCGTTACTGCCGTTGGTGGAGCCGGTGCTGACCGCGCCGACCGCCGCCGACAGACTGCCGGAGATGTTCTCGTTGATCGGCAGCCCGCTCTCGAGGGTGACCACGCTGCTCACGCCGATGCCCCAGAGATAGGCCGGGCGGTAGTACACGCTGCCGACGAAGCGATGGCGGCGGTCGAAGCTCGACGTGGTCTCGCCGTCGGCGACGTTCAGGTTGAGCGGATCGTAGGTCTCGCCGAACGAGCTGAAGAACGTCGTCGATTCCTGGCCGTTGTCGACCGCTTTCGAGAGCGTGTAGTGCGTGTTGAACAGCAGCCCCTTCGAAAACCGCTTGTTCGCCGACAGGACCAGGGCGTTGTAGCGCGACGTCACCGCCGGGTCGAGCACGAAGATCGATCCGACGTTCGGATCCGGCCGCGTGCCGCGGTAGAGCGGGAAGGTGCCCAGCGTCTGGCCGTCGAGCACGTACGAAACCTGCGAATTGGCGGGATTGAAGTTGACGTCCCGGAAGATCGGCAGGTTCGCGCCGTGGCTATAGAGGTAGGACGCGGACAGTGTCACGTCGCCGGCGACGCGGCGATCCAGGGTGACGTCGACCATCTGGATCGTCGGGCGCTGCAGGCCGTCGGCCAGCACGTTGATGTTCGGCTTGACCCCGGCGACGTTCGGCGCGGTCGCGAACGTCGCGGGATACGCCGGCGCGCCTGCGCTGGTCGGCGTGAACGTGTACGACGCCTGGCTGATCGCATTGTTGGTGATCGCGTTGGCGACCGCGCTGTTGCTCGTCAGACCGTAAAACACGCCGTAGCCGGCACGCAGGACCGTATCGTGGTTGCCGCCGAAGTCGTAGGCGGCGCCGATCCGCGGCCCGACGTTGTTCCTGTCCTGCGAGAAGTGCGTCGTCAGCGGGTACGCGGGGTTGCCGTTGAACGTCACGCCTCCGACCTGAACGTTGCCGGGCTCCGGCAGTTGCTGATAGTCGTAGCGCAGGCCGAGGGTGACCGTCAGAGCGTTGGTCGCATGCCACGTGTCGTTCACGTAGAAGGCATTGTTCCACTCGTTGAAGGCGAGCCGGCCGTTGAGACCGGTCAGGTCGAACGCCTGCGTGAAGGTGCTGTAATGGCGGCCGGTGAGCGCGCCGGCGGCGGCCGGCGTGCAGGCGGCGGCGCCAATCGGGCAGTCCTGCGCGATGTTCGACAGGCTGGTGTAGGCGAAGGTGCCGCCGCCGTTGAACAGGTTGATCAGTTCCTCCTTGACGTAGTTGATGTCGGCGCCGACCTTGAGGCTGTGAGCGCCGCGGTAGTACGTCATCGAGTCGAGGAACTGATAGCGCTGCTCGTGCGGGTACGCGGAGCGCGGCAGGAAGTTCGGCATCCCGAAGTTGATGCCGCCGGTGACCGTCGTGCTCGGCGGCACGCCGTTCGCGGTCTGCTCTTCGAAGTCGCGGCCGATCTGCGTCCGGAACTCGTTCAGCCAGCGCTGATTCACAATCGTGTTCAGGCTGCCCACGAAAAAGTCGGTCTTCACCAGGTCGCTGCCGTTCTGCGACTGCGCGATCGAGACGACGGGCTGCGTCTGCACGCCGTTCGGTGAATCCCAGCGATGGCTGTTGACGCTCAGCGACAAGGTGTTCGCCTGGTTGACCGAGACGTCGACCTTGGCGAGGCCGACCTTGTTGTTGCCGCTGCGCGGATTCAGCACCTGCAGCGACGTGAAGAAGCCGGACGTCGCGGCGCAGTTCGCCGCCGGCGCCGTGCACCCGTTGGTGTAGAAGTTCGCCGCCGCCGGGTTGGTGAACACGGGGAAGTTGCGCACCTGCTGGTCGTAGTCGATGAAGAAGAACGCCTTGTTCTTCTGAATCGGACCGCCGAGCGCACCGCCGAACTGCTGGCGCCGCTCGTCGGGCTTGGCGTCGGGATCGGTAGGCAGCGTGATGAACGGGTTCTTCGCCTGCATCGACTTGTCGCGGGCGAAGTAAAAGCCCTCGCCGCTCAGGAGATTGCCGCCCGACTTGGTGACCGCGTTCACCGAACCGCCCGCCGACCGGCCGAACTCGGCCGACATGTTGCTGACGCCGACCTGGAACTCCTTGATCGAGGACTCACTGATCGCGTACGAGATGCGCGTCCGGCCACGCGCTTCCGAAAAGAACGCCTGGTTGTTGTCGACGCCGTCGACCATGTTGTTGTTGTAGAGACCGGAAATGCCGCGGTAGCTGACGAGGCCGAAGTTGCCGTCATTGGTCACGCCGGGGCTGAGGAGCACGAAGTTGTCCCAGCGGCGGCCGACGACCGGCAGGTTTTCGATCGCCGCCTGGCCGATGACGCTGCTGAAGTCGGTTTTTCGCGTGTCGACGACCGGTGCCTCGGCGGACACCGTCACCGACTCGGCGACGCCGGCCGGACGCATCTTGAGGTCGACCGGTGCGGTCTGGCCGACATTGACCTCGACGCCGGCCACCGGCGCGGCCTGGAAGCCGGTGAGGCTGGCGCTCACGTCGTAGCGTCCCGGCTGCAGCGCGGCGGCGCGATAGCGGCCGTTGCTCTCCGTCACGAGCTCACGCGTGGCGTTCGTGCTCAGATTGCGAACCGTGACCGTCACGCCCGGCAACACCCCGCCCGAGGTGTCGGTAACGACCCCCTCGATGTTGCCGCTCGCGGCCGTCTGCGCCGTCAGGGGACGAGCCAGGCACACGACCGCCAGCACCACGCCGACCGCGCACGCGAGGCGCGATCTGTTCCAATCCATCATTGCCAGACTCCTCGTAGGAAGAAAGCTGCTAAGGAGTGGGTATTTTACCCGCCGGGAAGGAGATCGCACCGAGAAAAGGCCGTCAGGTTGCCCTGACGGCCTTTCACCGATCCAATGGATTGTTGCGGAACGAGGCGATCGCGCGGCGCTCTTAGGGCGCGGTGCCGGACGATTTCGCCTTGCGCATCGCGGTGGCTTTCTCGCTGAGCGAGCTGGCCTCTTTCAGGAGCGCCTGCTGCTTGGCCGGGTCCTTTTCGAGGTTCGCCTGGAGGCGGAGGAGCAGCCCCTTGTAGACGATCGCCTCGACGTAGTCCGGCTTGAGCTGCAGCGCGTGATCGACCGCGGTCATGCCTTTGGCGACGAAGTCCTTCTTTTCCGCGTCCTTCAACTTGAAATCGCGGTAGGCCTCGTCCCAGTAGTAGGTCGCGATGGTGTAGAACGCTTCCGGGTTGTTCGGCTCTTTCGTGGCGCGCTCTTCGAGCGCCTCGATCGTCTTGTCGAAGTGCCCCTGGCGGTTGTAGTAGCCGGCCAGCGTCATATAGACCGTGGGGTCGCTCGGCTTGGCGTTCTTGGCCGACACGAGCATCTTCTCGGCTTCGTCATAGGCGCCGGCGTCCTCGTAGATCTTCGCGAGGGCGAAGTAGTTGGTCGGCTCGCCCGGTTCGAGCTGAATCATCTTCTGGACGACCGGTTCGGCCTTGGCCGGGTCGTTCAGCTTGTCCGGCCCGTAAGACGCCACGAGATATTCGAGCGACAGTTTGCCGAGCTTCTTGTCGGCCGGATCCGGCGACGCGGCGAGCTTCTCGGCCGCCTTCTGGTAGTTGTCCACCGCCTTGGTGAGCATCGCGTCGTTGCCCGCGTCACCCTTCTTGCTCGGCTTGTACTGGTTGTCGTAGCTGTTGCCGAGGAAAAAGTAGGCGCTGTTCAGGTTCGGGTCGGCGGTAATCGTCTGTTCGTACAAGTCCGACGCTTTTTTATAATCCTGCTGCTGATATGCGGCATTGGCGGCTTTGAACGCCTTTTTCGCTTGAATCTCGCCAACCTTGGCGCATCCCGCGGTCGACGTGACTGCCCCCAGGGCCAGCACCGCGACAAAACCCAGCGATGCTCCCGACAAAGAACGCATGAGCCCCCCTAAACAGAGAAAATTGGTGAAGCCGAAACCGGGCCAGTATAGTGAAGCAAAAAAACGTACGTCAAGCTAACCATCGAAACCATCCGACACTGCGTTAGACACCGAAATCCATGATTCGCTTCGAGGATCTCCTCGAGAAAGTCCGGGCCTACAGCCCCGACGCCGACGTCGAACTGCTCCGGCGCGCCTATGTCTTCTCGGCGTTCGAGCACCGGGGACAGGTCCGCCATTCAGGGGAGCCTTACCTCATCCATCCGCTGGCGGTCGCCGACTTCCTGGCCGACATGAAGCTCGATGCGGTCGCCATCGCCGCCGGCCTGCTCCACGACGTCGTCGAAGACACGCTGACCACGATCGAGCGGATCCGCGAGCTGTTCGGCCCCGAGGTCGCGCACGTCGTCGAAGGGGTGACCAAGATCAGCGCCATCCCGCTGTCGGCGTCGACCAGCGAGGAGCGGCAGGCGGAAAACTTCCGCAAGATGCTGCTCGCGATGGTGGACGACATCCGCGTCATCCTCGTCAAGCTCGCCGATCGCCTCCACAACATGCGGACGCTCGGCCACCTGTCGGAAGAGCGCCGCGTCAAGATCGCGCAGGAGACGCGCGACATCTACGCGCCGATCGCCAACCGCCTCGGCATGAGCAAGGTGAAGAACGAGCTCGAGGAGCTGTCGTTCAAGTATCTCGAGCCGCAGGCGTACGAAGCGCTGCGCACCGAAGTCGACCTGAAGCGGCGCGCCACCGAGGGGCTGATCGGCGAGTTGAAGAAAACCGTCGGCGCCAAGCTGACGGAGGCGGAGGTGCCGGTGGTCGAGATCGACGGCCGGATCAAGAGGTTGTGGAGCATTCACCAGAAGCTCGAACGGCAGAAGATCGATCTCGGCCAGGTCTATGACTTCATCGCGCTGCGGATCATCACCGACAGCGTCAAGGACTGCTACGCCGCGCTCGGCATCATCCACCAGACGTGGTCGCCGGTGCCGGGCCGGATCAAGGACTTCATCGCGATGCCGCGGCCGAACGGCTACCAGTCGCTGCACACGTCGGTGATCAGCGAGCACGGCATGCCCTTCGAGGTGCAGATCCGCACGATGGAGCAGCACCGCCGCGCCGAAGAGGGGATCGCGGCGCACTGGAAATACAAGGAAGGGCGGGTCGGCGATCAGCGCGACGACCGCTACTTCCAGTGGATGCGGCAGCTGCTCGAGTCGCAGCAGGAAGTCCACGATCCGCAGGAGTTCATCCAGAACCTCAAAGTGGAGCTCTACCCCGAAGAGGTCTACATCTTCACGCCGAAGGGGCTGGTGAAGGCGCTGCCGCGCGGCGCGACGCCGGTCGACTTCGCCTATTCGATCCATACCGATCTGGGGCACCAGTGCGTCGGCGCGCGGGTCAACGGCAAGATGGTGCCGCTGCGCACCCGCCTGAAGAACGGCGACATCGTCGAGATCGTGCGCCAGGCGGGGCACCGTCCGAGCCGCGACTGGCTCAACTTCGTCGCGACGTCGCGCGCGCGCAGCAAGATCAAGCACCTGATTCACGCGGAAGAGAAAACGCGCGCCGTGGAGCTCGGACGCAAGCTGTTCGAGAAAGAAGCGCGGCGCTACGATCTCAATCCGAAGACGATTGTCGACGGCGAGCTGTTCGCCAAGGCGCTGACCGAGTTCGCCGTCGGCAAGACCGACGATCTGTTCGCCGCGATCGGCTACGGCAAGATTCAGCCGAAGCAGGTGCTGGTGCGTCTGGTGCCCGCCGACTCGCTGCGCGAGAAGCCGCCGGACGGGGCGGTCGCCTCGGTGGTGCGCCGCGTGCTCGGCTCGGGCGAGGAGAAGATCAAGGTCAAGGGATTCGACGATCTGATGGTGTTCCGCGCGCGCTGCTGCAGCCCGATCCGCGGCGAGAAGATCGTCGGCTACGTGACGCGCGGCAAGGGCGTTTCGGTCCACTCCGCCACCTGTCCTAACGTCGTCAATCTGCTGTACGACCCGGAGCGCCGCATCGAGGTCGAGTGGGACAAGAGCGACGCGGTGGCGCGCTACACGGTCAAGTTGACGATGGAGGTCGAGGACCGGAAGGGGCTGCTGGCGGCGGTGAGCGCGAAGATCGCGGGGATCAACACCAACATCAAGAACATGGAAGCGCGCACCGGCGACGACCACCACGCGCGGATCGACGTCACGATCGAGATCAGCGATCTGAAACACCTCGAGAAGGTGATCAAGTCGCTGCGAGGCGTCGATGGTGTGCTCGGCGTGGAACGGGCCGGCCGGGCGGAATAGGACAGAGTTAGTCGTAACTGGCGATGAGATCGATCTCGACGCGCGCGTCCTTCGGCAGCCGGGCGACCTGCACGGTCGCACGTGCCGGATACGGCTCCGAGAAGTAGGTGCCGTAGACCTCGTTGACCGCGGCGAAGTCGTTCATGTCCGCCAGGAACACCGTGGTGCGGACGACGTCGGCGAAGGATCGGCCGCCGGCTTCGAGCACCGCCGCGAGATTGTCGAAGACGCGGCGGGTCTGCGCCGCGATGTCGCCGGCGACGATCTGGCCCGTCGCCGGGTCGAGCGGCACCTGCCCCGAGAGAAACAGCAGCTGGCCGGCGCGGACCGCCTGCGAGTACGGTCCGATCGCCGTCGGCGCGTCGGGGCTGGACACCGCCTGCTTCATCGCGTGCTATGCCGCCTTGCTTTTGCCCGGTCCGGCCTTGACGACCTTGCCGGAGCGGAGGCAGCGCGTGCAGACGCGCATGCGCTTGTTGCCGCCGTTGACGACCGCCTTGACGGCCTGGAGATTGGGCTCGAACCGCCGCGCGCTGACGTTGTTCGCGTGGCTGTGCTGCCGGCCGACGACGGGACCCTTCCCGCACAATTCACATCGCTTCGCCATAAAACCGCTCTTCGCTTTCGTCTATCGGCTTTCAAGCCCGGCAGATCACGGCCCTCATCGTGAAGGCTGACGCTGTGAGCTGAACGCTCGTAAAGGTAAACGCCGATTATAGCTGGCGACCGGCGGGACCGGCAAGGGTTGGATGCGCGCTCAGCCCGGACACCCCAACCGTGCATGTGCGCACATATTGCGTCGCTGATGTGTCACACCTCGGCAATTCTGCTACACCTCGTCGTCTCCTTACGCGGACAAATTTGGGCTTTCTGGCGGCAGAACCGTCCGAAGGGGTCCGGCGTCTAACCTAGCATCGGATTTGAACAAGCGGTCGACAAACACCAAGGCTCGCGACGCAACACGTTGTTTTTAATGGGTTTGCAGCAACATTCGCGGGGCAGACGATGGCAGTGCGTAAAGCTTTGGGATCAGCCGGGGGACGGTCAACCGGCGGAGACGCGGAACGCATAGCAGCTTGCAATAGGACTCTAGTTCAGTATAGTCTTGGCGCTTCATTTGCATAGGCACTCGACAATCTTAAGCGGCGGCCCGGCGGGTCCGGGGCGGAAGGAGCGGCGGTCATGAAGAATACGCAGAAAAATGAGGCGGCGCCGGCGCAGACCGGGTCCCGCTACGCCGAACTGAAAACGATGCTCGACGATCGGCGTCGCGAGCTGCAGGCTGAGGTCCAGGGCAAGATGCGCGGCGTGCGCGAGGAAGGCTCCTGGGGCGGCAAGCTGAACGAAGTGCTCGACGCGGTCGAGAGTGCCGAGGCCGACATCCAGGAAGAACTGGAGTTCGCCCTCGTCCAGATGAAGTCCGAGACGCTGAACAAGGTCAACGACGCGCTCGTCCGGCTCGAGCAGGGCAGCTACGGCAACTGCTTCGAGTGCGGCGAGGAAATCGCCGAAAAGCGCCTGCGCGCGCTGCCCTTCGCGGTCCGCTGTAAAGACTGCGAAGAGTCGAGGGAAACCGCCGAACAGCGCGAGCGTCAGCTCAACGCGCGGCGCGGCGCCAGCTCGCTCTTCCTGGACATGTAAGAGTTCGGCGACCCAACGATTCGGGGCTCCGCCGGTGGCGGAGCCCATTCCTCCCCACCGGCGCGTCCCATTTTTAGAGTCTGGTCATCGGGTCTCTGGTCATCGCGCTTCGGCGTCTCAATGACCATCTACCTAATGACCGGATGACCAGATAAAGTGAGGTCGCATTTGAGCGATCAACTCGAGAACCTCAAGACCGAGGACATCTCGCTCGGCGATCGGCCGCTCCACATTCCGTCCGAGCTGCCGATCCTGCCGCTTCGAGATACCGTTCTGTTTCCGAATTCGTTCATGCCGCTCGCGGTGGCACGCGAGAGCTCAGTCCGGCTGATCGACGACGCGATCGCCAACGGCAAGCTGATCGCGGTGTTCACGCAGCGCGACGCCGCCGTCGAGGAACCGACGCAGACCGACCTATATCCGGTCGGGACGGCGACCCACATCCACAAGATGTTCAAGCTGCCCGACGGCAGCCTCCGCCTTATCGTCCAGGGGCTCGCGCGGCTGACGCTCGACGAAGTGGTGTCCACCCAGCCGTATCTGCGCGCCCGCGTCAGCGCCGCGACGGAGGACACCAACGACGCCGACGGCCTCGAAATCGACGCCCTCGCGCGCAACATCAAGACGAACTTCCAGCAGGTCGTCTCGCTGTCGCCGCTGCTGTCCGACGATCTGCAGACGCTGGCGATGAACATCACCGAGGCCGGTCGGCTCGCCGACTTCATCGCCTCGTCGCTGTCGACGATCAGCACCGGCGTCAAGCAGGAAGTTCTCGAAACGCTCGACATCCGCGCGCGGATGGACAATCTCAACCGCATCCTCATCAAGGAACTGGAGGTCCTCGAGCTCGGCTCGAAGATCCAGTCGCAGGTGCAGTCGGAAGTCGGCAAGAACCAGCGCGAATACTTCCTGCGCGAGCAGATGAAGGCGATCCAGAAAGAGCTCGGCGAGGGGGACGATCAGACCAAGGAGATCGAGGAGATCGCCGAGAAGATCGAAGCCGCGGGCATGCCCGAGGCGGTGAAGAAGGAGGCGGTCCGGGAGCTCGATCGGCTGTCGAAAATGCCGGTTGCCGCCGCCGAGTACACCGTGTCGCGCACCTATCTCGACTGGCTGGTGATGCTGCCGTGGGCGAAGCGGACCGAAGAGGTCATCGATCTCGGCAAGACGCTGCAGGTGCTCAACGCCGATCACTCCGGGCTCGAGAAGGCCAAGGATCGCATCATCGAGTACCTCGCCGTCCGCAAGCTGAACCCCGACGTCAAGGGGCCGATCCTGTGCTTCGTCGGCCCTCCCGGCGTCGGCAAAACGTCGCTCGCGCGTTCGATCGCCGAATCGCTCGGCCGCAAGTTCGTCCGCGTCTCGCTCGGCGGTATGCGGGACGAGGCCGAAATCCGCGGCCATCGCCGGACCTACATCGGCGCGCTGCCGGGTCAGGTCATCCAGGGGCTGCGGCGGGCCGAATCGAAGAACCCGGTGTTCATCCTCGACGAGATCGACAAGCTCGGCTCCGACTTCCGCGGCGATCCTTCGTCGGCGCTGCTCGAAGTCCTCGATCCGGAACAGAACAACACGTTCCGCGATCACTATCTCGACGTGCCGTTCGATTTGTCGGAGGTGCTCTTCATCACGACCGCGAACGTGCTCGATCCGGTTCCGGCGGCGCTCCGCGACCGCATGGAAGTGCTCGAGATCGCCGGCTACACCGAGGAAGAGAAGCTGAAGATCGCGACCGATCACCTGGTCGACAAGCAGGTGAAGAATCACGGCCTCACCGCCGAGTACATCCAGTTCACGCCCACGGCGCTGCGCCAGGTGATTCGCGGCTACACGCGCGAGGCGGGTGTCCGCAATCTCGAGCGCGAAATCGGCTCGCTCTGCCGCAAGGTGGCGCGCCGGCGCGCCGAAGGCAACGAAACCCCGATCGAGATCACCCCCGACGTCGTCGTCGAGCTGCTCGGCGCGCCGAAATTCCTCGACGAGGAGATGGAAGAGCGGACCAAGGATCCGGGGGTCGCGATCGGCCTCGCCTGGACCGCGGCCGGCGGCGAAGTGCTCTTCATCGAAGCGTCGAAGATGGCCGGCAGCGGATCGCTGACGCTGACCGGGCAACTCGGCGAGGTGATGAAGGAGTCGGCGCGGGCGGCGCTGTCGTGGCTGCGGGCGCACGCCAAGACCTACGGCATCGACCCGGACTTCTTCACCAAGGCGGAGATGCACGTGCACGTCCCGGCCGGCGCGATTCCGAAAGACGGCCCGTCGGCGGGCGTCACGATGGCGACGGCGATGGCGTCGGCGCTGACCGGCCGGCCGGTGCGCGGCGACATCGCGATGACCGGCGAGATCACGCTCGCGGGACGTGTGCTGCCGATCGGCGGCGTCAAGGAGAAGGTGCTCGCGGCGCGCCGCCTCGGCATCCACGA
>JAOBWF010000389.1 GCA_025463215.1 Acidobacteriota bacterium | reverse complement strand
CTCTGAACACGCAAAACGCCGGGATCGCGCGGTGACCGCAGGCTTCCAATGTCCGCTTTTGGCGGCGGGTTCATCACGGCAACACCAGCCCTGGGCTATCGGCCAGGGTTCAGCTGCGTTCGCCGCTAGTAGGTAATCTTCGGATACCTTGCGAAGTTGTGCGCCAGGCGGTACGCTATTGGTACTAAAAACGTACCAAGCCGATCACCTGATTTCCTGACTTGTCGCGCGGGCCTTTTGCATTCCGGTCCGCGCCAAGGCGTAAGCTTCTTGAGAATCTTCAGCCGCCAAGCTTGCGGCGGTATTCCACGCGTGACTAAATTCATGCGCCATGAACTTGGAAAATGAGCGTCAGGAATACGCGGCAAAGGCCAAGGAAGCCGAAGACCGCGCAGCGCGTTCAAAGGAATCCATGCAAAGCGCGGCGTGGGTCATGATCGCAGAGGGCTATTGGGTCCTCGCCGGGGGACGGCCCTCTAAGCCGCGCGGCGCTGGCGAAGCCAACAGCCTGTAAAGTACGGCCTAATGCTCATCAGCAACATTGGCGCGGCAGGGCCGATCTTTCGTCCTGACGAAGCCGGCACAGTGGCGGGCCGTTGGTGAAGGTGACGCGGGGTGCGGGAGCACGGTCATTATTTCCGCGAATTCGCTGGTTGGGTGGGCTGCCAGTGTTGCGATGACATGGGATTGGCCGCCGCCGGTCCTGTCGATCACCGTCAACGAGATTCTTTCACCGGCGGTGTTCTCAGCGACCAAGGCGACAGCGGTTTTGGGATCGGGGACAGAGATGCCGCCGATGCGCGTGACGATGTCGCCCGGCTTAAGACCGGCCTGCTGCGCGGCGCTGCCCGCAAACACCTTGTTCACGACCACGCCGGTCCGTACCGTTTTTTCCGAGGCGGGAAGGTCGGCGAACCACACGCCCAGATATCCGCGCCCGGCGGCGAAGGCGGGCTGCACGGCGCATAGCAGACAGAGAGCGATCAGGAGCTTTTGGATCATCGGCGTTCTCCCTCGGACGGGTACACTCTATCGCCCGCGCCGGCTGATGGAAACAGCGCCCAGCGGCGGCGCCGAGCGACTGGAGACATCCGGTCCGAATGCCGCTTCTGGCGCAAAGCGGACAGAGATGATCGTGGCCAAACGTATTAGAATTAGCGCCTGAACAGTGCGGTTTTTTTGCGCGCGTTAGCCAAAAGCGTGCTGGCCTCGTCATATTCTTTTGCCATTTTGAGAAGCGCCGCAATCACTTGCTCGTCGCACGTGCAACCGGCGAGCCGCCGGCACCGCGCGGCTTGGGATCTCAATTCCTCAAGCTGCCGATCCTCGGTGATGTCGATGAGCATGTTGACCGCGCCGATGAGCGCGCCCTCTCTCGAAAGCAGAGGCGTGGGATACGGCATGAAGTTCACGCGTGTACCGTCGGGGCGTTCAGCCACCGCGGTCACGCCGCGAATCGGTCGCCTTTCTCTTATGGCGTCTGCCATCGGGCAGCGGTCGTGGGGCAGGAATTGGCCGTCGTTCGTGTAAAGCTTCCAGGTCACGCACCAGCGGTCCTTGCCGACGGCGGGGGTCCGGCCCGCAAAGCCGACGCAAGACGGGTTGAAGTAAGTGACCACCCCTTCCGCGTCGGTGACATAAATTGGCGCCGGCAGTTGATCGAGTACGGCGTGGAGTTCGTCACCCTGCGTTGATTCGAGGGCAGTCACGGCGGCGGAAAGCCATTCCGTTTCGTTAACCGTCTCAAACATTTGAACTTTTCGCCTTGAGCCCCGATAGAAAACTCGGCAGGAGGCTTTTCGGTTCCAAATACCGGGGCCTGGAGGCTTGGCACGTCATGGACATGGGCCAAATGGCCGCTTTTGGCGCAAAGCGGGGCATTTTGGGGCCCAAGCATGAGGTGCCGTGTTAATTCTTCCGCCTCTGGCTGCCGTAGTGGCGGGCCCAGACCTTGGAGAACTCGGCGCCCAGCAGGAAAACCTGTGCCGAATAATAGACCCAGATCAGCAGCACAATGATGCCGCCGGCCGCGCCATAGATGTTGGCGGTGATGAAGTTGGCGAGGAAATAGCCGATCAGGGTCTGGCCGGCCTCGAACAGGATGGCGGTGCCGCAACTGGCCACGATCACGTCGCGCCACAGCAGCTTGATGTTGGGCAAGAGCTTGTAGATCGCCGCGAACAGCAGGGCGACGATCACGAAGGAGAATTGCAGGTTGATGGCGCCGATCACCAGTTCGGAGAAATCGGTGTAGCGGTCCAGCAGCCGCCCCAGCACCCGCACGCCGGTGGCCAGGATCATCGACGCCAGCAGCAGCACGCCCAGCCCGATGACTAGGGTCAGGCTCATCACCCGGCCGCGCAGCAACTGGTAGAAATAGGATTCGTGGCGCGGCGCCTTCCAGATCACGTTCAGCGCGTCTTCTATTTCGGTGAAGAAGCCGGAAGCCGTGACCACCAGCGCCACCACCCCGATCAGGCTGCCGGCCAATGTGTGCGGCGCGTTCCTGACATGCAGGATGGCGAGCTGCACCATGTCGGCACCCTCCGGACTCATGATGCGGGTCAGCTGTTCGTGCACGGCACGGCTGGCAGCGGCCTGGCCCAGGCCCAGGGCGGCGATGGCGGTGGCGATGAACAGCACCGGCGCGATGGCCGTGACGGCATAAAAAGAGATGGCCGCACCGCGCGTCAGGGCGTTGTCGTCGATGAAGGCGTTGACGCCCTCTTTCAGCATTGTCCAGACGGCGAAGCGGCGGGGCACGGGGAATCAGGGTCCTTCGAAGTTCCCCAACGTAACAGGGAGACAGAAAGTTGCACCCATTGGGGCGTTCAGGCGTTAGCCAACGGGGAGCACCGCGTTAAGTGATTGATTTGACATGTCCGTTACG
>JAOBWF010000090.1 GCA_025463215.1 Acidobacteriota bacterium | reverse complement strand
CATCCGTGTCGGTGACCCGCTTCGCTCGGCTCAAGGTCGGAGAAGCGGCTTCGTAATACGAGGTGCGAGGTGCGGGGTGCGGGGTGCGAGGTGCGGGGAGTACCTCGCACCTTCGCACCACGCAGCTAGCGAGATATAATCTCTATTCGTGACTCCCCCTCGCCGCCCCGCCTACAAACGGATCCTGCTGAAACTCTCCGGTGAAGCCCTGATGGGCGAGCAGACCTACGGCATCGATCCGGCGGTGGCGACGCGGATCGCGACCGACATCGCCGAGATTCAGGCGATGGGGGTCGAGATCGCCATCGTGATCGGCGGCGGCAACATCTTCCGCGGCGTGGCCGCGAGCGCGCGCGGCATGGATCGCGCGACCGCCGACTACATGGGGATGCTCGCCACCGTGATCAACGCGCTCGCGCTGCAGGACGCGCTCGAGCAGCAGAACGTCGTGACCCGCGTGGTCACGGCGATCGAGATGCGCGCGGTCGCCGAGCCGTTCATCCGGCGCCGCGCCATCCGCCACCTGGAAAAAAAGCGCGTCATCGTGTTCGGCGCCGGCACCGGCAATCCCTACTTCAGCACCGACACCGCCGCGGCGCTGCGCGCGATGGAGATCAAGGCCGAGGTGATCATGAAGGGCACCAAGGTCGACGGCATCTACGACGCCGACCCGATGATCAAGCGCGACGCGGTGCGCTACGACACCATCTCGTATCAGCAGGTGCTCGAGCGCGGCCTGAAGGTGATGGATTCGACCGCCATTTCGCTGTGCATGGACAACCGGCTGCCGATCGTCGTCTTCAACCTGCGAACCCCGGGCAACATCAAGCGCGCGATTACGGGCGAACCGATTGGGTCGCTCGTAACGGCATAACATAGATTTCAGGATTCAACATAGGTTTCAGAATCTATGGATTTGAGGATCTCGGGCGGCCTGCGCCGCATTCGAAGATACTTCCTCAGATCCTAGATTCTAAGATCCTCAAATCCTCAGATTGAACGAGGCCCCATGGAAGTCACTGACCTGAAGGGTTTGTACGCCGAAGTCGCCAAGCGGATGAAAACGGCGCTCGAACACCTGCAGCACGAATTCGCCGGCGTGCGCACCGGGCGCGCGTCGGTCACGATTCTCGACAACGTGCACGTCGACGCCTACGGTGCGAAGATGCCGCTGAACCAGGTGGCCGGCCTGTCGATTCCCGAGCCGACGCTGATCGTCGCGCAGCCGTTCGACCCGTCGCAGCTCGCGGCAATCGAAAAGGCGATCCGCTCCGCCGGCCTCGGCCTCAACCCGGCGAACGACGGCAAGGTCGTGCGCATTCCGCTGCCGTCGCTGACCGAGGAGCGCCGCAAGGAGCTCTCGAAGCACGTCCACAAGCTGAGTGAGGACGGGCGCAACAGCGTGCGCCAGGTGCGCCGCGACGCCAACGACCGGCTCAAGAAAATGCTGAAGGACCACGGCCTCTCGGAGGACGACGAGAAGAAGGGGCTCGACGAGGTCCAGAAGCTGACCGATCAGCACATCAAGTCGATCGACGACCTGCAGAAGAAAAAAGATACCGAGCTGCTCGGCCGGTAATGTCGTACTTCACGCACCTCGAATGCTCGGTGCCCTGCGGCGCGCCGCCGCTCGACCCGCGCGCGATCCATCACCTCTGCGTCTGCGGCGCTCCCCTGCTCGCCCGCTACGATCTCGAGAGGGCGCGCGCCTGGTCGCGCGACAGCCTCGCCGGCCGCGAACCGAACATGTGGCGCTACCGCGAGCTGCTGCCCCTCTTCGACGGCGAAGCGCCGGTCACGCTCGGCGAAGGGTTCACACCGCTGTTCCACGCCCGCGCGCTCGGCGCCACCCTCGGCCTCGATCGCCTTTACATCAAGGACGAATCGCTCAACCCGACCAACTCGTTCAAGGCCCGCGGCCAGTCGGCGGCGATCACCCGGGCCAAGTATCTCGGCGCGACGACCATCGCGCTGCCGACCGCGGGCAACGCCGGCAATGCCGCGGCCGCCTACTCGGCCGCCGCCGGCCTCGCCTGCCAGGTCTTCATCCCGAAGGACGCCAAGCGGCCGTTCGTCGACGAGTGCCGGCTGTACGGCGCGACGGTCACCCTGGTCGACGGTCTCATCACCGACGCCGGGCGCATCTGCGCCGAAACCGGCGGCCCGCTCGGCTGGTACGACGTCTCCACCCTGAAGGAGCCGTATCGCATCGAAGGCAAGAAAACGATGGCCTACGAGCTTGCCGAGCAGATGCACTGGGCGTGGCCGGACTGGATCATCTATCCGACCGGCGGCGGCACCGGCATGGTCGGCATGTGGAAGGCGTTCGACGAGATCGAGCGCCTTGGCTGGATCACCAACGCGAAGCGGCCGCGCATGGTGTCGGTGCAGGCGGAGCACTGCGCGCCGATCGTCCGCGCCTTCGAGCAGGGCACCGAAAAAGCCGCGATGTGGGAAAACGCCTCCACGCTCGCCGACGGGCTCCGCGTGCCGCGCGCCATCGGCGACTTCCTGATCCTCCGCGCCGTCCGCGAGAGCGGCGGCACCGCGCTCGCGGTGTCGGATCAGGCGATGGTCGAGGGGATGCTCGCCATCGGCCGACACGCCGGTGTCAGCGCCGCGCCGGAAGGCGGCGCCGCCTTCGTCGCGATCCAGCACCTCGTCGCCGACGGCTCGATCAAGCCGCACGAGTCGGTCGTCCTCTTCAATACCGGCGGCGCGCTCAAGTATCTCGACGTCCTGCCGCGGTAAGGTCCCGGCTTTGCACGCGCACCCCGTGGAGGTGAGCGCATGTTCGGACTGCTGGGTTGGATCCTGTTCGGGGCGATCGTCGGCGCGATCGCGAAGTTGTTGATGCCGGGGAGGGATCCCGGCGGCTTCATCGTCACGATGCTGCTCGGAATCGCCGGAGCCATGATCGGCGGGTTCGTCGGGCGCGCGCTCGGCTGGTATGGACCGAACGACGGCGCCGGCTTCTTCATGTCGCTGTTCGGCGCGATCCTGCTGCTGTGGCTCTACCGGATGGTCGCGGTCAGGCGCACCGTATAGAGCTGGGGCTGAGGGCGGCGAACGCCTCAGCCCTACCCCCTGCTAGTCCCCGAACGTGACCCCGAGCGATTTCGCGGTCATCACCAGATCGAAATCCATCGGCACCGTCTTCGTCTTGCCGACGACGTCGTCGATCCGCCGGGCGATGATGTCTGGCGGGGCGAACGCGACCATGGTGCCGAACTCGCCGCGCTGCACGAGCTCGACCGACTTGCCGCCGAAGCGGGTGGCGAGCACGCGATCGAAGCTGGTCGGGGCGCCGCCCCGCTGCAGGTGGCCGAGGACGACCGACCGCGTTTCCTTGCCGGTTTCGCCATGGAGCGCTTCGCAGACCTGGGCCCCGATGCCGCCGAGCCGTTCGGCCGTGCGGCCGTGCGCCGCTTCGACCAGCGACATCGTGCCCCCCATTGGGTACGCTCCCTCCGCGACGACGACGATGCTGAACTTGGCGCCCCACTTGTCGCGGTCGCGCAGCCGCTGGGCGACCAGTGCGATGTCGAAGGGGATCTCCGGGATCAGAATCGCGTCGGCGCCGCCGGCCACCCCCGCGTAGAGCGCGATCCATCCCGCATACCGCCCCATCACTTCGACGACCAGAATCCGCTTGTGCGCTTCGGCGGTGGTGTGCAGGCGGTCGATCGCGTCGGTCGCGAACGCGACCGCCGTATCGAACCCGAAGCAGTTGGTCGTGCCGACGATGTCGTTGTCGATGGTTTTCGGCACGCAGACGATCGGCATCCCCATCTGGCAGAACTCGTGCGAAATCGCCAGCGTGCCGTCGCCGCCGATGGCGACCAGCGCGTCGAGCTCGAGCCGGCGATAGATCTCCAGGACGCGGTCGGCGTAGCGGCGCGGACCGTCAGACGTCTGGATTTCCGAGGTGAGGGGATTGCCGGTGTTGAGCGTGCCCAGAATCGTGCCGCCGAGCCGGAGGATGCCGGTGACGTCGCGCGGCGTCAGGACCCGCGATCGATCCATCTCGAGCAGGCCGTCGAAGCTGTCTTCGATCCCGACCGTTTCGATGCCGCCGTTGGCGGCCGCTTTCACGACGGCGCGGATGACCGCATTGAGCCCGGGCGCGTCCCCACCGCCGGTGAGGACGCCAATACGACGAATCGGCGGCATAGCGATCGAGTGTAACAGGAAGGATGCAGACGCGTTGCGGCCGCGGAAAGCACCATGTTAGTATTGGAGTTTCCCGGGGCCGCTAGCTCAGCTGGGAGAGCGCTGCCTTCGCAAGGCAGAGGTCAGGAGTTCGATCCTCCTGCGGTCCACCACCCTTCGCTCGCGTGCGTTCCTCCGCGAGCTTCGGCCAAGCAAGCCGTCACGACGACAAGAGGCCGCGCTGCGGCCTCTTGTCGCGTACCGCTACTTCCCGATCACCAGAATCGAGAACGATCCGGGCACTGGCGTGCCCGGTGTGCCGCGGCCACCTCCGGGCGGCGGCGGGCCGCCTGGTCCCCGCTCGATGCTCATCGTCAGGATGTGGTTCGTCCTGCTGTCGAAGGTCACGGTCCGCGCCCCCGCCATCGTGTCCAGGTTCTGCTCGACTTCGAACGTCGTCGGGCTCTTCTCCTTGACGACGGTGAGCGTGCCGTTGCCGTGGGTGCTGAAGACTTCCAGCGTCGCCGGGTTGAACACGGCGCCGTCCGACCCGCCGGCGAGCGGCAGGGTCGTGAGGATCTTCCCGTCGACCGCGCTCAGGATCACCATCGTCGGCTTCGGCGGCTGGACGGGTGGATTCCCCGAGATCGCGCAGGCCGCGAACAGGACATGATTCTTGTCGTCGAGCGCGAGTCCGTTGCAGCCGCCGATGTCGCCGAACGGATAGTGCGCCGTCGCCTTCATCGTCTTGGCGTCGACGACCGTAACGCTGCCCTGCGCGTCCTGCATCACGACCCACAGCGTGCCCTTGCCGTCGGCGACCGCCTGTTCCGGTACGCCGCCGAGGTCGATGGTGCCGACCACGGTGCCGTCCTTCGCATCGATCGCGATCGCGTTCTTCGTCGGATGACTGAAGACGTAGACGCGATCGTTGAAGGCGTCGAACAGGATGCCGTCGGGCCGCGCGGTGCCGACGTCAATCTTCTTGATGACCGTCAGCGTCTTGGTGTCGAACATCGAGACCGGATTGCTGCTCGAGAAGCCGTGGCCCGATTTCGGATCGACCGCGACGCCGTTGCCGCCGGTGTCGGGGATCTCCCCGGCTGGCGCGAGCGTGTCGAGGTTGAAGACGGTGATGCGGCCGGGCACGGCGGCGACCGCTGGCGCGGTATCGGTCGCCGGCACGGCGCGCGTGCCGCCGCGCGGGATGTAGAGGCGGCGTGCGGCAACGTCGGCGTAAATGTAGTCGAAGCCGCCTTCGCCGCCGACCTTCGCGGTCTTGAGAATCTTGTACGGGCCCGCGGCTGGCGTTTGCGCAAGGCCCACCGATACGCACAGCGCGATCGCCGTCGTCATCATCACGCACAGTCGACGCATGTCACTCTCCCATGCCGGTCCTGATCGTCCGGCCGCAGTGGTTATACACCGATCGCGCGCCGGTACGAATTCATCGTCCTGTCATTTTCGAAGGCGTGCCACAATTGGCCCGGCAAAGACCGTGATGTCTGACAACGCGCGATCGCTGGCGTATGGATGTGTGATTGTCCTTGCCGGCGTCCTGACCTACGCCAACAGCCTGTCGGGCCCGATGGTGTTCGACGATTTCTCGGCGATCGCGCGCAATACGCAGATCCGGCATCTGTGGCCGCCGATCGATGCGCTCGCCGCGCCGCGGGACAACGAACTGGCGAGCCGGCCACTCGTCAACCTCTCGTTTGCCATCAACTATGCCTTCGGTGGCCTGTCGGTCCCCGGCTACCACGGCGTCAACGTCGCCGTACACATCGTGACGACACTGCTGCTGTTCGGCATCATCCGCCGGACGCTGACGACGGCCGGGCTGCGAACGGGCGGCGGCAGCGGGCCGGACGGCATCGCGCTGGCGAGTGCGGTGATCTGGATGGTCCATCCGCTGCTGACCGAGTCGATCGACTACCTGACGCAACGCACCGAACTGCTGATGGCGATGTTCTACCTGCTGACGCTGTACTGCGCGATCCGCGCGGCGCAGGCGGACAACGCCGGCGCGTGGAGGGCGGGCGCGATTCTCTCGTGCCTGCTCGGCATGGGATGCAAGGAGACGATGGCGACGGCGCCGCTGGTCGTCGTCCTGTACGATCGCGTCTTCCTGTTCGGTTCATGGCGCGAGGCCTGGCAGCGCCGGCGCGGCCTCTATGCGGGACTCGCGCTCGGATGGATTGCGCTCGCCGCGTTGCTGTTCTCGTCGCTGCCGCCGACGATCGGCTTCGGCTCGCGCATTTCCGGATGGACCTATCTGCTGAATCAGTGTTCGATGATCCTCCGATACCTCCGCCTCACCATCTGGCCGCGCGGCCTGGTGATCGACTACGGCGTGCCGCACCCGCTGCGGCTGACCGACGTGCTGCCGCAGGCGATCGCGGTGACCGCGATCGCGGCGCTGACTGGGTTCGCGCTGATCGTACGGCCGACGCTCGGCTTTCTCGGCGCCTGGTTCTTCATCACTCTCGCCCCGGCTTCGAGCGTCATTCCGGTGATGACCGAGGTCGGCGCCGAGCGGCGAATGTATCTGCCGCTGATGGGATTGGCCGTCCTGGTTGTCGTCGGCGCGGGCCGGCTCCTCGACGCAGCCGGCAGCCGGAAGACCATCGCGGCCACGATGACGGCAAGTGCCGTCATCGCCACGCTCGCGTTGGCGACAATTCAGCGGAACCGGGAGTACGCATCGCCCGTCGTACTGCTGCAGACGACCGTGGATCGGTGGCCACACGGGCGATCGCGGTTCAACCTGGCGGGAGCGCTGAAGGACGCGGGACGGGTAGACGAGGCGATCACCCAGTTTCGCGCCGCCGCGCCCGAACAGCCGCGCGCGCTTTACGAAATCGGGTCGATCCTGTTCGACCGCCGGCAGTTCGGCGAGTGCGTGACACCGTTGCGGGCGTTCGTCGAACGTCTTGGCGGCAGACCCGGAACGACGTACCAGCGTGTCCTCGCCGGGAATCTCATTGCGCTCTCGCTCGCAGAGCAGGGCAAGCGATCCGAGTCGGTCGCGGAGTTCCAGTCGGCCTTGCAGCTGGATCCCGACAACCCGGACCTGCACGGCAATCTCGGATTCATCCTGCTGCAGCAGAGGGATTTCGACGGTGCGCGCGCGCACTATGAGCAGTTGCTGCTCCATCGGCCGCCGAACGCCTTTGTGCTGACGAACCTCGGGATCGCGCTCCAGGCGTTGGGTCGCGTCCAGGAAGCGAAGAGACGTTTTCACGAGGCGCTGGCGCTCGACCCGCGCAATCCTGAGGCACGGCGGCGACTTGCGGAGCTCGCCGCGGCGCAGGACGCGCACTGATCGTCGCCGTTTTTCAATGGCTACCCCGCCGCCGCACCGCCTCGACGATGCCGACGACGAGCACCGCGCCGGGCTGTGCGCCTCGTGCCGGTTCGCCGAGATCATCACCTCGTCGCGCGGCTCCAGGTTCTATCTGTGCACGCTGTCGGAAACGGACCCCGCGTTCAGACGCTACCCGGTCCTGCCGGTGCTCCGATGCTCCGGGTATCAGATCGAGGCGCGGACACCAGGGGGACGCACCCGACGCACCCGCCGTGCGCTAACCTATCGCGATGGGCGTCGCCTCGCATCTCGGCATCACGCTGACGGAGTACGACTCGCGGATCCGCACCTTCATCCCCCACTACGAGGAGATGCTGGACGTCGCGGCCCTGGCCATCCCGCCACGGGCGCGGACGATCGTCGACCTGGGCATCGGCACCGGCGCCCTCTCGTCGCGCTGCCTGATGCGGGCGCCGGCCGCGCGGATCGTCGGGATCGACGTCGATCCCGAGATCCTCTCGCTGGCTGGGCGGCGGCTCGGCGCCCGCGCGACCTTCATCGCCGGCTCGTTTCTGCACGCGCCGCTGCCGGCATGCGACGTCGCCGCCGCCTCGTTCGCGCTGCACCACGTCCGCACGCGCGCGGCGAAGGCGTCACTCTATCGGCGGATCCGCGCCGCACTCCGGCCCGGCGGCGTCTTCATGAGCGTCGACTGCCAGCCGGCGCGCGATGCCCGCGTCCGAGCGGCGCAGTTCGACGCCTGGCGCGCGCACCTGCGCGCGAGCTACAGCGCGGCGCGTGCCAAGGGTTTCCTTATGTCGTGGTCGCACGAGGACGTCTACGTGCCGCTCGACGCCGAGATCGCGCTGCTGCGCGGCGCCGGCTTTCGCGTCGAGCTGCTCTGGCGGCGGAATGCGTTCGCCGTCCTCCGGGCGGCGCGTTAGTTTCAGACTAAAATCGCTGCATGGAGCCCGCGCTCGGGAACTGGTACAACCCGGAAGGGGACGGCTATCGCCCGCCCTGGGCGGGGGTGTCGCTGCTCGATCTGCTCGAGCAGTTCCGCAAGCGCGTCGTCCGCGCGTGCCTCGCGGTCGCGGTCGGCGTGCTCGTCGCCTTCACGCAGATCGATCGGATCGTCGCGTTCATTTTCGCGCCGATGCGGCGCGCGCTGCCGCCCGGCACCAAGCTGGTCTACACCGCGCCGGGTGAAGCCTTTTCGCTCTACATCAACATCGCGCTGATTGCCGGCGTCGCGCTCGCGTCGCCGTTCATCCTGTTTCAGGTGTGGCGCCTGATCGCGCCGGCGCTGTACACGAACCAGAAGAAGTTCGCGGTGCCGTTCGTGCTGATGTCGACCACCGGCGTCGTGGCCGGATGGCTCTTCAGCCACTACATCGTCTTCCCGTACATGATCGAGTTCTTCGGGACGTTCAGCAGCCCTGATCTGCAGTTCATGCCGAAGGTGGAGACCGCCTTCGATCTCTACGTGAAGATGCTGCTCGGGATGGCGATCGTGTTTCAGATGCCGACCGTGGTGTTCTTCACGGCGAAGATGGGGCTGGTGTCGGCGCGGCTGCTGTGGACGAACATCAAATACGCGATCCTGATCATCTTCATCCTGTCCGCCGTGCTCACGCCCACCGGCGATCCGTGGAACCAGACGGTGTTCGCGGCGCCGATGATCGTGCTCTACCTGCTGAGCATCGGCATCGCCTGGGCGGTGGCGCCCCGGCGTGCGGCGTTACCGACTCAGTAAGCCTGGATCAGGCGGCGCAGCTTCCGCTCGGCCGCGTCATCGGCGGCGCCGCGCGTCTCGCCGGTGGCGTCGATCCCGACCGCTTCCTCGTTGTCGCCTCTGATCTCGACGACAGCAGCTTTCCACCCCGTATCGTGGGGTTCGGAAAGGATCCAGAAGCTGCGTCCCTTCAGCTCCAGTTGTCTGGCCATTACAGAACTGTACGTGATAGTTCTTCACGTGTCCAAGCCTGGCACACGTGGCCGGGAGCCATATTTCCCGCGGTTTGATCCTCTTTTCGCCAAAAACCCCAAAGTTTTCCGGGGTGTTGCCGATGTGCCGGAAGCCAATTCAAATACGGTACTTCCTTTGCGATAGGTGGAGTGACCGAACCCGGCGAGTGTGATGAGGCTGCCATGTGGAATTTGATCAACTGCTATCTGTCGGGCCGTCACGATTACGGCATGTGGTGCGAGCCCGGCGCGATGTTCCTGCGCTGCGTCCACTGCGGTAAGCGCTCGTCCGGCTGGGCCGTCGAAGCGAAGTTTCACACCACCGCGCCGCGGCCGGCGGTCGCCTCGCGGGCACCGGCGCCGCCGCCGGGCCGTGTGATTCCGTTCGACCGCGCGACCGCGAACTAAGCGGCAGGTTGACAGTCCGCGGACGGCGCGATCACAATAACAGCCGTGCCGGTTCCCCGCATCACGAAAGAAGAGCTGAAAGCGCGCCTCGATAGCGGCGCGCCTGTCGTCATCGTCGACGGCCGGCTCAAATATCCCTTCGAACACAGCACCGTCAAGCTGGCGGGATCGATCCGGTTCACCGAAGGCGCATCGCCGTCGCTGCCCGCGGGCAGCGAGGTGGTCGTCTACGATTCGGATCCGAACGAGATCGCAAGCTCCGAAATCGCGGCGCGCCTGATCCGGCTGGGACACAAGGCCTCAGCGCTCAAGGGCGGCATCGCCGACTGGCTCGCCGCCAATCTGCCGGTCGACACCAAGGACGCGCCGAAACAAGCCACGCCAGAACCGGGGGCGTTGAAAGGCTAGCCGGCCGCTCCTGGCGATTGCCGCGCGACATCTGTGTCGCCCTTCCATCAGACACTCGAACAGCTCGCATCGTTAGCCACGATGCGCGGGGACACCGCCGAGGCCGCGCTGTGGTCCCGCGCGCGCGACCTCGTGCGCGAGCGCGGCATCGAGTCGGACGGCGACGCCGGTCCCCTGTTCGCCGATCCGCCGGCGGGCATCGATCCGGAGATCCTCAAACGCCTGCGTCAGATCTACGAGGCCGGCGGCTGGGTGCTGGTGGAGTCGGCGGTCGCCGATCTGCCGGCCGATCTGCGATGGCTGTTCGAATCGGGGGCGGTCACGATTGAGCAGCTCGGCGCGATTCATCGCGCCCTTGGCGTCACCGCGGTGGCCGACATCGCCGACGCCGCCGCGGAACAGAAGCTCCGGACAATCGCCGGTGTGAACGCCGACGTCGAGGCGGCGGTGGTGGCTGCGCTGCCGGCGCTGCGCGCCCGCATTCCGCGCATCCCGCTCGGCCGTGCCGTGGCCCTGGCCGAGACCGTGCTGGAACCGTTGCGCGCCGCCGGCGTCGCGTGGGCGACGCCGGTCGGGTCGCTCAGGCGCGGCCAGGACATGGTGGGCGACATCGAGATCCTGGCGCCGACGGATCAACCAGAGGCCGCGATCGAGGCGGTGCTCGCGCTGCCATCGGCGTCGCACGTGCTCCATCGCGGCGCGCGCCGCCTCTATGTCCTCGCCGACCGCGTGCAGATCGGCATCCGCCTGGCCGAGCCCGCAAACGCCGGCGCCGAACTCCTCTATCTCACCGGCTCGCGCGGTCACTTCGAGGCGCTGCAGGCGCATGCCGCCGCGAAGGGGTGGACGCTGAAAGCGGATGGCCTTCACGGCGCGGACGGCACCTTCACCCCGGCGGCGGCGGAGGCGGACATCTACGCCGCGCTCGGACTGCCCGTCATCCCGCCCGAGATTCGCAACGGCGACGACGAGGTCGCGGCCGCGAGCCGGGGGGCGCTGCCGGCGCTCGTGGCGCGCGCCGACATTCGCGGCGATCTCCACATGCACTCGACGTGGAGCGACGGCCGCGATTCGATCGATCAGATGGTCGAAGAGTGCGTCGCGCTCGGCTACGACTACCTCGCGATCACCGACCACTCGCCGCACTCGGCGGCGGCGCGCAACCTCACCGCCGACGGCGTCAAGAAGCAGGCGGACGAAATCGCCCGCGCGCGCGAGCGGTTCCCCGGCATCGCGATCCTGCACGGCTGCGAAGTCGACATCCTGCCGGACGGCCGCCTCGATTTCCCCGACAAGGTCCTCGAACCGCTCGACATCGTGCTCGCGTCGCTGCACGAGCGCGCCGGCCACAGCCCCGAGCAACTCCTGAACCGCTACGCCGCGGCGATGAAGCATCCGCTGGTGACGCTGATCACCCATCCAACCAACCGCATCGTGCCGACGCGCAAGGGCTACGATCTCGACTACGACCGGGTCTTCGCGCTCGCGGTGGAGACCGGCACCGTGCTCGAGATCGACGGCGCGCCGTCGCACCTGGACATGGACGGCGGCCTCGCCCGCCGCGCGATCGCCGCCGGCGTCACGGTGTCGATCGACAGCGACTGCCACCGCTCGGAAATGCTCGGCCGCCAGATGGAGCTCGGCCTCGTCACCGCGCGGCGCGGCTGGGTCGAAGCGCGCCACGTCCTGAACACCCGGCCGCTCGCAGACGTCCGCCGCGTCATCGCCGCCAAGCGCGGCACGCCCTGATCGATCGGGCCCGATGACACGCCGCGGACTGCTCGCCGCGTTGGTCGTCGGGGTCATCGCGTTGGCGTTGTATCGCGCCACCTTGCTGCCTGGCGTCGATTTCGGCGACACCGGATCGTTCCAGACGATGGTCGGTTCGCCGCTGATTACGCCGCGGGACGGCTACCCGCTCTATTTCGCGCTCGGCGCGCTGTCGCTGTGGCTGACCGGCGGCGAACCGGCGCACGCGCTGAACCTCGCGTCGGCGATCGAAGGCGCGATCGCGTGCGGCCTGTTCGTGCTCGTCGCCGCCGAACTGTCCGGCTCGGTCGCGGCGGCGATCGCCGCGGCTCTGCTCTTCGCGGCGTCGTACACGTTCTGGAGCCAGGCGGTCATCGCCGAGGTCTACGCCCTCCACATCGCCCTCGCCGCGCTGACGCTGCTCCTGCTGCTGCGCTGGTCGAACGCACCCAGCCACCGCCGGCTGCTGGCGTTTTTCGCCGTCTATGCGCTCGGCTTCGGCAACCACCTGTCGATGATCCTGCTGTTGCCCGGCTACACGCTGTTCCTGCTGCTCGCCGCGCCCGGTGGCTGGCGGTCGATGCTGACGCCGCGTGTCATCGCGACGGCGGTCTTCTGTGCCGTCGCCGGCGCGCTGCAGTATGGCTGGAACCTGCGGACGCTGTGGCTGCTGCCCGATCCGCCGCATGGCCCGGCTGACGCGCTGCAGCGCTTCTGGTTCGACGTCACCAAGTCGGACTGGCGTGACACGATGGTCATGAACGTGCCGCGGGCGCTGCTCGGCGACCACGCCGCGATGTACTGGTTCGATCTGCGGCAGCAGTTCGGAATCGCCGGGCCGATGCTCGGGGCCGCGGGGCTTGTGCGGCTGACGCTGGTCAACGGGCGGCGCGCGATCCTCATGGCCGCGCTGTTTGCCGCCAACCTCGCGTTCGCGTACAGCTACAACGTCGGCGACGCGCACGTCTTCTACCTGCCGTCGCACTTCGTGCTCGCGCTGCTCGCTGCCCCGGGGCTTGTCCTCGCAGGACAGGCGCTGCCGGCCGGCGTGCCGATCGCGGCCGCGTTGTTGTCCCTGTATGCCGGCGTCCGCGTCTGGCACGACTTTCCCGCGCTCGATCGGAGCCGCGACACGCGGCCGGCGGAGGTCGTCGAAGCGCTGACAGCGGGGCTCGACGATCGGCGCGACATCCTGCTCGCCGACGTCAACTGGCAGATCGGCAACGCCCTCTCGTACGTCGTCAAGGTCACGCATCCGGAGATCGCCTACGCGCGCATGCCCGACGTGCAGCTGTACGCGCCGGCGCTGGTCGCCGACAACCGCGCG
>JAOBWF010000069.1 GCA_025463215.1 Acidobacteriota bacterium | reverse complement strand
GCAACCCGCGCAGCGCGATCGGCCTGATCGTCTGCGTCGGCGCCGCGTGGGCGGTCGCGGGATGGCGCGGGACGTGGCGGCGCCCGACGTGGCGGCTGCTGGCGATCGCGGCGGTGGCCGCCCTGCTGGCGGCGCCGGAGCTCACGTCGCTGGTTCGGTTTCGCGAGCTCTATTATTTCGTCCGCTACACGTCGTACGGATCGGTGCCCGACTACGTCGCCGCATCGATCGACGCGGTGTCGGCGCCGGCATTCGCGCTGGCGATCGCCGGATTGGTGGCCGCGTGCGTGCTGCCGCGACGGTATGTGATCACGAGAACGGTGGCGGTCGCGCTGCTCGCGTATGCGGCGGTGACCGTCTTCTTCAGCTCCGGCGCGGACACGTGGATTCAGCAACTGGAGGCGACACGGCTGATGCCGGTCCAGCGGCTGCTGACGATCTACGCCGCCGCCGTCGGTCTCGCGGCGGCGTCGACCGTCGCCGCCGCCCGCTGGCGGATGCCGTCCTGGGCCGCCACGACGACGCAGGCGGTCGTCGTCGGCGCGATGCTGGTGATCTTTCTCGGGCCCGAACGGCTGATGCCGTTCTGGTCGAGGGGCCTGTACCCGGTGCAGCGGTCCGGCGTGGCGGAGATGGCGACCTTTCAGCAGGTCCTGACCGTCGCGGGAGAACAGGCGCCGCCGGGGACGGCGATCTTCGTCGCCGGGAGCGCGATTGCCGGCCATCAGCAGCTGTGGGCGCCGGTCCGGCTCGATCGCCTGTTCTTCTACGACGAGTGGATGTGGTACTGGCACACGCAGCACCCCGGGCCCTACGATCCCGAACGCGCATCGAAGTTCGATCCCGACCGGATCGGGGAGGCGTGGGACCGTGCCTATCTGGATCGCAACGCGATCGGCGCGGTCGTGGTCGCGCGCGCGATGCAGCCGCGCGCGGATCAGGCGCCGGCACTGCGGCGCGTGTTCGGCGGCACGTTCGGTCTGTACACGGTCATCGATCCGGTCGGTCTGATCACGCTCGCCGGGCGCGCGCCGGCCCGCATCGAGATCGCCAATGCATCCCTCACCGCCGAGGGGACGAGCGCAGGTGGCGACGCCGTCGTTCGCCGCAACTGGTTTCCGCGCTGGCGTGCCACGGTGAACGGCGCCGCGGTGCCGATCGTCCACACCGACGATGGCTATATGCGCGTGCGCATTCCGCCCGGGGCGGCGCGCCTCGATCTGGTCTACGTGCTCGATCGCGTCGACGTCGCGGCGCGCGTCCTGGGACTCGTCGGCGTCGCGATGCTGGCAGTCCTCGCGTGGGCGCCGCGTCAACGGCGCGCCATAGCTGAGCTTCGGCACGACCGCGTCCACACAACTGCCGCGAAGTAGTTTTATACTTCGACCACCGCGCAGTCGCGCCGCACACATGGAACCCACGAAGAGTATTCGGCCGCTCGAGGGCGGCGGCGATATGGGCGCGCTCATGCGCGCCCATGATTGGAGCACCTCGGCGCTCGGACCGACCACCACCTGGCCGCAAAGCCTCCGCACCGCGCTCAGCATCCTGCTCGACTCGCACTTCGGGATGTACATCGCGTGGGGCCGCGACTACGTACAGTTCTACAACGATCGCTACCGTCCGATCCTCGGCGCGACCAAGCATCCGGCGATCGGCAAGCGCGCGAGCGAGACGTTCGCGGAGAGCTGGCATATCATCGGTCCCCTCTTCGATCAGGTGATGGGGGGCGAGGCCGTCGGCTCGGACGACTGGATGCTGCCGCTCGACCGCAACGGTTATCTCGAAGAGTGCTTCTTCACCTTCTCGTACAGCCCGGTGCGCGACGAAAGCGGCGACGTCGGCGGCGTGCTGGTGACCGTCGCCGAAACCACCGCCCGCGTGCTCGGCGAGCGCCGCCTCCGCACCTTGCGCGACCTCGCCGCGCGTGCCGCCGGCACCACCGACGAAACGCCCGCGTGGATCGACGCGGCAGCGACGCTGGCGCTGAATCCCGCCGACATTCCATTTGCGTTGCTCTACGCGTTCGACGAACAGGGCGCCGGTGCGCAGCTGGCCTCGCTGTGTGGTCTGGCCGGCGGATCGAGCGCCGTGCCGGAGACGATCGCGTTCGACCAGGCGCCCTCGCCGTGGCCGCTGTCGGCGATCGTCGACGCGCCGCGCCCGATCCTCGTCACCGACGTCGCCGATCGGGTCGGCCCGCTGGTGGCGGCGGCCTGGGCCGAGCCGGTGCACGCCGCCGCCGTGATCCCGATCACCCGGCCGAATCTCGCACAGCCGTACGGTGCGCTCATCGTCGGCATCAGCCCGCGGCGCGCCTACGATGCGGCCTATGAGGAATTCCTGACCTTGTGCGCCGATCATGTCGCCACCGCGATCGCGAACGCGCGCGCCCGCGCCGAGGAGCACCGCCGCGCCGAGGCGCTCGCGGATCTCGATCGTGCCAAGACGGCGTTCTTCAGCAATATCAGCCACGAGTTCCGGACACCGCTGACGCTGATGCTCGGGCCGATCGAGGCGCTGCTCGCCGGCGATGCGACGCCGCGCCAGCGGCAGGAACTGCAGCTGCTCGATCGCAACACGCAGCGCGTGCTCAGACTCGTGAATACCCTGCTCGACTTCTCGCGCATCGAGGCGGGACGGATTGACGCGGTGTACGAGCCGACCGATCTGGCGCACCTCACCGTCGAGCTCGCGAGCGTATTCCGCTCCGCGACCGAACGCGCCGGCCTTCGCCTGAACGTCGACTGCCCCACCCTGCCAGAACCGCTCTACGTCGATCGCGACATGTGGGAAAAGATCGTGCTCAACCTGCTGTCGAACGCCCTGAAGTTCACGTTGGAGGGGACGATCGACGTGTCGCTGCGATGGACCGGGGCCGCGGCGCAGCTCACGGTCACCGACACCGGAGTCGGCATTCCAGACGATGAGCTGCCGCGGATCTTCGATCGCTTTCACCGGGGCTCCAATCGCCGGGCGCGCACGCAGGAGGGCTCCGGTATCGGACTCGCGCTGGCGAAGGAGCTGGTGCACATTCACGGTGGCACGATTGACGCGCGCAGCCGCGTCGGCCACGGCACCGAGTTCGTCGTGCGCATTCCGGGTGGCGTCGCGCATCTCGACGCGCAGAAGGTCGGCACGATGCGGACGCTGGTGTCGACCGCGGTCACCGCCGGCGCGTATGTCGAGGAAGCGCTGCGATGGCTGCCGGGGCCGGGGGACGCGCCGCGCGCCGATGTCGTCACCGCGGCGATCAATTCGCGGCGCGAACTCGACGCCGAGCCGTCCGCCGCCCGCCGCCACGTCCTGCTCGTCGACGACAACGCCGACATGCGCGAATACGTCGCCGCACTGCTGCGCGACCATTGGCAGGTCTCGACCGCACCGGACGGCACCACCGCGCTGCACCAGATCACCGCGGGGCCGCCGGATCTGATCGTGACCGACATCATGATGCCGGGGCTCGACGGCTTCGAGCTGCTGGCGCGGGTCCGCCAGGATCCGGCGCTCGCGTCGATGCCGGTGATCATGTTGTCGGCGCGGGCCGACGAGGAGGCACGCCTCGACGGGCTGAGCGCGGGCGCCGACGACTATCTGACCAAGCCGTTCGCGGCACGTGAGCTGATCGTGCGGATTCGCGCCCAGCTTTCGCTCGCCGATGCCCGCCGCGCGATCGAGCGCGAGCGCGCCAATCTGTACGACCTGTTCATGCAGGCCCCCGCGGCGATTTGCGTGGTCCGGAGCCGCGCCTTGATCTTCGAGATGGCGAACCGGCTGTACGAGGAGCTGGTCGGCCGTCACATCGTCTCGGGGACGCCCGTGTTCGACGCCTTGGAGGACGCCCGGGGCCAGGGGTTCGAAGAGCTCCTCCTCGCGGTCATGGACACCGGCGTGCCGCACGTCGCCCAGGAGCGGCTGCTGCAGATCGACGTCGGCCGCGGCCAGGTCGAGGATCGCTTCATCACGTTCATCTACGCGCCGATGACCAGCCGCGATGGCACCGTCGATCGCGTGATGGTGTACGCCAGCGACGTCACCGAACAGGTGATTGCGCGACAGGCCCTCGAGCGGGCGGCGATCGAGCGCACCGACCTTCTCGCCCGCGAGCACGCCGCGCGGCAGGACGCCGAGGCGGCCAATCGCGCCAAAGACGAATTTCTCGCCATGCTCGGGCACGAGCTGCGCAATCCGCTGTCGCCGATCGTGACGGCGCTGCAGCTGATGCGCCTCAAGGACGAGCACGTCTTCACGAAAGAGCGCGCCGTGATCGAACGGCAGGTGCGCCACGTCGTCCGTCTGGTCGACGATCTTCTCGATGTCTCGCGGATCACGCGCGGCAAGATCGACCTCCGGCGCAAGACCCTGCGGCTCGCCGACATCGTCGCCAAGGCGATCGAGATGGCGTCGCCGATGCTCGAATCGCGCGCGCAGCGGCTCGATTCCGACATTCCCGGCGATCTGCAGGTGGACGGCGACGAGGTGCGGCTCGCGCAAGTGGTGGCCAACCTGCTGACGAATGCGTCCAAGTACAGCGGGAACGGTGCAGAAATCGAGACGCGGGCGACGCTCGAGGGACCGATGGTGGTGCTGCGCGTACGCGACCACGGCATCGGCATCTCCGCCGCCCTGCTGCCGCGGCTGTTCGATCTGTTCGTGCAGGGCGAGCAGGGATCCGATCGCGCGGGCGGCGGCCTTGGCCTCGGCCTGACGATTGTGAAGAGCCTCACCGAATCGCACGGCGGCACCGTGTCCGCGTCGAGCGCCGGCCCGGGGCAGGGCAGCGAGTTCGTCGTCCGGCTGCCGGCGGCGCGACGCCCGCAGTCATTGCTGCCGTCGAGCAGTGTTGCGCCTGCAGGGATCTCCAACATCGAGGCGCTGCAGGTGCTCGTGGTCGACGACAATCGCGATGCCGCCGATTTGCTCGCCGAATGTCTGACGGCGGCCGGACACCGCGCGCTCGTCGCATACGACGGCCCCGACGCGCTCGAGCTCGCCAGCCGCGAGCGCCCGGCCGTCGCGCTCCTGGACATTGGTCTGCCGGTGATGGACGGCTACGAGCTCGCCGCGAATCTGCGCGCGCTGCCAGGCCTCGATCGGCTTGTGCTCGTCGCCGTAACCGGATACGGACAGGAACAGGATCGCATCCGGACGCGCGGCGCCGGATTCATCGCGCATCTGGTCAAGCCGGTCGATCCGCTGACGGTGGGAAAAACCCTCGAAGTGATCGCGGCCGCGAGGAAGCGGGACGACCCTGAGGCAGACGGGTCATCGCGCGAAGAGATCTAGCACCGCCGCGCGGGCGCACACGGCGCGACACGACGGCGTAAACACCACGGTGGGTTGCTCGTGCAGCATCGGCCTCGCGGCCGTGGCGTCCACCGACCGGTGATGTCGAAGCGGTGTTGCGGCGCGCTGACGCGCGCTGTACGAGGCCAAGCGGAGCGGCGGCGACTGCTGGCGGAGCCGGGCCGGCGCCAAAGCCGGGTGAGACGGGTGCCATACGAGCGCGAATGGTGTCAGGCGCTATGCGCGTTCGTGCGACGCTCGTCGCGGCCGGGGTTAGTGGCGGCCGCGCTTTCGGCCGTCCGCGCGATGCGCGTTGGTGCTGCCCCCCCGGCACTTGGCGGCCTTGCCGCGGACGTGCTGCAATCGCTTCGGCACGAGCAACCGGCGGACCGCGGCCAGGAGATCGTCAGGCAGACACGGCTTGGCTAAAAATACATCACAGCCGGCCTGCTCGGCGCGCACCCGCTCGCTCGTCCACGCGCACGCCGTCACGACGATGATCGGCGTCCGCGCGGTGGCGGCGTCCGCCCGGAGCCGGGCGATCAGGGCGAAGCCGTCGACCGCGCCAGGCAACAGAAGTCCGGTGACGATGAGTGCCGCCCGCGGCGCGACCCGCAGCGCCTGCGCGGCGTCCGACACGCACGTCAGCGGCAGCCCTTCGTGATGAAAGAACTCCGCATACATGGCGCGAGTGTCGGCATGGGGCTCGACCAGCAGCACCACTCGATCGCGGGACGTCGACACGCTGCGCATGGAGAGCGCGCCCTTCAGAAACGAGCAGCTGACGAGGAACGCGTCTATTTTACGCGCGCCGATCGGGCGCGATTCGGCCGTTAGAAAATATGTTGTGCTGGCGGCGAGCGTAGCTAAATCGGACACGCGGCGCCCCGCCGCGATCAGTCCTGCCGCGAAAGCAGCCGCTCGACGATGACGACGAGATCGTCGCACCAGAGCGGTTTGAGGTGAACGACCGCGCCAAGCGTTTGCAATTCGCGGACGATGGCGCCGTCGATGAAATAGTTGCCGGTGACCATCGCCACCGGCGTCCGCTTCCCGGTTTCGAACAGCCGCAGCCGCCGCAGGAGCGCGAGGCCGTCGACTATCGGCATGTTCAAATCCAGCAGCACCGCATCCGGGCGGACGGCTTCGAAGGCACGCCAGCCGCTCTCCGCATCGAGCGCGGTCGCGACCCGGTAGCCGGCGGCACGCAGCATCCGCGCCAGCGTCTGCGCGACCGCGGCGTCGTCGTCGACCACCAGCACTGTCGCCCGCAGGTCAGCTGCCATGTCGACCCGCCGGCATCTGCGTTAACCAGGCGCCTGTCCTACTCACACGATCCATTCAACCGCCTGCCGCCGCCGCGAACCATCGGGGGCACTGCTGAAATCGCGCGGCGCGACTACCTAGTCCCGATTAGGTAGTAATCCTTTCGTGCGCCAACGGGCGGGTGTAACGTTGGAGACCGGCATCGCGTCAGCCGAAGCCGTTATGACCGCACAGCCGATTCCTGAGTTGCCGGATCCGGAGACGCTCCTCGGTGGAGAGCGGCGGGTCCTCGAGCTGATCGCCACGGGCGCGCCGCTGGCCGAGACGCTCGACGCCTTGTGCCGCGTGATCGACGAGCAAAGCGGGCTGGTCTCCGCGGTGTTCGTCGTCAGCCGCGATGGCGCCCTGCTCTCGTGCGGAGCCGGGCCGCACCTGCCTGACGTCTGGCGCGAGGCGACGCAATCGTTCGCCGTGACGCCGACCGCCGGCGCATGCGGCAAAGCGATCCACGAACGGCAGCCGATCGTGGTGCCGGACGTGATCGCGAGCCCGCTGTATGCACAGTGGCGCGAGGCGGCCGCCGCATCCGGGATCGCGAGCGTGTGGTCGACGCCGTTTTTCAGCAGCGACGGCCGCGCGCTCGGCACCTTCGCCGTCGTCGATCGGGAACCACGGCCGCCGGACGAGCGGGACCGCGCCCTCGTCGAGCGTGCGACCCATCTCGCCTGCATCGCGGTCGAGCGCGACCATGCGGAGCAGTCGCTGCGCGACAGCGAGCGGCTCCTGCGTCTGGTGATGGATGCCCTGCCGGTCGGCGTCCTCGTCGTCGATCGCGCCGGCGACATCATCCTCGCCAATCCCGCGTCGCTGCGGATCTGGGGCGAGCGGATTCGTTCCGGCGAGGAACGCTACGCGCGGAGCAAGGCCTGGTGGCACGGTACGGGCGAACCGGTCACGCGCGACGGCTGGGCGTCGGCCCGCGCCCTGCGCGAGGGGGAGACGTCGGTCAACGAACTGGTCGACATCGAGGCGTTCGACGGCGTGCGCAAGACCATCCAGAATTCGGCGGTGCCGATTGCCGATGACGAAGGGCGCGTGACCGGCGCCGTGATCGTCAACGAAGATGTGTCCTCGCGGATCGAGGCCGAGCGCAAGCTGCACGAGTCACTCGACCGGCTGCGCGGCCTGACCGGCAACTTGATGCGGGCGCAGGACGAGGAGCGACGCCGCATCGCACAGCTGCTGCACGAAACCACGGCGCAGGATCTCGCCGCCCTGAAAATGCATCTCGCCGCGCTGGCCCGCGCGGGAACCGGCCTGTCCGACGCCGACCGATGGATCCTGGCCGAGAGCATCGACCTTACGGAGCGCTCGATGACCGGCATCCGCACGCTCTCGTACGTGCTGCATCCGCCGTTTCTCGACGAAGGCGGACTGCTGTCGGCGCTGCGGTGGTACGCGGGGGGCTTCTCGTCGCGCAGCGGCATCACGGTGGATCTCGATCTGCCGGAGGTGTTTCCGCGCCTTCCGCAGGACGTGGAAACCGCGCTGTTCCGCGTCGTCCAGGAGGCGCTGCTGAACGTGCACCATCATGCCGAGAGCCCGACCGCCGCGATTCATCTCCGCATCGACGGTCCGGATCTTCTTCTCGAAATCGAAGACTGCGGTCACGGCATGGCGCCGCAGCTCGTCGCGCAGCTGACCACCGACGCCGGTGCGCCGGGGGTCGGGATCGCCGGCATGCGCGAGCGGCTGCAGCAGTTCGGCGGCCGGCTCGACATCGCCTCCGGCGCCGCGGGAACCAGGCTGACGGTGCGCATGCCGATCGAGGCGCCGCAATGACGACGCTGCGCATTCTCATCGTCGACGATCACGCGGTCGTCAGGCGCGGCGTGCGTTCGCTGCTCAAATCGCAGCCAGACTGGGAGATCGTCGGCGAGGCGACGACCGGCCGCGAGGCGGTGGAGATGACGCGGGCGTTGCAGCCGGACGTGGTGGTGATGGACCTCAGTCTGCCGGAGTTGAATGGTCTGGAGGCGACGCGCCAGATCCTGAAGGAGGCGCCGCGCACCGAGGTGCTGGTTCTCACGATGCACCATTCCGAGGAGCTCGCTCGCGACGTCCTGGGTGCGGGGGCGCGCGGCTACGTGCTGAAGTCGGACGCGGATCAGAACCTGATCGCCGCGATCGATCATCTTCGCCAGCACAAGCCGTTTCTCACCTCCACGGTCGCGGAGTTCGTGCTCGACGACTACCTGCAGCGGCGCGATACTCAGCGCGGCGATCCGTACGCCGCCGTCACCGCACGCGAACGCGAGATCATTCAACTGCTGGCGGAAGGCCGCAGCAACAAGGAAACCGCGTCCGAGCTGCACGTCAGCGTCAAGACGATCGAGGCGCACCGCGCCAACCTGATGCGGAAGCTGCGGCTTCGATCAATCAGCGACCTGGTCCGCTACGCGGTTCGCAACAAGATCATCCAGGCCTAGACGGCGCGAAGTCCTGCCAGATCCGTTCGATCAGCTGCCGATCCACCGGACGCGTGTCCGGTTTGTCCGGCTCCTTCTCGGAATACAGCCCGAGCTTTACCGACGTGCAGTGCGGCCCCAACGCCTGCGGATCGAAGACGTAGAGACCTTCGCGAACGGCATCGGTTTCCGAGACACGCTGCTCGATCGTGAACGGGTGAATCGGGAACACCTCGGTCTCGCCGCAATAGGCACGCAGCCGCGAGAACCCCGGCTTGAAATGCTTGATCGCCGGCACGGCGACGCCTTGCGTATACGCCGCGCCCCGCGCCACGGTGGTCCAGAAGCTCTCGGCCAGTTTCGGCGTCACCCGAACCGCGAGCACCGCCGGCCCGTCCGCAAAATAGTCAGACCACGCGCCGAAGTCCGTCGGCCTGCCCGTCTGCTGGGTGTTGTGCTGCGCGCCGTAGATCAGCGGCGGCGTCAGCAAGGTGACGTCGAAGTTCGCCGATGACATGCGGTAGAGGCTTTGCGCCGCTTCCCCGCGCGGTGTCGCCGCGATCAGCGCGTCGGCCGGGAACGGCGCCGACGGCTCCACTGGAAGGAGCGTCGCGACCGGCCGCTGCGCGGTCGGCATCGCCTTCTCGGCCGAGGCGACCGCTGCGCAAGCGTCGGCAACCGGCACGATGCGGGCATCTCGTCGCGCTCGCTCGTCCGCGTCATCGACCACCGAGGAGAGGCCGGCGACGCTGCCGCCGGCGCCGAAGACCGGGCCGCCGAGGCTGCCTGGCGCGAGTCTGAAGTCCGCCACCGCCGCACGCGGCGCCACGCGCAAGATGTCGCCGATCGCCACCTCGGTCGGGCCGCGCAGCGGCGCCCCGATGGCGACAAACCGCTGCCCGCTTGCGAACGACGCCGCCGCGCGGTCCGCGCACTCGAGCGGAACCGGCCGCAGAGATGCCGCCCTGGCCGGGTCGATCCAGAGGACCGCGACATCGCGCGCGCGGTCGGCGACGAGGACGCGCGCCGCCACTTTCACGGTCGGCGCGAGCTGCACCTGCACCGCCGTGGCGGTGCCGATGGCGCGTTGGTTGGTGAGGACAAGACCGGCGGCATTGATCAGGAATCCGGTCGCGCGCGATTCCGGCATCCAGACGGAGACGACGCTGTTCTGCCATTGCGACAGGACGACCGACGGATCGGCATCGTTCGGTCCTCCGGTCACCGTCGATGCCGCCGGTGCGTCCACGACGTCGGC
>JAOBWF010000388.1 GCA_025463215.1 Acidobacteriota bacterium | reverse complement strand
TGAGCCGTCGGTTTGCAAAGCCTGGCTGCCGGTACAGCTGAGCACGTTGCCAATAGCAAGCGCACTTGTGGTAAGGCCCGGCACGGTGCGTGTTGAGCCAATGCCAACCGCGTTGGTAAAGTAGCCATTGCCGTTTACTGCAAAGTTAGCACCAGGTGTTGATGTGCCCACACCAATGATGTTGGCAATAAGAGTACCTGCCACACTGCCCTGCGCACCTGTACCCACCGCAACAACTCCAGCTGAGAGGCGTGAGAGGCCCGTGTCGTTGCCTTGCTGTGCATTGTTGCTGTTAACTGTCCATGTATACGAACCGCCCGATACAGTTGATACATTGCCTAAGTATTGGGTGTTAAAGTTTTGAGCTATATTACTTGAATTTGTAACGTTGATACCGCCACCGCCGCTTGGGTTGTAAAAACCAGCACTAGTATTAGTTTCACCAAACCTCAGTGTTGGCCTTCCAAATGTACCTGTATCACTTGTTACACTGGTTTGCCCAATGTTGTTTACGCTAAATAGCGTAGTGGTTGCACTTGCAGTTGAAGATGCGATTGCAAAGAGCGTGGTGTTGGTAGAGCCGTTAGCTGCGTGTATTGAAGTGAGAGCGTATGGAGAGGTGGTGCCCACACCTACGTTACCAGCAGAATTTATAAACAAACGTGATGTAGATTGGTCGCTTGCGAGGACATTGAGCCCACTCGAGCCAGCAATAAGGCGGGTGTTGTTGAGCGTATCCATGCCGAGCAAGTTACGTGTGTTACCACTTGTATCGAGCCCTTGGAAGTAAAAATTGTTACTGATCAAAAGATGCCCACCTGCCACAGTAAATTGGGACATCGGGCTGCTGGTTCCAATACCCACATTGCCTGCATTGGTAATTGCAAAGAGCGAAGTTGATGCTTGGTTGGAGGCGAGGAACGCGAGCGTGCCGGCTGCGTTATCAGCACCAACAACATGGAGCATAGCGTATGGGTTTGTTGAGGTACCAATTGCTACACCAAGGTTGGTGAGGCCGCCCGCGCCGTCGGCTTTACCACCGGCGGTAATAAGTGGGTTGCCGCCAATTGAAATTGATTGGCTTTGTATTGTGCCAAGTGCCGCACCGGAGTCGACAGGCAAATCAGAGAGGCCAACCATACCTGCGTTAGTGTCAAAGACAATATTGCCAAGCGAGAGATTGCTTATAGTAGTAGTACCGCTTTGAGAGTCGACAGCAAACACACCCGAGTTACCAAGCTGCAATGTGCTGCCTGGAGCAATGTTGGTGTTAGGCCCGCCTGCCCCACTACCAATTGCCAAAAAGCCATTGGCATCGATTGTCATGTAGGTACTGGTTGCGTTGCCGGTTGAAGATGCGATTGCAAAGAGAGTTGTTGCTGGAGAGCGCACCAAGCTACCGCCAATGCTAAGCAATGCATATGGTGTGCTTGTGCCTACACCAACGTTGCCTGTCGAGCCTTGGAACCATGTGCCGTTAATACTTACGTTAGTGCTATTAGTACCCAAAAATAGGTCTTGCCTTGTGTTGCTTAGGTAGTTGTATCCATCGATACCGTTTGCAAGGATGCGCACACCAAGGCCCGAGAGGCTGTCGGCCAATGTAAATTGCCTGTTGCCTGCTACGTTGTGGCTAAGCACGAGCGCCACGCCGGCAGTGTTGTCGACGCTCGCATCGCTTGCGGTACCTGTCATGAGGTAGCCAATGCCGTTTGAGTTGTTAACCTGCACGCTAAGCTGCGCCCATGGGCTGGTGGTGCCAATACCAATTTTGCCTGCATTGGTAATCGTAAGTTTTTCGGTGCCGGCAGTAATAAGAGAAATAACTCCCGCCTGATTGGCACCAATACCTGTTGTGAGGTCACTCTTGTTAGGAGCAAAGTTAGGGATAGTACCGCTTGTTGCTGCATTGGTAATTGCAAAACCGCCAGCAATGTTACCAAGGAGGAACGAGCCGTTAAAGGTGATGTTTTTGCCTATCGTGGCATTACCAATGTTATCAATACTAAAGAGTGTAGTGGTTGAGTTGCTTGTTGATGATGCGATGTTAAACGCGAGAGTGTTTGTGTCGCCATTATTGAGGTTGATAGCAAGCTTGCCGTACGGCGAGGTTGAGCCAATGCCGAAGTTGCCTGTTGGGGTAATGCGTGCCGCCTCAACCTGCGTGCTAGCGCCAAAAATCAAACCGCCGGTTGCATTAGTACTGGTCAATGTAAGGTACTGCCCTCCTACGTTTGAAGCTTGGACAGCCCCGACGTTTGAAAGAGTGCCTCCGTTAAATGCCGTGCTGCCGCCCGAGAAGAAGGATACATTACCAATGACATTGCTATTGCTGCTTGCGACATTAATACTGCCGCCAATTGTTGCAACTCCCGTGTTACTTACACTAAACAATGTTGTGGTCGCACTTTGTGTTGAAGAAGCAATTGCAAAGAGGGTTGTATTTGTAGAGCCGTTTTGTGCATGGATAGATGTGAGTGCAAATGGCGAAGTGGTACCAACACCTACATTGCCATTGCTTGAAGCGCGGAACACCTCGCCGGCGCCGGCGCTAAATATGACATTGCGCCCTGCACCTGCGACAAGGTTTACACCTCCCGATTCAGTTATGTATGTTTGACCTGTTTGGTCCGCACCATCGAGATAAAGTCTTGAGCCGTCTTTGATTCCAAAACTTCCGTTATCTCCAATTGCAGCATTTAAGCTACCTGTTGAGCTAAACCATTGTTGCAGATTGGCTGCGCCATTGCTGCCCTGCACCACCAAGCCAATATTTGAGCCTGTAGCTTTGACAGAAAGTTGTCCGTAAGGAGTTGTTGAGCCAATGCCGACATTGCCCACAGAGTTTATATACAAACTGTTTGCAGATGCGCCGTGCTCGATAGTAAGTACTTTATTAGTAGCACCTCCTCCTTGCGACAGTGTCCTGATTTGGAAGTTGTTGTTGTCGAGCGTACCAACATCCCACTGTTGCACTCCTGCTGTGTTAAACCCAAATGAGGCTGCAGCACCTGTAGTACCCTTATCGAGAACTACGGAGGCATGCCCGCTTACTGTTGCAAGTGTATTTTGTATATATAGTTGAGCGTTAAGGTTGGTGTCTGCAATAGCAACGTTAGACAAAATCTGGAGGTTGTGGGTAGGAGTTGCTGTGCCAATACCAACCTGGCCCGTGTTAGTAACTGCAAACAAAGTTGTTGTCGCACTTTGAGTTGATGATGCAATTGCAAAGAGTGTTGTGTTGGTGCTGCCGTTAGCTGCATGTACAGCAAGGGTTGCGTAAGGTGATGTGGTACCAACACCATGGCTCACAATAAGCGAGCCATCAGCTGCAATTACGTTAAGGCTAGTACCATTGCGTGCGAGCGATGGGAAGGCGCTTGTGGTGCCGCCAATATCAATACGCGAGAGGTTGCCGGTAGTAAATGTATCGAGTGAAAGTACGTTTGTTGCAGGATTTTGTAATGCTATTGCTCCCCCGCCTACACCAACAGTAAGCTGATTGTTTGCAAATATCGTTGTACCTGTGAGAGTTGATGCATTGAGGGTACTGTTAAACGTTGCCGCACCTGTCACAGTTAGAGCTCCAGTATTACTAATTGCAAACAGCTTAGTGGTTGCATTTTGTGTCGAAGAAGCAATTGCAAAGAGCGTGGTGTTGGTGCCGCCATTGTTTGCGTGGATAGATGTGAGTGCGTATGGCGAAGTGGTACCAACACCTACATTGCCTGTCTGAGCCAAGCGCAAAACCTCGCTCAAAATTGAGCTGCCTCCGTTTCTTGTCGAAAAGGCAATGTCACCACCTGCGCCGCTTGCAACGCGTATCGCTTGGATACGTGCACCCGGCGCACTAATACCCAAGTTACTTGTTGAGAGGTTAAAGTCTATACCAATTGCCGAGCCTAATGTTGCATCATTTACATCGAGGTTAATACCCTGAGCGTATGCACCTGCATTTGTAGCTCTAACAGTAAGAGGCCCGTATGGATTGGTGGTGCCAATGCCTACATTGTTTCCAAGTGGGTTGAGAGCAAGAGGCTTGGAGTTAAACGATTGCAGCTGTGCAAAAGTAGACTCCTGGCTCAAAATCACAGAACCCGATGGATTGATTGGAGAAGTATAGGCGCCGTTTACCTCAAGTGCACCGCCAAACACCTGTAATTTGTTAGTTGGTGTGCTTGTGCCAATACCTACATTGCCTGAGACAATGAGGCCGTTTGACGGTGCTGCGTTAACTCCTGCATATGAGCCTATTGCAACACCTCCGTTTACATCAAGTTTTGATTGAGGCGCCACACCGATACCAAGATTGCCACTATTTAATATAGTATTGATACCAACCGTAAGGCGAGTTGCTCCGCTCGCACTCACCACTAACCCATTTCCACCTGCTGAAGTAATAGTTGCCAAGCCAGTGTTATCTACTGTAAACAAAGTGCTAGTTGCACTCGCAGTTGAAGAAGCAATTGCAAAGAGTGTGGTTTTAGTAGAGCCATTGGCTGCGTGTACTGCAAATTGTGCAAATGGCGATGTTGTACCAACGCCAATTGTGTTGGCAATAAGTGTGCCCGCGCTGCTGCCCTGCGTACCATTACCCACCGCAAGCACGCCTGCCGAGACACGCGAGATACCTGTGTCGAGCGAGCCTGCTTGCGCCGGGTTGGAGGCGCTGTTGGTAAATGCCAGTGCACCACCAGAGCCAAGGTTTAGGTTTGCAGTTGCGTTTAAGTTACCTGCAGCAAAGTTACCAAAGTTTGAGCTGTCTGCGAGCAACACTGCGAGCGTGGTGTTGGAAGCGCCAAGCTTACCAAGTGCAGCCCACGATGATGTTGTGCCGCCAAACTGGAGCAGCGCCGTGCTTGTTGCAAGGATATTGCCCGTGTTGCTAATACTAAAGAGAGTTGATGTTGCGTTTTGTGTTGAAGAAGCAATTGCAAACAAAGTTGTGTTTGTAGAGCCATTTGCTGCATGCAATGCAAACTGTGCAAACGGCGAGGTGGTGCCAACACCAATAGCACCAGCAAGCAATGTACCGTTTGCGTTAGTTGCTGTTGTGCCAACTTGATACACACCGGCGCTAGCGCGGGAGATAAATGTATCGCCAGGGAAAGCTCCTGCTGCAAAGTAGCCTGTGTTTGAGTACGCCGCAAAGCCGGCACTTGCACCGCTGCTTTGAACTTGATTACCAAACACGCCACCGCCACCGCCGTACACAAGGCCACTTACTCCAATGCCCCCTGTTACCACAAGAGTACCGGTTGTGTTAGATGATGCGGCAATGCCTGCGTTTAGCTGTACTTGGCCTGTGTTGCTTACGCTAAGTAAAGTTGTTGTTGCACTTGCAGTTGATGAAGCAATAGCAAAGAGCGTTGTGTTGGTGCTGCCATTTGCAGCGTGTACAGCGAGGGTTGCATATGGTGAGGTGGTACCAATACCATGGCTTGCAATAAGCGAGCCATCGGCGGCAATTATGTTGAGGCTTGTGCCATTGCGAGCAAGCGATGGGAAGGCGCTTGTAGTGCCGCCAAACTGGAGGCGGGTAAAGTCGGTAGCGTTGTTATTTGAGAGTGCAATAAGACCGTCGGCTGAGCTAGTAAACTGGCTCCTGTTGCTCCAAAAGAGAGCGAAACTATTGCCGAGCTGGATGTTGCCTCCGGTTGAGATCGAAGTACCTGTAACTTGCCCACCCGCATTTATGCCTCCGGTGGTGCAGAGCTGATATATACCTGGAGTACAGTTGCCCACTGCCACATTACCCGTGTTGCTTACGCTAAACAATGTGGTAGTTGAGTTGCTGGTGGATGAAGCAATAGCAAAGAGCGTTGTGTTGGTGTCGCCATTGTTTGCGTGGATTGCAAATTTACTAAACGGCGACGTGGTGCCTAGGCCAAGCAGACCATTTTGTGCAAGGCGTAAGAGGCTTGGGCTTCCGTTGCCAAGCGTAAAGTCGAGCGGCTTGCTAGTAGAGTCGCTAAATATAATTGCGTTGCTCGAACTGTTGCCAAGCTCTAACCCACTCGCATAAAGATTGGCTGCCAGAGTAAAGTTGCCACCCGAGGTTTTAGAAATTGTTGCATCACCAAGTTTGATAGTGCCCGTGATGCCATTACCAACAGTAAGGATTCCTGTTGTTGTTGCTCCGCCATTGATAGTGAGGCCGCTTGTTTGCGTGCCGCCGCCGATTGTTGATGAGGCAAAATATGGCAACACATTAAAGCCAAGCGATGAGGTACCTATAAAATTGTAGCCACCGCTGCCATCGCCAAGGAGCAACTGGCCGTAGCTTGGTGCAGTGCTTGTGCCTGTGCCGCCGCTGCCAATTGCAAGCAAGCCTTGCACGCCAGAGCTGAGGTTGATAAGCGGCAAGCTTGCAGCAGTGATGCCGCTTACACTGCCGGTAAAGATGGTGTTGTTAAGTGTGGAGTTACTAATGGCTACACCGTTTAGCTGGTCGATAATATTTGTAAGAGCAATGTTGTTGGTAATGCCGCCGGTATTGTAATTGCCTTGGCCAACTGCGCCTCCCTGCCCTGAGCTTGATTGTGGCGAGCTTACTGAACCTGCGTTGGCGTAAATAAGCTGCTTTAGGTTATTGGAAAGCTGGTTAAACTGAGTGTCGAGCGAGCTTTGAGTTACATAGGCTGAAAGGTTAGCCAGCGGCGCTGTACTTGGAACTTGCGCAGGTTTGACCTGCGTAGGAGTACTTGGGAGTTGAACTCCCAAGTTGGAGGCAGGAGCAGTTTGATACACCACTACCGTTTTTGTAGGAGTTGGCTGTGCTACAGCATATGTACGGGCAGGAGCTGTTGGGTAGTAAAAGACGCTAGCAAGCCAGCTTGTCCATGCATCCCATACATTGGCAGTATTGCCGCTTGCTATTGCAACGCGCGATATAGGCGATACGACCTTATTTTGCAACGCCATTGCAATATCTCGCAAAGATATTTTTGGTGCATCTACATGCGGTAATACAAAGTTTTGGAGTGGCTGTATCTCAATAGCAGGCGCTGTGTAATTTTGTACATAGTTATGTACAGCATCGGCTGCAAGTGCAAGAGGCTCTTGTGCGGCTGGCGCCTCGGCTACCTCTGCTTGGTCGGGTACATATGTAGTAGTGAGATAAATAGTTGGCTCCGGCTGATTATCTGCTAGCGCTACTTGTGCCTCTGCATTTGGCGAGATGGCCTTATTTTGCAAAGCAATTGAAGTATTTGCATGTTGAGTTTTAGTAGGTAGCACAGCAGCAACTGCGGCTCCCAAGTTTTGATAGCCACTTGTTTGTGCGCTACCTAATGCATAGACACCATGTACAAAGGTTTGTATGCCGCTTGTATATGCACTAGCGGCAAATGTAAGAGCCGAGTTTGGCACACTTGCAGCAGCCCCTACAACTGCGCTATACGCACCAAACATTGCTGCGTTAGCCTTAGCTAGGTTTTGACTTGCCTTTGTTACGTTAAACGCAAAAAGCGGCATTGCTTGCACTTGTGCAGACGCTGTCTGTTTAAACTCTGCTATAGCTACTCGACCTTGCGCCTGTACTGTTGGTACCTGTAGCTGAGTGCTCGCCTGCTCAAGCTTTTGCTGCGCATATGCCAAGGCTCCGGTTAAGTTTGGCGCATCTATAGTAAGTACTTGTGTTGGAGCCGTGCGCGAGTGCCATGGAGTAACTGTTGGCACTATTGATAGTGATGCAAGTGATGGCAACGATGGAAGTGAAACAGACGATGCAACCTTATTTTGCAACGCGGCTACTCGATTTGCCGCACCAATATATGCAGCCGCTGTATGCTGATACCCAACACTTTGTGCATCGCGCATTGCGTAGGTGCCTTGTACAAAGGCTACAGCACCCGCTGTGTATGCATTTGCCACAACTGTAAGCACCCCACGAATATCAGAGGCATATGCCGAGCCTGCTCCGATTACAGCACATAGCACCGCAAAGCTAAGTGCTCTGTGTGCAAGCATGCGACCTTTAGAAAGGCGCGGTGCAAACGGCTGATAGTACGGCGAGGGCTGATTGTCTTGATGCTCTGTAGCGCGTACAGCCGGGTGGATATTTTTAACTGTAGACTCTTTGATCTCTACTGGCTCTTTATAAACTTCTTGAACTGGCTGGACAGGCGCAGTAGCTTGCACCACCTCCTCAACTACAACTACAGCAGCTATAGGCGCAGGCAGTGCTATTGGAGAAGGAGTTGCAGCTGCAACCGGAGCTGGGGCTGGAGTTGTTGCAAGGGCTTCACCGCGCGCGATATACTCGCTTTTAATTTGATTAGATAGGTTTGCTTTGCGAAGTGCTTTTTCGGCTTCGGCAGCGGCGCAATATTCTTTAAGTGAACTTTCTTTTACAAACCTCACGCGGCCAAGGAGCATACCCTCTACCTTTCCTTTGCGTACCAAAGAAGCCACATGGTCGTTGGACATGCCAAAAAGCTTAGCGGCATCAACCGCTGAAATATATCCAATTAACTGTGAGTCTTGTTGTGGCATTAGGTGAGATGAGAGCATCTCGCCAAGCGATACGACCAATAAAATAAGGGCGCATCGCCTGTGCGATGTGCCCTGCTGCAATTGATAATACTGTCGCTATACCAAAGCACCTAATGTTGCTGTGTGGATAAGTGGGCGTCTCCAAAAGCAAAAACTACAATAAAAGTCTTTAACCCCACTTTTTATAGTCGCTTTGCTTCTTAAAAAGCGGCACGCCCCCACCTAGACTTTTATTGTAGTTTTTGCTTTTGGAGCCGGGTGTTGGGGCTGGGTGCAAACTTGTTACCTGGAGGGGCTCCGGACCGCGTCGGCGGGAGGCCGAAACTTTTTGCAGCAGCAAAAAAGTAGTACCCGGCAGGAAATAAGTTTGTACCCAGCCACTGCCGAGATTTGTTGCTATATATAGATATCTCGGATAGCCCAGACTCAAACACATGGGCAAATTGCTTTACTTCTGCTATAGTCTCCACACGTGACTGACTCTAACGCCCCCGCAGATAAAAAACACATAACTGGCATTATCCAGGTAACCCGCAAAGGCACGGGGTATGTTTCCTTTCCCCTACCCGAAGATGGCAAGAAGCTCCTCGAGGATATTGAGGTAGACATGTACAGCCTTGGAGGTGCTCTCAATGGTGACACCGTGGAGGCCGTAATTACTGGCACTGCAGCAGCTCGTGGCACCAGTCCGAGCCACCCAAAAGGCAAAGTTGTTAAAGTGTTAACACGCGCTAAAGAGAACTTTGTTGCAACTCTTGCAATGCGCCAAGGCCTCATGGTTGCGATGCCAGCCGACCAACGTTTTTATAAATCGATTACATTGCCAGACATTGGGAGCGAGTATGTTGAGGGCGAAAAGGTAGTTGTTAAATTAGTTTCGTTCGACGATGGCAAAGAGCCTGTTGGTACAATAACGAGCAAGCTTGGCATTGCCGGCGAGCACCGCACCGAGATGAACGCGATTGTTATTGAGCAAGGATTTAGCACTACCTTCCCCGACGCGGTTGAAGCAGAGGCACAAAACATTGAAGACAATCATGCAAAAATAATTGCGAGCGAAATCCCAAAGCGTTTAGATGTGCGCAATAAAATTACATTTACCATCGACCCAGCAGACGCAAAAGATTTTGACGACGCCCTTTCGGTTGAGGAGTTGCCCGATGGTAACTTTGAAATTGGTGTGCACATCGCCGATGCCACATATTTTTGCGTGCCGGGTACAGCAATTGATGACGAGGCAATAAAACGCGGCACGAGCGTGTACTTGGTTGATGCAACGATACCCATGCTCCCCCACCAACTCTCTGGCAATGTATGCTCGCTTAAAGAGGCCGAAGACAGGTTGGCATTTTCGGCGATTTTTACTATCAACAAAAAAGGCGAAGTGCTGGAGCGCAAATTTGCAAAAACAGTTATCTGCTCCAACAAACGTTTTAGTTACGAAGAGGCTCAAAAAGTTTTAGACGAGCAAGTAGGCCCCTACCTCCATGAGCTCAATATCCTCCAAACCCTTTCGCGCGTTATGCGCGGCAAACGTCAAGACGAAGGAGCAATAGATTTTGGCGATAACGAAGTGCGTTTTATTTTAGACGAAAAAGGCGTACCTATTAAAATAGTCCGCAAAGAGCGCATCGAGACAAACCTCCTGATTGAGGAGTTTATGCTTTTGTGCAACCGCGAGGTCTCGCTTTACGTATCTAAACTTGCCGAGAAACTGCCGGAGAAGGGCTATACCTTTTTGTACCGTATCCACGCCGAGCCTAAAGTAGACAGGGTTGAAGAGCTCACCACGTTTGTACGCGCAATGGGGTACGACTTTGCACATAATAAAAAGAAGCCAAATGCCAAAGACATCCAGGGCCTCTTAAAACAAATCGAGGGCAAGCCTGAGGAGCACTTGGTCCGCACTGCCACATTGCGCTCGATGGCTAAGGCAATTTACTCTACAAAAAATATCGGGCACTTTGGCCTTAGCTTTGAGTACTATACGCACTTTACCTCCCCTATCCGCCGCTACCCCGACATGCTCGCCCACCGCATCTTGGCATCGCACTTAGGCGGCCAACCAATTACTAAAAAAGAGCTCAGCAACCTCGAGCGTATGTGTATCAACGCAAGCGAGCAAGAGGCTAAGGCTGTTAACGCCGAGCGCGAGAGTATTAAATACAAGCAAGTAGAGTACATGCTCCCTAAAGTGGGCCAAACCTTTGACGCGATTATCTCGGGCGTTACCGATTGGGGCCTATATGTTGAAGACAAAGAAAGCGCCGCCGAGGGCTTAGTGCGTGTACGCACTATTGGCACCGACTTTTACAATTACTCGGCTAAAGAGAACGCCCTAGTAGGCCATCGCACTAAAACAAAATACACACTTGGCGACAGCATAAAAGTAAAGCTTGTTGCTGCAGACTTAAGCGCCCGCCAGCTAGACTTAGAGTTAGCCTTTTAAAAACCTACTACGCTCATAGTTAAGACTGCAAATACGCAGGGATTGCCTCGGCTAAAATCGCGAGTGTGCGGGTAAATACCTCTTGGTTTTCCTCGAGCAAAGTCATCCTAAAGCCTTGCAAGGTGGTGTTAAAGCCCGAAAGCGGCACAACGCAGAGGCCGTAGGCGGCCATGAGGTAGTAGGCAAAGCGTTTGTCTTGTTTGTGCGGCTCAAAGCTTGCTACTCTCTTTTCGGTAATCGTGCGTGCACCATCATTAGCTACTTTGAGTGTTTGCGTGGGTTTAAGGGTAAAGTCGTTAAAGGTAATAGTGAGGTAAAAGGCGCCAGATGGCTTAACAAGCGAAATGCCGGGGATATTACGCAAAGCCTTATGAGCTACCTCGGCGCGTGCGCCATATGCACTGCGGC
>JAOBWF010000216.1 GCA_025463215.1 Acidobacteriota bacterium | reverse complement strand
CGCAGGCGCTGAATTGCATTCAGCCGGGTTCAGGGCTCAGGGTTCAGGGTTCAGGGACGACGGACGCGTGCGGCGTGTGCGCGGCCTGCACGCGGATCGCGCGCGGCGTGCATCCCGACGTGCTTTTCGTCGCGCCGGGCGACAGCGGCGCCATCAAGATCGATCAGGTCCGCGACATCGTCGATCGCGCGCAGTACCGGCCGTTCGAGGGACGGCGCCGCGTCGTCAGCATCGACCAGGCCGACGCGCTCGTCCACCCGGCGCAGAATGCGCTGCTCAAGACGCTCGAGGAGCCGACGCCTTCGTCGGTGTTCATCCTGGTCAGTGCGCGCCCCGACATGCTGTTGCCGACGGTGTTGTCGCGCTGCCCGCAGCTGCGTTTCCGGCCCCTGTCGGCGGCGGACATCGCCGCCGCCCTGATGGCGCGCGGCCACACGGAAACCGAAGCGCGCGCGGTCGCGGCGACCGCCGACGGCAGCCTGGGCCACGCGCTCCAGGCGAGCGCCGGAGAGCTGGTCGAATCGCGTGACCTCGCGCAGCGCGTGCTCGCGCAGGCGGCGGCGCAGCCCGATCCGGCGCGGCGCATCGACGGCGCCAAGGAGCTGCTCGCGAAGGCGTCGGGCGGCCTCAGCGAACGAGAACAGCTGGCGACACACCTCCGCGCGATGGCCGTGCTGCTGCGCGACGTCGAAGTGCTGTCGACCGGCGCCGACGAGCGCACGCTCGCCAACACCGACGTTCGTCCCGCGCTCGAGCGCCTGTCGACGGCGTATCGCGGCGAGCGCGGCACACGCGCCTTCGCCGCGATCGACCGCGCGCTGCTCGCGTTGCAGCGCAACGCCGGCGTCAAGCTCGTCGCCGACTGGCTGGTGCTGCAGCTATGAGCCCGCTGGACCGCGGGCCGCTCGTGGCTGTGAAGCTCACGACCGTGGGGCGCGCCCACTCGTACCTGCCCGCGGCCGGTTCGGCGCTGCCGCGTCCCGGCGATCGCGTCGTGGTGCAGACCGAGGGGGGGCCGGCCGTCGGCACCGTGGTGCGCTCGATTCCGCAGCTCGACGACAAGCGGCGGCCGCCGGTGGATTCGCCGCAGCGCGTCGTCCGCGTCGCCACCAAAGAGGATATCGTCGCGCGCTTGAAGCATCAGCACCGCGAGCAGGAGGCCTATCGCATCGCGCTGCTGAAGATCCGCGACCGCGGCCTCGGCATGAAGCTGGCGCGGGTCGAACAGGCGTTCGACGCATCGAAGTTGATCTTCTATTTCACCGCGGACAGCCGCGTCGATTTTCGTGAGCTGGTGCGCGAGCTGGCGGCGGAATTCCGGATGCGCATCGAGATGCGGCAGATTGGCGTCCGCGACGAAGCGAAGATGTACGGCGGCTACGGCACCTGCGGCCGGCCGCTGTGCTGCACCACGTTCCTGCAGACGTTCGAGCCGGTCTCGATCAAGATGGCGAAGCAGCAGGACCTCAGCCTCAATCCGTCGAAGTTGTCGGGGCTGTGCGGCCGCTTGAAGTGCTGCCTGCGCTACGAGCTGCCGAACGCGAAGGGCGTGCAACACGGCGGTTGCGGCAGCGAGGCCGGCTGCGACAATCCGTCGGGCTGCGGATCGAGCGGCGGCTGCAGTTCCGGCGATTGCGGATCGGGGGGCTGCGGCTCGTGCGCGCATTGAATCCACCATCCAATCCGCGGTCTGCGATCCGCCGCCCGCAATGAAGCCCCGCATCGCGATCACCGTCGGGGATCCGGCGGGCATCGGTCCCGAGGTGGCGGCGAAAGCCGCGGCCGATCCGCGCGTCCTCGCGGCCTGCGAGCCGATCGTCTACGGTCCATCGCCGACGCGGACGTTCGCTGCCGGCGAGCTGAGCGCCGCCGCCGGCCGCGCGGCGTACGACGTCATCGTGCGGGCGGTCGACGCGGCGCGGCGCGGCGAGGTGCAGGCGATCGCGACGGCGCCGGTGAACAAAGAGGCGTTCCGCCTCGCCGGGCTCGAGTGGAGCGGTCATACCGATCTGCTCGCGCACCTGACCGGCTCGAGCCACGTCGCGATGATGTTCTATTCCGAGGCCCTGCGGGTGGTGCTCGCGACCGTGCACATCGCGCTCGCCGAGGTGCCGAAGGCGCTGACGCAGCAATCGCTCGAGGCGACGATTGCCTTGACCGCGCGCGAGCTGCCGCGCTTCGGGATCGCGCGGCCGCGCATCGCGGTCGCCGGACTGAACCCGCACGCCGGCGAGCATGGGCTGTTCGGCCATGAGGAGGAGATCGCGATCGGTCCGGCGATCGCCGCATGCCGCGCCAACGGCGTCGACGTGTCCGGCCCCTATCCCGGCGACACCGTGTTCGTCCGCGCCAGGCGTGGCGATTTCGACGTCGTCGTCGCCTGTTATCACGACCAGGGGTTGATTCCGGTGAAGCTCGTCGCCTTCGGCCAGGCGGTCAACGTCACGCTCGGCTTGCCGATCATCCGGACGTCGGTCGACCACGGCACCGCGTTCGACATCGCGGGCCAGGGGATTGCCGACCCGGAAAGCATGATCACCGCCGTGCTGCTCGCCGCGCGGCTGGCACGGGCTGATTCAACGCTGAAGTCTGACGTCTCAACCGTGAAATCTGAAATCTCAACTCGAATCTGAGCTCAGACGTGTGAACTCAGAACTGTGAACTGTGAACGCTGAACTTCGAAATCCCTGTGGCTGAATTGACCGCGCGCGAAAAAGCGCAAAGCAGCATCGCGGAAAACCGCAAGGCCTTCCACGATTTCCATCTGCTCGACACGTTCGAGGCGGGGCTCGTGCTGCTCGGCACCGAGGTGAAGGCGATCCGCGAAGGACGCGTCAACCTGCGCGACAGCTTCGCGCGCGTCGAGGACGGCGAAGTGTTCATTTACAACGTCCACATCAGTCCGTACAGCCATCGCGGCTACGCCGACCACGAGCCGCTGCGCAAGCGCAAGCTGCTGCTGCACCGCTCCGAGATCAAGAAGCTGATTGGCAAGACGGTCGAGAAGGGCATGACGCTGGTGCCGACGCGCCTGTATTTCAAGGACGGCCGGGTCAAGGTGGCGGTCAGCATCGCCAAGGGCAAAAAAGATTACGACAAGCGCGAGACGATCAAGAAGCGCGAGACCGAACGCGAGACCCGCGCGGCGGTCAAATCACGCGGTAGGTAGAATACACACCATGGGCGTACCTCTCCTCGACCTCGATGCGCAGTACCGGCCGCTGCGCGACGAGATTCTTGCCGCGATCACCCGGGTGTGCGACAGCCAGCGGTTCATCATGGGGCCCGAGGTCGAGGCGCTCGAGCGCGAGCTGGCGGCCCTGCTCGGGGTGCCGCACGCCATCGCCGTCTCCTCGGGCACCGACGCGCTGCTGCTCGCGCTGATGGCCCTGGGGATCAAGGCCGGCGACGAAGTGGTGACGACGACCTTCTCGTTTTTCGCGACCGCGGGCGCCATCGTCCGCGCCGGCGCCAGGCCGGTACTCGTCGACATCGATCCGGCGACCTTCAACATCGATCCGGTGCAGGCGGTCGCCGCGATCACGCCGCGCACCAAAGCCATCATGCCGGTGCACCTGTTCGGCCTCGCCGCCGATCTGGATCCGCTGATGGAGGCCGCGACCCGCGCCGGCATCGCCGTCGTCGAGGACGCGGCGCAGGCGATCGGCTCGACCTACAAGACGCGGCCGCTCGGCGCGATCGGCGCCTTCGGCTGCTTCTCGTTCTTTCCGAGCAAGAACCTCGGCGCCTTCGGCGACGCCGGGCTGTTGACCGCCACCGATCCGGTCCTCGCCGAGCGCGCGCGGCTGCTGCGCACGCACGGGATGAAACCGAAGTACTACCACCACCTGGTCGGCGCAAACTTCCGGATGGACGCAATGCAAGCCGCGGTGCTGCGCGTCAAGGCGCCGCATCTCGCCGGCTGGACCGACGGGCGTCGCGCGAATGCCGCACGCTATCGGCGTCTGTTCCACGACGCGGGTCTCGACGCGGCGATCACGCTGCCCGCCGAGCCGAGTGATCGCAGCCACATCTTCAATCAGTTCGTGATCCGCACCCCGGATCGCGACGCGCTCAAGCAGCATCTCGATCAGCAGGGCATCGGCAACGAGATTTACTATCCGGTGCCGTTCCACCTGCAGCCGTGCTTCGCGGATCTCGGCTACCGCCGCGGCGCCTTCCCGCACGCGGAGCGCGCCGCCGAGGAGAGCCTCGCGATCCCGGTGTACGGCGAGCTGACCGCGGCGCAGCAGGAAGAGGTCGTCGCCGCGATCGGCCAGTTCGTTCACGGGCGCGTGCCGGCGAGCGCGCGCCGATGACGCGGTCGCGGCCGGGTCCCTCGAACACGACCCAGATTCTCATCGGCCTCGTGCTCGGCGTCCTGGTCGGCTACCTTTTCCCCTCGTCGGATGCCAACGGCGTCCACATCGCCGGCTTCGCCGAGCAGATCAAGCCGCTCGCCGACGTCTTCCTCCGCATGATCAAGATGATCATCGCGCCGCTGCTGTTCTCCACGCTGGTGGTCGGCATCGCCGGCACCGGCGACATGAAGACCATGGGGCGGATCGGGTTGAAGGCGATCGTGTACTTCGAGCTGGCGACGACGATTGCGCTGTTTCTCGGGCTCGCGCTGGTCAACATCTTCAAGCCCGGCGCCGGCATGGCGCTGCCGCTCGGCGCCGACACGAAAACCGCCGCCGCGATGGTGCAGAACCAGCAGCACGCATGGGACATCCTGCTGCACATGTTCCCGACGTCGGTCATCGACTCGATGGCCCGCGGCGACATCCTGCAGGTCGTCGTTTTTTCGATGTTCTTCGGCATCGCGATCGCGGCGATCGGCGCCAAGGGACAGCCGGTCCTCGACGTGCTCGAGAGCACGGCCCAGGCGATGTTCAAGTTCACCGCCTACGTGATGGCGTTCGCGCCGGTCGGCGTGTTCGCGGCCATTGCCGCGACCGTCGGCAGCAAGGGGCTCGGCATCCTGTTCACGCTCGGCAAGCTGGTCGGGCTGATGTATCTCGGCCTCGCGATGTTCGCGCTGATCGTCCTGGGCAGCGTCTCGTACCTGATTCGCGTGCCGTTCGTGACGTTCGTCAAGGCGATCCGCGAGCCGATGCTGATCGCGTTCACGACCGCCAGCTCCGAGGCCGCGTTGCCGAAGGCGCTCGACATCATGGAGCGCTTCGGCGTCCCCAAGAACATCGTCGGGTTCGTGTTGCCGACCGGCTACAGCTTCAACCTCGACGGATCGACGCTTTACCTGTCGCTGTGCAGCGTGTTCGTCGCCCAGATGGCCGGCGTTCAGATGACGATCGGCCAGCAGCTGATGATGATGCTGACGCTGATGCTGACGAGCAAAGGGGTCGCCGGCGTGCCGCGCGCGGCGCTCGTCGTCCTCGCCGCCACGCTCGCGACGTTCAACCTGCCGCTCGAGGGGGCGGCGATTCTGCTCGCGATCGACCAGATCATGGACATGGGGCGCACCGCGGTGAACGTGATGGGCAACTGCATCGCCACCGCGGTCGTCGCGCGCTGGGAAGGCGTGTTCGACGACGAGCGGATGCGCGCCTTCGCCGCCGGCACGGAGTCCAAGGCCGCCTGATGCGGATCGCGGTGACCGGCGCGAAGGGGCAGCTCGGTGCCGCCATCCTCCACGAATGTTCGGGTGCACACCAGATCACGGCGTTCAGCCGCGCCGAGCTCGACATCAGCGACGAGGCCGCGGTCGCCGCGGCGATGGCGCGGGTCGAGCCCGAGGCCATTGTCAACGCCGCCGCGTTCACGAACGTCGACGCCGCCGAGGATCATCCGATCGAGGCGCTCAACGCCAACGCGTTCGGCGTCCGCGCGTTGGCCCGAGCCGCCGTCGCACACGGCGCCACGCTCGTGCACTACAGCACCGACTTCGTCTTCGATGGCAAGACGGCATCGCCGTATACGGAACTCGATCGTCCAGCGCCGCAGAGCGTGTATGCGGCGTCGAAGCTGCTGGGGGAGTGGTTCGCGCAGGACGCGCCGCAGGCCTACGTGCTGCGCGTCGAAGGCATCTTTGGCGAAACCGCCGGCGCCGGCCCCGCGAAGGGGAGCGCCGCCGCCATCCTCAACGGCTTGCGGGCAGGAGTCGACGTGAAGGTGTTCGAAGATCGCATCATCACGCCGTCGTATGCGTCCGACGTGGCCGGCGCGACGCGACGGCTGATCGAATCGCGGCCGGCAGCCGGGCTGTATCACTGCGTCAATTCGGGTCCGACCACCTGGTACGAGTTCGCGCTGGAGATGGCGCGGCTGATCGGCGTCGAGCCGCGACTGACCAGGGTACGGATGGCGGACATGAACCTGCGCGCGATCCGGCCGGTGTACTGCGCCTTGTCGAACGACAAGCTGCGCGCGATCGGCATCGACATGCCGCCATGGCAGGACGCGCTGCGCCGCTACTTACAGTAGGGGCGCGACGATGGCGCGCACCAGCGCGCCGATGGCAAGCGATGAGGTCAGTCCCGGCGAATCGATGCCCGAAGCCTGCACGACCGAGGGGTTGATGCGATCCTGCCGGATCAGAAAATCGGCGAACGACTCACTCGGCGGGTGCAGCTTGGCGCGGATGCCGCTGCCCGACAACCGCAGATCGTCGATCGTCACGCCGTCGATCAGCACCCGCGCCGACGCCGCGAACGCCTCGAGCGGTTCGCGATCGTTCTCGTAGTCGTCTTTGCGTTCCTGATACCGAATCGTCGGTCCGAGCCAGACCTGCCCGCCCGTGGTGCGCACCAGATGGACGCCGAGCCCGTGCCCGGATCGATGCGGCAGCGGATAGACGAGCGCATTGACGAGCGATCGTTTCGCCGGCGTGAACTCCGCGTATTCGCCGCGGCAGGGATAGATCCTGAACGTCTCGCCGCCGAGCGTGCGCGAGACCTCGTCGGCATAGAGCCCCGATGCATTGACGACGATGCGCGCGAGGATCGATTCGCGCTCGGTGGTCAGGATCATGCCGTCTGCGTGCGTGTCGGCGCCGAGCAGTCTGGTCCCCGGCAGGAACATGACGCCGGCGGCGGTCGCCGCGCGCAGCAGCGCCTTGACGTATTCCTCGGCGTTGACGATACCGCTGTCCGGCGACCACAGGGCGAAGCGCGTGTTGACCGCCGGCTCCTTCGATACGATGAACGCGCGATCGACGATCTCGAGACCGGCGACGCCGTTGTCGGTGCCGCGCCGCTGCAGCGCCTCGAGCTCATGGACCTCGCGCTCGTCGTGCGCGACGATCAGCTTGCCCGAGCGCACGTGCGGCACGCCGTGCCGTTCGCAGAACTCGTACATGCGATCGCGCCCCTCGACGCACAGCCGCGCCTTCAACGATCCCGCCGGATAGTAGAGGCCCGCGTGGATCACGCCGCTGTTGTGCGTGCTCGTGTCCATCCCAGGCCGCGGATGGCGCTCGAGGATGCACACCGACGCGCCGGTCGCCGCGATTGCCAGCGCCGAGGCCAGGCCGGTGACGCCGGCGCCGACGACCGCGACGTCGATCTCGGTCGTCCCCGAAGAGAATTCAGTCATCGCTCCAATACTTCCAGCTCGTGAATCGACCAGAACATCGTCCCGGTGGCGCCCAGCTGGCGCAGCCGGAGGCGCCGCGCCCGGTTGTCCGCCAGGCGGATCTCAATCGTCGGATAAGTATGGTTGACCGCGAAGCCGTGGCCAAATGACGGCAGCACCGAGCCCTGAAACACGGTCCGGCTGCCGGCGTCCTCGACGACGTCGATCGCGAGCTGGCGCGGATAGTCCTCGAAGCTGCGCTCGGCGGTCTGCATCCGCACCGCGGCGACGCGGTGCGGCGCGTCGAACTCGAGCTCGATCCATTCGTCCCCGGTCTGGCGACCGCCGGTCAGCCATCGTGTATCGCGGTCGCGGTCGAACAGCAGCGGCAGCCGATCCGGCGAATGCGACGCCCGCGCGTGCATGGCCGATGCGGGAACCGTTCGCCATCCCGGCTCGGGCGCCGGCGCCGGCGCATCCGTCAGCGTGAACACGACGGTCTGGCCGAAGGCATGTTTCGCCGCGACCCGGCCGCCGTCGCCGTCGAGCACGCGCATCATCGCGGTATCGGCCGCTGCCCTGTCGATGGCGCCGCGGTGGATCACGATGTAGCGGACGCCGATCGCGCGCAGCAAATCGATGCCGACGTCGAGGTGATCCAGATCGGCCAGCGGCGACAGCTGGTCGCTGTAGAGCCACTGGGTCAGCGCGGGTGCGTAGCCGCTGCGGCCGTTAATCGTGCGATGGCGGTGAAACAGCGTCAAGTACTGGTACCGCTGCTCACGCGCTTCGTCCGCGACCGACATCGGCAGTTCGAGCACGGCGCCGTCGGGGCCGCTGTTTCTCAGGAACGTGTACGCCGCGCGATCGTCGGGCAGTCCGAGCGGATCGAACGGCACGGTGCGGATCGGCGCCGCCCACCCTTCGGCGACGATGCCGAAGGCGAGGAGGGCGACGAGGATCCAGCGGCGCGGCGGCGAAACGCAATCGATCACCCGGATCGCTCCGTATGCCGCCATGGCCGCGAGGCCGAGCACGACGAAGACGCCCATGCGCGAGAGCGCGCGCAGACCATCCAGGCCGGGTACGACGTCGAGCAGCAGTTGATACGGGCCATGAATCGGCGAGCGGTGCCCCCACGCTGACGGCTGCGGCCCGAGCGACAGGACCAGCGTGACCAAGGCGATCGCCGCGTACAGCCAGACGCGCGACGCCGAACCGCGGCGCCATGAGAACAGCGCGACAGCCGCGAGCACGCTGACGATCGCGCCGGGAAACAGTTCGTGCTCGCCGTTGCCCCACGAGCCGAAGCGCCACAGCGCGACGTGCTGATGGCCGTGGACATAGTCGGCGAGGTCGGCGCTGAGCGACACGATCTCCGATGCCGGCCGCTTGAAGTCATGTTCCCGGCGGGCCCCGGCGTAGACCGACACCAGCGGCGCCAGCGGCAGCGCGCAGATCACGGCGGCGGCGATGGCGTGGACCACCGTCCGGGCGAGCGGCGGCCGGAACCGCCACAGATCCGCGATCGCGACGGCGACGAGCGGGATCAGCCCGAAGTACGCGAAGTAGCTGCCGGTCAGCGTCTGCAGCAGATACGCGGCGGCGCACGCGAGCAGATAGCGGAACGCGCTGGTCGAGAAGTAGCGGTGCAGCGCCCAGAGGCTGAGCGGCAGCCACCCGGTCATCAGCCATTGCAGGTGCGCGAACTGCGCGACCCGCAGCGGCGTGAACGCGTAGGCGAGGGCCGCGAGCAGCGCCGCATCGCGCCGGCCGGTCAGTGCGCGGGCCAGCACGTACATGCCGGCCCCCGCCTGCACGAACGCGGCGATGAACGCGACGTTGTAGACGAGGATCGGATTCGCCGTCAGCCACTGCAGCGGCGCCGTGAACAGCGCCACGCCGAGCACGGTTTCGGTGTACGCGAGCGTGTGCAGGTACGGAAAGAAGCTGGGCGCGTCGAACAGGTGGGTGAGGCCGTGGCGAAACGCGTCCGCGTCCCATGCCAGCAGCCAGGCGACGAGCACCGGATCGACCAGGTCGTTCGGCAGGCGCGTCGAGAGATGCCGGATCAGCGGATAGGTAGCGGCGATCGCGATCAGGGTCAGGCCGCCGAGCAGCGCGGCGATTTCGATCGCGACCGGGGTGGACCGGCGCACCGCGCAAGTGTAGCGCAGATGATATAGTCGCTCGGCCTCCCCACATGTCCGCCGTTCGATCCGTTCTGGTCTGCGAAGCGCAGGTGCCGTTCGTGCACGGCGGCGCCGAGCGGCATGTCCGCAGCCTCGTCGCCGAATTGCGCCGCCACGGCTACCGGACCAAGAAAGTATCGATCCCGTTCAAGCCGTACCCGAAGGACGAACTGCTGGTCCAGACCGCGATCTGGCGCCTCGTCGATCTCTCCGAGTCGAACTACGAGAAGGTCGACCTCGTGATCGCGACGAAGTTTCCCACCTACTTCGTCCGCCATCCCAACAAGGTGACGTGGCTGTTTCACCAGTACCGCGCCGCCTACGATTTATGCGGCACGCCGTTCAGCGAGTTCACCCACGTTGAGGCCGACGTCCGGCTGCGCGATCGGCTGATCGCGCTCGATACCGAGGTTCTCGCCGAGTCGAAGCGGCTGTTCAGCAACGCCCGGAACACCGCGGCGCGGCTCGCGAAATACAACGGCCTGATCGCCGAGCCGCTGTACCATCCGCCGCCGCTCGCCGGCTCGCTTTCGGCGGGGCCCTTCGGCGACTACGTGCTGTCGGTCGGCCGGCTGGAACCGAACAAGCGGGTCGATCTGATCATTCGTGCCCTGGCGCGCACCGACCGTTCGATCCGCCTCATCGTCGCCGGCCACGGCACCGATCGGCGCCGGCTGGATGATCTGGCCGGGCAGCTCGGCGTCGCCGATCGCATCTCGTTCACGGGCGACATCGACGATCGACAGCTGGTCGACCTCTATGCGAACGCGTTCGCCGTCGTGTTTCCGCCCTTCGACGAGGACTACGGCTACGTGACGCTCGAGGCCTTCCTGGCGCGCAAGCCGGTGATCACGACGAGCGACGCCGGCGGTCCGCTGGAGTTCGTGGTGGATGACGTCAACGGACGCGTGGTCGAGCCGGCGCCGGAGGCGCTCGCCGATGCGATGGCGGGGCTCGCCGCCGATCGGGCGGTGGCACGGCGGCTCGGCGAGGCCGGTTTCGAGCGCGCCCGCACCATTACCTGGGACGGCGTCGTCGATCGGCTGGTCGGTCAGATCCGGTAGCCGACGACCGCGTAGTCCATGTGCGAGAACATCAGCTTGTTGAGGATGGCGGCGTTGTCGTCGAGCGCACGGGAGACGCCGGCGATCGCGCTCGCCAGCGGATCGCCTGACAGGCGGATCCCGTCCGGCAGAGCGGTCGTTTTCAGCTTCATCTCCTCCGGCACCGGCTCGCGGTAGCGGATCTCGACGCGCTCGAAGCCGCTGGCGCGCACGAGGTACTGCAGCGTCTCGGGATGCACCGGCTGGACGTGCGTGATGTCGCGGATGTAGCTGCTGAAGAACGCGAACCAGCACGCCGGATTGATCGTCTCGAGCACCACCGGCGCCCCCGGCCGCAGCGCGCGGTGGAGCGAGTCGAGCAGCCGGATCAGGTATGAGGGCTCGAGGTGTTCGACGACCTGAGTCGCGATCGCGCCGCCGATCGAGGCGTCGGCGAGGCCCGAGACGAACGACAGAGCGTCGTTGGTGCTGACGTCGAGGCCGCGCTCGCGCGCTGCCGCCACCATGTCCGGATTCGTGTCGACGCCGCGCGCGCCGACGCCGTCGGCGCGCAGCATCGCCAGGAACTCGCCGCGGCCGCATCCGAGATCGACGACGTCGGCGGCGCCGCTGAAGATCGGCAGGTAGTCGGTGAGCTTGGCCGCGACGCTCTCGTCCGAGCCGCGAAACTGATCCTCGAAGCCGACGTACTTGTAGTCGTCGGTCGCCGCGGCCGGCGCCGCCGCCGGAGCGGCCACCGAGCCGGCGACTGCGGGGACCGCCTCATTCAGCCGGCGCTGCACCATGGTCATCGCCCGCTGCAGCACCGTGAGGTGGGCGCGGAGCTCGGGCAGCGCCGCCAGCAGCGGCCGCTGCGCCTCGATGAACCAGTGATGCTCGCCGATGATCCGCTGATGCTCGTCGAGCCGGAGGGTGGCCTGCGCCGACACCTGGCGGTCCTTGGTCTCGACGAACGCGGTGATCTGCTGGGCAAAGGCAATCAGCGCGCGCTGGAATTCGGCGAAGGCGGCGCTCCGATCGCGCTCGCGCGTGGTCAGCGCCTCGATCGCCTCCGCGGTGCGCGCGTTGAACGCCTGCTGCCGTTCCAGCCACGGCATCAGCCAGGCGCTGACAGCGCGAACACCGCGCCCGCGCCAGCCCTCGGGCAGCGGCGGGGTTGACGCGTCCGCGACCAGCCGCGGCGGCTCGATCGCCTCGGCGCGGACGAGCGCCGCGTCGAACGCCGTCAGCGCCTCGTTGTAGCGCCGATCGGCCTCGCGCCGCTGCTGCTCGAGCGTATCGAGTTGGTCGAGGCTCATGTTAGAATCCCTGTTTCACGATGTCCAAACGGGCCATTATCACCGGAATTACCGGGCAGGACGGATCTTACCTCGCGGAATTGCTGCTCTCGAAAGGGTACGAAGTCGTCGGCACCGTGCGCCGATCGAGCGCGCCCAACTACTGGCGCATTCAGCACCTGCTCGACCGCATCACCATCAAGCCGGCCGACCTGCTCGATCAGTTGTCGATCGTGCGTCTGGTCGACGAAGTCCGCCCCGCGGAGCTGTACAACCTCGCCGCGATGTCCTTCGTGCCGGCGTCGTGGGATCAGCCGATGCTCACCGGCGAGTTCAACGCCCAGGGGGTCACCCGCGTGCTCGAGGCGATTCGCCAGGTCGATCCGGCGATCAAGATTTATCAGGCCTCGTCGAGCGAGATGTTCGGCAAGGTGCGCGAGATTCCGCAGACCGAGCTGACGCCGTTCTATCCGCGCAGCCCGTACGGCGTCTCGAAAGTGTTCGGCCACTACATCACCGTCAACTACCGCGAGAGCTACGATCTGTTTGCGGTCTCCGGGATTCTGTTCAACCACGAATCGCCGCGCCGCGGGCTCGAGTTCGTGACCCGCAAGGTCACCGATGGCGTCGCGCGGATCAAGCTCGGGCTCACCGACACGCTGTCGCTCGGCAACCTCGACGCCCAGCGCGACTGGGGCTTCGCCGGCGACTACGTCGAGGCGATGTGGTTGATGCTGCAGCAGAAGGTCGCCGACGACTACGTGATTGCGACCGGTATCAGCCATTCGGTCCGCGAGCTGGTCGAAACCGCGTTCACGCACGTCGGGCTCGACTGGAATGCGCACGTCAAGCTCGATCCGAAGTTCATCCGCCCGGCCGAAGTCGAGCACCTGATCGGCGACAACGCCAAGGCGCGGCAGGCGCTCGGCTGGGAGCCGAAGGTCAACTTCACCAGCCTGGTCAAGATGATGGTCGACGCCGATCTCGCGCGCGTCGCGATCGAGCCGCCGCCGGCGAGCCGGTTGTCGGCGCTCTGAATCCGTTCAAGATGACACCACCGAACACGACATCGACCCTCGAGCGCATCCGCGCCCGCCAGGCGCGCGTCGGCGTGATCGGCCTCGGCTACGTCGGGCTGCCGCTGGTCGTGGAATTCGCGCGGGCCGGCTTCGACGTCACCGGCTTTGATGTCGACGCCTCGAAAACCGAGCAGATCAACGCCGGCCGCAGCTACATCCCCGACGTCGCCGACGCGGATCTCGCCGCCTGCGTCGCGGCGGGCAGGCTGCGCGCGACCACCGACATGAGCCAGCTGGCGGAGATGGATGCGATCGACATCTGCGTCCCGACGCCGCTGCGCAAGACCAAGGATCCGGACCTGTCGTACGTGGTCCACGCGGTCGAAGCGGTGGCCGCCACGCTGCGGCGCGGGCAGCTGGTGATTCTCGAGTCGACGACCTACCCCGGGACGACCGACGAAGTCGTCCAGCCGATGCTGGTCGCGAAGGGCTTCACGGCCGACGTCGATTTCTTCCTGGCGTTTTCGCCCGAGCGCGTCGATCCGGGCAATCCCCAGTTCAACACCAAGAACATTCCGAAGATCGTCGGCGGCGTCGGCCCGGCCAGCACCGAAGTGGCGGCGGCGCTTTACGGCGCGACCGTGCAGCACGTCATCCAGGTGACGTCGACCCGCGTCGCCGAAATGGTCAAGCTGCTCGAGAACACCTTCCGCGCCGTGAACATCGGCCTGGTCAACGAGATCGCGTTGATGTGCCACAAGATGAACATCGACGTGTGGGAAGTGATCGACGCCGCGAAGACCAAGCCGTTCGGCTTCATGCCGTTTTATCCCGGTCCTGGTCTGGGCGGCCACTGCATCCCGATCGATCCGTTCTACCTGTCGTGGAAGGCGCGCCAGAGCGGCTTCGAATGCCGTTTCATCGAGCTGGCGGGGCAGGTCAACGGCGCGATGCCGGAGTACGTCGTGCAGCTGATCACCGAGGCGCTCAATTCGAAGAAGAAGGCGCTCAACGGCTCGCGCGTCCACCTGTTCGGCATGGCGTACAAGCCGAACGTCGGCGACGTCCGCGAATCGCCGGCGCTCGACATTCTCGAGCTGCTCACCCGCCAGGGCGCCGTCGTCAGCTACACGGATCCGTACGTCGCGACGCTGGCGCACGGCGCCGAGACGCTGCAATCGATCGCCGAGCGCGACGCGCTGGCCGCCGCGCACGACTGCTACGTCGTCTGCACCAACCACGACGCGTTCGACTATGCCGCGATCGTCAACGGCGCCGGGCTCATCGTCGACACGCGCAACGCCCTGAAGAGCCACACCGGCGCGGCCATCTTCCGCCTCTAGTGACCTCCCGGCCGCGCGTCCTCGGCGTGGTCACGGCGCGAGCGGGTTCCAAAGGCATTCCCGGTAAGAACACCCGGCGGCTGGCAGGCAAGCCGCTCATCGCCTACACCATCGAAAGCGCGCTCGCCTCGGGTGTCTTCGATCGCCTGATTCTGTCGACCGACGATGAGGCGGCGGCGCGGATTGCGCGGGATCTCGGCTGCGAGGTGCCGTTCATGCGTCCGGCGGAACTGTCGGCGGACGACACGCCGCATTTGCCCGTGATGCAGCACGCGGTCGCGTGGATGCGGGATCGGGAGCGGTATGAGCCGTCGTGGGTGATGATTCTGATGCCGACCTCGCCGCTGCGGCGGCCGGCGGACATCGTCGACTCGGTGGCGCTGGCGATGCGGTCCGGCGCCGATTCGGTGGTCAGCGTCGACGCGATGCCGGCGCACTTCCATCCGCTCCGGGCGGTGACGATGGACCGGGATGGGTGGGCGCGGCTGCTGGTCGGCGACCGGCCGGTGAAACAGCGTCCGGTGCGGCGGCAGGACATGCCGGAGGCGTGGGTGTTCAACGGCGCGATCTACCTGTTCCGCGCGTCGCTGCTGTTCGATGCCGCGGAGCCGAGTCTGTACGGCGATCGGGTGGCGGCGCACATCATGCCGGCGCCGTTCGGCAGCAACATCGACGATCCCGAAGACTGGGCGAATGTCGAGCGTTTGCTGAACCGTTTGGCTTGACACGGTCGCCGATGACAGGCACAATTACTCGTTCAATTCATGAACGAGGGGATGTTCACGTTGTGAACACGGCGCGCTGATCCGAACACGCGCGTACGTTTCCGTCCCGTTTCACCCTCGACGCCGCACTCGTTTACAGGACCTTCACGACCATTCCTGTAAGTGACAGGGCGGTAGCCTGTCCCGTGACCGCTGATTCCATCACACACGACCCGTTTCGCCTCGATGGCGAGGTCGCCCTCGTCACTGGAGGACTGGGGCGGCTCGGCACGCAGTACGCCTGCGCGCTGTCGGCCGCCGGCGCCGCGGTGGTGCTGTTCGACGTCACGGCCGAGCGGCGGCCGCGATTGCAGACGCTGATCGACTCGGGCGCGCGCGTCTCCACACACCTCGTCGACGCGACCGACCGTATAGCCGTCGACGCGGCGATCGGAGACGCCACCGGCCGGTTCGGTGCGCCGTCGATTCTCGTCAACAACGCCGGGCTCGGATCGTCGCCGGCGGATGCGGCGCTCGAAACCGGCCGGTTCGAGCAATACCCGGAATCGGCGTGGGACGCCATGATCGACTCGCATCTCAAGAGCGCCTTCATCGTCACGCAGTCGTTCATCGCGCAGTTCCGCGCCGCGGCGCTGACGGGCGGCAGCATCATCAACGTCTCGTCGACGTACGGCGTCGTATCGCCCGACCAGTCGGTCTACGACTACAAGCGGCAGGGCGGCGCCGAGTTCTACAAGCCCGTTGGCTACAGCGTCGCGAAGTCCGGCATGCTCAATTTCACCCGATGGCTGGCGGAGTACTGCGCGCCGTTCGCTGTCCGCGTCAACACGCTGGTGCCGGGCGGTGTCCAGGAATCGGCGCACGCGCCGGCGTTCGTGGCCGAGTACGTCAAACGCACGCCGCTCGGCCGCATGGCGCGCGAAGACGACTACAACGGCGCGGTCGTGTTCCTGGCGTCGCGCGCGTCGGCGTACATGACCGGAGCGACGCTCGTCGTGGACGGCGGCTGGACCGCGCGATGAGATTACGCGGGGGTAGGAGCTGATGGGCGAGAAGGACCACTCAGACACGCAGCTCGCCGGCGACGGCGGGCTTTCGTACGTGCCGCTGGCGGCGATCGACGCGGTGCGCCGTGCGTCGACGGATCCGATCGAACGCGCCGGTCTGCTGGCGGACGTCTGCCGGCTGAACACGCTCTACATGATCATGCAGGCCGGTTCCGGGCACATCGGCTCGAGCTTCAGCTCCACCGATCTGATCACGTGGTTGTGGACCGAGGAGCTCGCCGACGCGAACAGCGGGGCAGCCGGAGACGACATCTACTTTTCTTCGAAAGGGCACGACGCACCGGCGCTGTACGCGCTCCTGATCGCGCTCGGCAAGCTCGACTTCGATTTGATCCACAAGCTGCGGCGGCTCGGCGGATTACCCGGCCATCCCGACGTGGAGACGACGCCGTTCATCGCGACCAACACCGGATCGCTCGGCATGGGGATCGCGAAGGCCTACGGCATGGCGCGCGCGCACCGGTTTACCGGCCGCGGCGGCCGCATCGTGCTGATGACCGGCGACGGCGAGCTGCAGGAAGGGCAGATTTGGGAATCGCTCCAGCCCTGCGCCAACGAGCGGCTGTCGGAGATCATCGCGATCGTCGATCACAACAAGCTGCAGTCGGATGCGGCGGTGTCGGCGGTGAGCGACCTCGGCCCGCTCGAGGACAAGTTCCGGGCGTTCGGCTGGGAGGTTCGCCGCGCCCGCGGCCACGACTTCGGCGCCATCCGCGACGCCTTCGCGCACTTCGCGACCGTGACCGATCGGCCGAAGGTGCTCATCGCCGACACGATCAAAGGCAAAGGGGTCTCCTTCATGGAAGGGCTCGCCTGCGGCGATCAGACGTATCACTTTCATGCCGGCGCCCCGTCGCTGAAGGACTATCTCGCCGCGGTCGCCGAGCTGACGTCGCGGATCGATGCACGCCTGACCCGGCTTGGCCAGCCGCCGCTCGCGCTCGCCGGTGCGCCGCAGCCGGTCCGTGTCGCGCCGGTGAAGCCCGAGAAGCTGGTGCTGGCCTACGGCGACGAGCTGCTCGCGATCGCCCGCACCCGCACCGATATCGTCGTCATGGACGGCGATCTGCTGTCGGACTGCGGCATTGAAGCGTTCAAGGAAGCCATCCCCGAACGCTTCATCGAGTGCGGCATCGCGGAGCAGCACATGGTGTCGGCCGCCGGCGGGATGGCGCTGAACGGCATCCTCCCGGTGGTGCATTCGTTCGCGTGCTTCCTGTCGACGCGCGCCAACGAGCACATCTACAACAACGCGACCGAGCGGACCAAGATCATCTACACCGCGACGCTCGCCGGTGTCGTCCCGGGCGGCCCCGGCCACTCGCATCAATCGGTGCGCGACATCTCGGCGATCGGCTCGGTGCCTGGCCTCACCGCGTTCGAGCCGTGCAGCGAGCGCGAGGCGCGTCTCGCGATTCGGTGGGCGGTCGACACCAATCCCGGGAGCACGTATCTACGATTCGTCAACGTGCCGCTCGACCTGCCGTACGCGCTGCCGGCGTCCTACACGCTGGAGGTCGGCCGCGGCGTCACACTGCGCGACGGCGCCGACGTGGCGCTTGTCGGCTACGGCCCGCTGCTGATGACCAATGCGTGGCGCGACGCCGACGACCTGGCGG
>JAOBWF010000357.1 GCA_025463215.1 Acidobacteriota bacterium | reverse complement strand
GGGAGCATCCAGTCCGCCACCGCGTCGTAGTAGGCCGCGAGATCGAGTTTGGTGGCGTCGATCGCGGGAAAGAGAACGCGGTCGGCATGGGAGATCGGAATGCCGCTGACGACCGGTTTGGCCGCGTCGACCGGCGTCATTGCTGCGCGGACGCCGCCGCGGCCCTGACCTTTCCGACCAGCAGATCGAGGTCGTACGGCTTCCCGACGATTTCGAGCACCGGCTCGCCTCCGGCGACTTTTCGCACCTGCGCCTCGTTCGTCGTCGTCAGCACGAACGGTACGCCGGCGCACGCCGGGCTCGACCGGATGTGCTCGAACAGACGCCAGTTCTCCTCGTACGGGATTGCGATGTCGTAGACGATCGCGGCGGGACGATGCTGACGCATCAACGCTTCGAGATTGGTATAGCCGTCGCGGATCCTGTGGGTGAAGGCGGTGACGACGACGAAGCCGTGATGCTCGAACAGATACCGGAGCATGTCGGTCGTGTCTTCACTGGTGTTGAACACCGCGATCGCCGTCACGAATCTGGCACCGAGCAAGAACGGCACCACTTTCGCAACGACATGCAATGCATGGTTCAGGTGGCCGCGCGTGTCGGGTGTTCGGGATGGCAGTACAAACACTGGCGCGCGAATTTTTATCCCGACGGCCTGCCGCAGTCCCGCTGGTTCGACTACTACGCGTCGCAGTTCGACACGGTCGAGATCAACAACACGTTTTACCGGCTGCCTGAAAAGGCGACGTTCGCGGCGTGGGAAACACGCGCGCCCGATGGCTTTCTGTACGCGGTCAAAGCGAGCCGCTACCTGACGCACATGAAGAAGCTGAAGGAGCCGGCCGAACCGCTGCACCGGCTGTTCGCGCGGGCGCAGCCGCTCGGCCGCACCTTTGGTCCGGTGCTCTATCAGCTGCCACCGCATTGGGCGGTCGACATCGCCCGATTGGCCGGATTCCTGCGCCGGCTGCCGCGGCGCCGCCGCCACGCGATCGAGTTCCGCGATCCGAGCTGGTACACCGACGAGGTCTATGCGCTGCTGACACGACACGGGGTCGCCCTGTGCCTGCACGACATGGCGGGATCCGCGACCGGCCGGATCACGATCGGACCGTTCGTCTACGTCAGGTTTCACGGTCCGCAGAAATACAACGGCCGCTACGACGATCGGGTGATCGACGAGTGGGGCCGGTGGATCGCCGCGCAGATGCGCGACGGCCGTCCGGCCTTCGCCTATTTCAACAACGACATCGGCGGCCACGCACCGCGCGACGCAGTCCGTCTGCGTGGCGCTATCGTGCGCGCCGCCGCGTGAGGGACCGCATGCGATTCGATCTCGTCCTCCTCGACATCGACGGCACCATCGTAGATAGCAACGACGCCCACGCCCAGGCGTGGGTCAAGGCGTTCGCGCAACACGGCCGTACGGTGCCGTTCGAGCGGATCCGCCCGCTGATCGGCATGGGCGGCGACAAGCTGCTCGAACGCCTCGCCGGGCTCGACAGCGAGCGCGGCGAGGGGCGCCGCATCGCGGAATCGCGCACCAAGATCTTCGCCCGCGAGTTCCTGCCGGCGCTGAAACCGACGCCGGGCGCGCGCGCGATGATCGAATGGTTGAAGCGCGAAGGCGCCACGATCACGATCGCGACCTCGGCGACGGCGGGCGAGGTCGAAGGGCTGCTGAAGGCCGCCGGCGTCAGCGATCTGATCGACCACGTCACCTCGTCCGACGATGCCGACGACTCCAAGCCGGATCCCGACATCGTCGTTGCGGCGCTGAAGCGCAGCGGCGCGGCCGGGCGCGCGCCGGTGATGTTCGGCGACACCCCGTACGACATCGAGGCCGCGAGCCGGGCCGGCCTAGGGACGGTGGCGTTCCGATCGGGAGGCTGGCCGGACGCCGACTTGAGCGACGCGCTGGCGATCTTCGATCACCCCGAGGCGCTGCTCGCGCACGTGAACGCGCCGCCGTTTACGTAACGATAGCGGCCGCAGAAGACGATCCGCGGATGACGCGGATGAAAAGGCGAAGCGTTCTCCGCACGGCGGATCCGTGGGGAGCAGACGTCCGGCGCGCTCAGACCTTCTCGATCGGAATGGCCCGCGCGAGAATCGTCTCCTGCTTGAAGTCGTGTTCGAGCTGCCGGCGGAAGGCGCCCCACCACTCGCGATCGAGCGCCTCGACTTCGACCTCGACCATCACGACGTCGTCGCCGTCGACGCCGCCGTCCGGTCGTTTCCACAGGCCGCTGGCCGGCGATCGCTGATAGGCGGTGACGCCGCCGAACCGGTCGGCGAGCGTCTGGCGGACCTGCGCGAACAAGGCGCCGTCGATCGGCTGCTCGTGGTTGTCGCGCGCCGGCAGCAGCAGCTGGATCAGGAACATCTACTCCGGCTTGGCCTTCAGCTCCGCGTCGTGCTCTTTCAGGAACGCGCGGATCTCGTCGGTCATCGCGAGCAGCTTCTGCCACTGCTCCTTGTAGAGCGTCACCGGGAATCGTCCCAGCCCATAGACCGACACGCCGCCCTTCTCGCTGACCTTCAGGCTGACGCTTCGGCCGCGCTGGGTCTTCAGCTGTTCGTTTTCGGCCTTGAGGCGCTCGAGCTCGGCGCGCAGATCGTCGTCTGACATGGCAGCAGTATACGCAACCGCGTGCGCGATCCGCTCACACCTTCTGCGAACGAAGGAACATCCCTCCCGCCAGGGCGAGCGCGACCGACAGCACCGCGCACAGGAAGAACACCATCCGCACGCCGACGAGCTCGGCCAACACGCCCGACACCGCGAGCCCGAGGATCTGTCCCAGGAAGATGACCGATGCGTTCGTGCTGCCGACGCGGCCGAGCATGTCCGGGGGGGTTTCGCGCTGAATCAGGGTCGACGCCGGCACCATGATCGCGGCGAATGCGAACCCGATCGTGAACGTCGCCGCGAACGTCGCGGCGATGTGCGGCACGGCGCCGAGGAGCAGGACGCCGCCGCCGATGCCGACGAGGCCCCACAGCACGAGGCCGGTGTCCGACGCCATCTGCCGCCTCGCGATCGCGCGCACGATCTGGGTCCCGACCAGCAGGCCGACGCCGACCATGCCGCTGACGTACCCGAACAGGCCGGCGCTGGCGTGCAGCGTATCGCGCACGTAGATCGAAATCAGCGGACCGAAACAGCCGATGGTGAAGAGCCCCGCCGCCATCGCGACGACGAAAAACAGGATGGCGGCGTGATGGATGATGAACGACCAGCCGGCGCGCATGTCGATCCAGATCGCGTGAATGCGGTTGCTCGACGACCCGGTCGGCGCCTGCAGCGACGCCGGCCGCACGATCGCGACCGACGCGATCAGCCCGGCCGACACCAGGAAGCTCGCGACGTCGATGCCGTAGCACACCTTCGGCGTGAACTTGCCGACGATGATGCCGGCGGTGGCCGGGCCGATGATCCGGCTGCCCATGAACGCGATCTGCATCAGCGCGTTGGCCGACATCAGCCCGGTCGTCGGCACGTGCGAGCGGATGGTCACCGTCTGCGCCGGACCGAAGAACGCGGAGACGCAGCTGAGCGCGGCGAGCACGCCATAGACCTGCCAGATCGAGGTCGCCGGAATCAGCAGCAGCGCGAGCGCGGCGCGAATCAGATCGCTGGTAATCAGCGTCGGCTTGATCGGCCAGCGATCGACGAACACGCCGGCAATCGGGCCGACGAACACGATCGGCAGCATGTACGCGATCTGCAGGCCGGTGAGCTGCGCCGCGGTGCCGTGGAGACGGAACGACACCACCGCGATCACCGCGAACAGCGCGAGGAAATCGCCGAACAGGCTGACGACCTGCGCGTAAAACACGCGCCGCATCACGGTGATGCGCAGGACGTCGGCGAACGACAGGAGCGCAGGCGGCGGCGCCGTCGCGGTTGCGGTAGTCATGGGGGAAGCGGCTATCTTAGCGGATCGCTGGCTGAGGTTGCCATTGAGAACCGATTGCGCGATCATGTGCTCTCCCCATGAAGAAGAGCATCCGGCGCGGTTCGCCGACCGAGGGCAAGGATCTGATTTCGCTTGCGCAGCAACTGGCGCGCGACGCGGAGCGCCACGCGATCCTGTCGGCGTCGCTCGCCAGCCAGGCCGACCGGTTGATGGTGGCGGGTCTGCGGCTGCTCGAGCCACCGCGGCCGGCGTCGGTCCGCGATCTCCGCGCCCGCCCGTAAGCTCGGCCTTCCGTGTAGAATCGAAACCATGGTCTTCCGTTTTTCCGCGGCATGTGCGCTCGTGCTCGCCGGGCTGCTCAGCATGAGCTGCGGCGGCATCGTCGATCCCTCGCAGAATCAGGTGGAGCCGTTTAGCGGAACGGTCAATCCGGGCAGCTTCTCGGCGCGGGCGTTCTCCTCGTCGAAGACCGGCGAAATCACCATCAAGATGCTGACGATCACACCCGCCTCGGTGCCGTATCTCGGCGTGCAGTGGGTGCAGGGCGACGGTACCAGTTGCAACGGCGCTCCCCTCCAGGCGCAGATCGCGGGCCCGAACAGCACCGCGATTTCCGCCCAGATCGTCTCCGGCCAGTACTGCGTCGTCGTGTCGGACGTGATCGGTTTGGCGCAGCCGGCCAACTACACGCTCACTGTTTCGCATCCGTAGCGACGCGCGTGGCCGCGCTCGACGACCGGATCGACGACCTCTATCGCCTGCCCCTGGCCGAGTTCACCGGCGCCCGCAACGCGCTGGCGAAGTCGCTCGCCAAACACGAAGCGACGATCATCCAGGCGCTCGAGAAGCCGACCGTGGTGCCCTGGACCGTCAATCAGGTCTACTGGCGCGCGCGCCGCACCTACGATCGGGTGATGCAGCGCGGCGAGAAATTGCGTGCGGCGCAGATCGCCGCGCTCGAGGGGCGCACCGCCGACGTCCGCGCCGCCAGCGAGGCGCATCGCCGCGCGATCAGCGAAGCTGTGGCGGAAGGCGAGCGGCTCGCCGCGGCCGCGGGCGCGAAGCCGGGCGCCGATGCGCTCGCGCGCA
>JAOBWF010000400.1 GCA_025463215.1 Acidobacteriota bacterium | reverse complement strand
GTCGGCATTGGTGGCGTTGACCGAACGCGGCAACAGATGCAGCAGCAGGGTCTGCTGGCCGCCGGCGTCGGTGGAGATCTGGAGCGGCACGGGCCCGCCGGTGCCGCCCGTGAGCGACGGCGTCTCGAACAGGAAGGGCGTGTTTTGCGCCAGCAGCGCATTCTGGCCCGTCAGCGTGGTGTCGGTGATGGTGGGCGCGCGCAGCAGCGTGATGGTCTGCTCGGTCGGGGCCGCCACGCTGGCGGCGGTGAAGCCGGACGAGATATAGGTGCCGAACTGCAGCGCCAGGTTGGCGCCCGACAGGGTGGCGCTGTTGGCCTGCACCACCGGCGTCAGGCTGTTCACATTGGCCTGGGCAATGGAGAGTCCCAGCGTGCCGTTGGTCGCCACATTGAAGTTGTTGGCCTGCAGCGACGAGGCGTTGTTGGCAACATAGAGGATGCCGTTGCTGTCCACCTGCACGTCCAGCGCGCCGACGCCCGACTTGATGTTGGCGTTGACATAGCCATAGCCGCCGACATGCAGGACATTGCCGGTGCCCGAACCGAAATCCAGGGTCGCCGCCTGGGTGAGAGGCGGCAGGCCGGAGGTCTGGTCCAGGACATCTTCCGCCAGCACGGCATAGCTGGTGGGCGTGTTGGCCACGCCGGTCACGGCATTGGCGGAGCCGGAGGCTCCGATATTGCCGACATTGAGCACATTGTTGTTGCCGGCCGTGCCGAACAGCACGTCGCCCAGGATGTTGCCGCTGTTGTTGATGACCGTGCCGCCGGTGGTGGAGGCCTGCAGGTCGATGGCGCGCTGCACGCTCAGCGCCACGGCACCCGCCGCCGGCGTCATGACCGTGTTGGCGGCCCGGATGGTGCCGGCATTGTTGATCATCTTCACCGTGCCGGACTGGTCCAGGATGGCTTCCGAGAACAGGGTGAAGGGCGATGAGACGGTGGCGATATCCTTGGTGGGCGAGATGGTGGAGGTGTCAACCGTGGCACTGATGGAAGCGCCCTTGCCGACATTGATGACCGGCAGGGTGGCGTTGGCGCCGATGGTCAGCGCAAAGGCGCTGCCCTGGCCGACGCCGCTGACCTGGGCGGAGATGAGGCCCGGCGTGGTGGTGGAGCCGCTGATGATCTCGGACTTCACGTCCAGGCGCGGCACGGTGGCGAAGGCGCCGATATAGACGGTGTTGGCGGTGATGCGGGTGGCGCCGGTGCGGTTGGTATCGCTGGTGAGCGCGACCGCGGAGATGGTGCCGGTATTGAGAAAGCCGCCGCCATTGGTGGTCGGATCGGAATTGATGCCGGTGCACGCCCCCACCGAGGCGCTCAGGCAGGTGTTGAAGGCGGCCGAGGCGCCCTGGATGACCATGGCCGCGCTGCTCAGCCCGGTGTCGATGGGCTGGGCCAGGATGGAGCCGCGATTGGTGAGGGAATAGCCGGGATCGATGGCGTCGATGTCGGAGGTGAGCGGACCCAGGAAAAGGGCGCTGCGCGGCGTCAGAAGCGTGCCGGTGATGGATTTGGTGGGATCGATCAGCACGGTGGGCTGCACTACGCCACTGCTCACCAGGCCGGCGGAGCTGATCACGGCAACGGTGGAATTGTTGGAGGTGCCGGGGCCGCTGTTGATGAAGCCGCCATCGACGCTGTTGCCGATGATCAGCGCCGAACCGGATTCCGGATTGTTGCCCCGGCTGCTGGGAAAGCTGATGCCGATCAGCGAAATGCTGCCGGCATTGATCAGCGCGCCGGTCGAGCCGGTGGGGCAGGTAAAGCCCGCCGGTGCGGCGGTGTCGCTGAGGCAGGAATGGATGCCGCCCAGGGTCTCGAAGCCGACCAGGCCGGCGCCGGTGCCCGACAGCGCGGAATTGATGATCACATTGCCGTTCACGGTGCCGTTGAGGAACACCATGATGCTGTTGGAAGCCGTGGAATTGTCGCTGGCATTGTAAAGAATGCCGCCGCCGCCAAACAGGATGTTGCTGGTCACCGTGGTGCCGGCATCCAGCAGGAAGGCGGTGGAGTTGTCGCCCTTCACCAGGATCGAGGAATTCTGGGAGGCGAAACTGGTCCCGGTCAGCGTGCTTGTGGTCAGCGAGGTCAGGGTGATGGCGCCATAATAGGTGCCGCCGCCAGTGATCCAGATGCCTTCCTTGGAGGTGCCGCTGCCGCCCAGGTCGATGGTGCCGGTCGAGGCAAAGCCCGTCGCGGGCGGAAAGAGGACACCCCCGGTGGTGTCGATCTTCACGCCGATGCCGCCATCCACGCCATTGTTGGCGATGAAGCCGTTGTTGAGGACGAAGTTGTTGGAATTGATCGTGATCGCAGGCGTGGTCGAGGTCGCGATGCCGACGCCGCCGGTGGAATCGATGGTGATGTTGCCGGAGGTCGAGGTCGTGAGCGCCGTGGAGGTGTTGGTGGAAATCTCGGTGTCAGCGCGAGCCATGGTCACGCCCGCCGCCAGCAGGGCAGCCGCAGCGGCGGAAAGCATCAAATGGTGCCTGGTCAACGCAACCTCTTTAATAATCTCGCCGGGCGGGCGGCCCCGCATGTCGGCATTTGCCTCGTCATAGAGTCCGCTCTCGCGGACCCCGTCACCTGGGCGGTTCGCCCGGCGCTGCACCCGTTTACCCTTGCCAGGGGGCCGATCCGCCCATCCGGGCCCGGGGACCGGTCCTGCCAGCGCCTTTGTACCCGGCTATCGTCCCGGTTCAACAGCAATTTTCGCCTCCGACAGGCCGATTCCGCGCAAATGGCCGCGTCTTAATCAGCCATTAGCGCCAGGAAGCGCAAAATCGCCCACGTGAAAAAGGCTTAACGAGCAAAATCGCCCATGAGTCCCCCATGACCCAGGCCCGGCATTCCGGCTTTGCCAAGCTCACCCAGAAGGATGTGAGCGCCGCC
>JAOBWF010000351.1 GCA_025463215.1 Acidobacteriota bacterium | reverse complement strand
GCTGGCGCGCAAGCTGGACAAGATCGTCGATCACCTGCGCGAGGGAGAGAAGTCCTCGTCGAAGGCCGCGGCACGCAGCTGGCGCTGGGCGATCGACGCCCGCGTCGCCGGGCGCGCGTCCCGTCTGTCGGCGGCGATCGCCGATGCCGGCGCGCTGTATCTGCCGGAACGGCTGCACGGCGTGCGTATCGCGGTCAAGAAACTGCGCTATGCGGTCGAACTGTCGGCGGAGGCCGCCGGCGAGCCTTCGGCCGCCGACCTGCGCCGGTTGAAGCGCGCGCAGGATCTGCTCGGCCGCATGCACGACATGCAGATCCTGATCGGCGAGGTGCGTCAGACGCAGGCGTCGCTTGCGCCGCCGAGCGTCACCGTCTGGCGCGATCTCGACACGATGATCGGCGGACTCGAGGACGACTGCCGGCGTCTCCACGCCCGCTACATGCGCATGCGCGACCCCCTTGCCGGCGTCGCCGCGCGCCGCGGCGAGCAGCCGCAGGCGGCCACCATCCGCGCCCAGGCGCGGCGAGCAGGGTAACCGATGCCAGGACCGTACGAGCTGTATTTCATCCGCCACGGACTGGCCGAGGATCGCGGCGACGCCTGGCCCGATGATGCCAAGCGGCCGCTGACCGATGAGGGGATGTCGCGGATGCGGAAGGCGGCGCGCGGTCTCGCCCGCATGGGCGTGTCGGTCGACATCGTGTTGACCAGCCCGCTGGTCCGGACGCGGCAGACGGCGGAGATTGTCGCCGGCAGCCTCGATCCGCGTCCGTCGCTGGTCAACGTCGAGTCGCTCACGCCCGGCGGCAGCTACGCCGCGGTGATCGCCGATCTCGAAAAGCACGCGCGGAAAACCCGGATCGCGCTCGTCGGCCACGAGCCGATGATCGGCGAGGTTGCCGCGCGTCTGATCGGCTCCCGCCATTCGATCGAGTTCAAGAAAGGCGCGGTCTGCCGCATCGACGTCGAGGTGCTGCCGCCGACCGGCCCCGGCGAGCTCCGCTGGCTGCTGACGCCGAAAATTCTCCGGCTGCTGAAGCGTTAGGCCCAGTTCACGCCCGCAGCAGGTCCGCCTGCCAGTTCTTGATCCGCATCTTGATGTCCTTGCTCGTCGCCAGCTTGCCGGCGAGCACGTCGCGCACGATCTCCGCCATTTCGGCGTCGCTCGCAAAGCGCAGCGCGACGAGCTGTCGATGCGTCAGCGTGTCGATGCTCTGGTGCAGATCCGGCGGCAGAATGCCGCGCAGCCGCAACCGCATCTCGAGGCGGATGACCCGGTCCTGCACGGTCAGCGCCTGAACTCGGGACAGGAAGGCGGCGCCGACCAGTGCCGCCGCGAAGATCACCTGCCATGCGAAGTGACGGGTCGGATCCAGCCACAGGTGGCGCAGCTCGTTCACGAGGTTGACGAGCAGCACCGGGATCACGAAGAAATGGAACCCGGGCAGCCAGCGGGCGTGTTTCTGATAGCTCTGAACGGTGTCGGCCATGGAACTCCTCCAGGGGAACTCTACAGCCCGGGCGCCGCCGAGTGGGAATCAATCGTGGTATTCTGCGACAGCTTCACGGCTTTTCACCCGAAAGGAGCACCGTGCGTCAGCGGCTCGCCAGGCCTGCCTGGCTTCTCATCGGTGTGTGTGCGGCGGCGGCGCTCTCCGGCGGCGTCCCAGCGGCGGCCCAGGTCTACCGGCCGTTCTCCAACGACACCCGCAATATTCTCGAAGGCAACTGGCAGTCGTGCCGCGATCGCGACGGCACCTACGCGGAGCGCGTCTACGACCACATCGTCAACGGCGTGCCGCAGTTCGAGGTTCACATGGGGCCGCGGCGCGAGTTCGCGATCTTCAAGGGCGTGCAGGATGCCCACCGCGAGCACGACTCGCCGGAGAACCTGCTGAAACCGTTTCGCGTGGCGTTCGAAAACGGGCGGGCGAAGCAGCGCTGGGAGATTCCGTCGCTGAACCTGGCGTTCACGGCAACGATGGCCGGCGGATCGCGGACCGACTGCGAGAGCTGGTACGTGCTCCTCGAACCGCTCGAGAAGACTTCTCACTGAAAGTTAGAAGGAAGAAGTGAAACTTCTACCTTCTAACTTCTAACCTCTAACTTCTTACTTCTAAACTCTTACCAGAGCACCTTGACCCCGAGCTGCACCTGCCGCGCGTCGTAGGTCGACGTGATCGTGCCGAACGCCGAGCTGCTGCGGTTGCCGTTCGGTGCGGTGAAGTTGTCGCGGTTGAACAGGTTGAACGCCTCGACGCGTAACTGCAGCCTGGTGCGGTCGCCGATCGCGACGTTCTTGGTGGCCGCGACGTCCATCTGCCAGAAGTTCGGGCCGCGGACGTTGTTGCGCGGCGAATTGCCGAACGGCTGGCTCGGGTCGGTCGGCAGCACCACGCACGACGGGTTGAACCACTGCGTGATCGTGGGGTCGGCCGCGTACGGGTCGCACGTCAGGTTCGGGCGGTAATTGTTGGCGCCCGAGAAGTCGTTCGTGATCCCCGAGACCTGGAGCGCCGGCCCCGGCGTGTAGATGAACGTCACCATCTCACCCGGCGTGATGGTGTTGATGCCGGCAAGCTGCCAGCCGCCGGCGATGATGTCCAGCGCGGTCGGCATTCCGCTGCCCCAGCGTTTCCCGTGGCCGAACGGCAGCGACCAGACGAAGCTGGTGGTGCTGTTGTACGGCTGGTGGTAGGCCGACAGCGCGTAGTCCGCCTCGAGGTTGTTGATGTCCTGCGGCGCCGGGAAGTTGCCGTTCTGGTTTTCCAGCGCGCCCGCCGAATTGTCCTGCGCCTTCGACAGCGTCAGCGAGCTGAGGATGTTGACGTCGGCCCCCATCCGCCACTCGTACTTCATCTGGAAGGCGTCATACCGCGACTTGCCGCCGTTGAAGATATAGCTGATGTCGCCCCACGTCGGGATCGGCCGCCGCGCCGCGAGCGGGATCGTGCCCGCCGCGTTGTTGACCGCCGCCTGGTTGTAGTTCGCCACCAGCAGGAGGTCGTTCGCCTTGTTGCCGACGTAGGCGACGTCGACGAGCATGTGCGGCCCGAACTCGCGCTGCACCGAGAGGTGCCAGCTTTGCACCGGGCTCGAGTGGAAATCGCGTGGGATGTAGCTGACGAGCGCCGTCAGCGGATTGAACTGCACCGGATCGGTCAGCCCCGCGGGATAGCCGGCTTCCGTCGGCAGGAAACCGGGCGTCGCCAGCGTCTGGTTGACGGCGGCGCGGACCACCTGCGGTCCGTTGATGCCGAGCAGGTTCGCCGATCCGATGCGGTTGATGTGGACGTAGCTCTGTCCCCAGCCGCCGCGGACGACGGTCTTGGTCATCGGCGTGTAGGCGAAGCCGACGCGCGGCCCGAAGTTGTTGCGATCCGGATCGACCAGCGCGCGGTCGTAGATCGAGCCGTCCTTCGCCGCGATCATCGTCTTGCTGACCGGATCGAAGTTGGTCAGGAGGTTGTTCTTCTCCCACATCGGCGTCGCGTACTCGTAGCGCAGGCCGGCGTTCAGCGTCAGCTTGTCGTTGACCCGGATATCGTCCTGCAGGTAGGTGAAGTGCAGCTCCTGCTGCATGTTGGCGACGAGGAAGCTGCTGAGCGCGTACTGCGAGCGCAGGCCGAGCATGAAGTCGGCGAGGTTATACAGGTTGTTCCCCGGCAGCGTGCTCGCCGGCTTGGTGAACTGCCCGGTGTAGCTGTCGAGACCGTAGAGCGGGTTGACGTCCTGCACTTCGACGTTGATGTGCTGGAACTCGTAGCCCGCTTTCAGCGACTGACGCCCCATCAACCAGGAGTAGTTCACCTTCGGGTTCCACACGGTCGGGAACTGCCACTGCGGATTCGTCGCCTGACGCCCGAACGCGGAGTAGCCGGTGATCGCCTGCGACGGCAGACCGCCGGCGATGCGCGGATCGGTCGGCAGGCCGGAGATGCCGAAGGCGTCCGCCGCGCCGAGCGCGGGCGGGTTCTTGCCGCCTTCGGTGTTCGACCAGCCGAAGCGCACTTCGAGCAGCGACTTCTCGCTGGCGATCCAGGTCGTGCCGAGCACGAGCTGCTTGTTGCGGGTGTAGATGTTGCCGTTGCCGCCGCCACCCGACGGCAGCGGAATCGGCGGCTGATCGTTGGTGTTCAGGCTGCGCCAGCCGTAGCGGCCGAACATCGACAGCGCCGGGCTGATCTGGAAATCGAGCTTGCCGCCGGCCTTGTCGGTGTCGTTGGTGAAGTCCTGCGCGATCGAATAGTTGTTGGCCGCGCCGGCGAGGTTGGGCGCCGGCAGGCCGCCGAGCACCTTGCGCGCGAACGCGGTCATCGGAATCTGCGTGCCGGCCGGATAGATCACGCCGGTCCGCGGGTCGCGCACGTCGACGCTCAGGATGCCCGAGTTCTGCACCGCGGTCGGCAGCGTCGAGAACACCGTCGCCTTGCGATCCTGGCGGAAGCCTTCGAAGTCGCCGAAGAAGAACGCCTTGTTCCTGACGATCGGCCCGCCCAGCGTCGCGCCGTACTGATTGCGGCGCAGCGGCGGCTTCGAGCCGTCGGCCGGCTTGAAGACGCTGTCGGCGGTCCGGGCGGTATCACGGAAGAATTCCCACGCGTCGCCGTGGATCTGGGTGGTCCCGCTCCGGTAGGAAACGTTCACCGTCGCGCCGGCCGCGCGTCCGTACTCGGCGCTCGGGTTGTTGGTGACGACGCGGAACTCGCTGACCGCGTCGGGCGGCGGCTGCATCACCTGGTTGGAGAAGCCCTGATTGCTGGTGCCGAGGGCGTTGTTGTCCACGCCGTCGATCAGGAAGTTGTTGAAGGTGCTGCGCAGGCCGTTGACGTTGAACGCGCCTTCGCGCGGCGTGCCCTGGTTGCTCTTGT
>JAOBWF010000329.1 GCA_025463215.1 Acidobacteriota bacterium | reverse complement strand
GCGAGTTGTCCGAGCGCGCGGCTCGTCTCGTTGAGCTGATCGCGCAATGCCTGTGCGCGCGCGCGTTGTTCGGACAGCTTCTGCGAGTCGGCGTCCTGCGATCCACTCGCGGAGGCGAGCTTGTCGGCCGCCTTCTCGAGCGCCTTCGCGAGCTCCTGCTGGGACGAGGCCTGGGTGCGTGGATCGTCGGTCGTGCGCGGCGCGGTGTTGCCGCGCCCGCCCTTGGGATCGTCAGCCGCCGCGCGCATGGCATCGGCGGTCTGCCGCATCCGCTCGGAGAGCCGCTGCCGCTCGAGATCCCGCGCGACCTCGCCGGCGGCCGCCTGCGCGTGCGCCGCCGCTTTCGCGCCCTGGGAATCCTGCGCACCTTGAGAACTCTGAGAACCTTGAGCACCTTGAGAACCCTGAGCACCTCGAGAACCCTGAGCACCCTGAGCACCTCGAGAACCCTGAGCACCCTGAGAACCTCGAGCACCCTGCTGCTTCAACATCTCCTGCAGCGCCTGCGCACGCTCCGCGAGCCGATCCTGCTCACCGGCGAGCTTGCGCACCGCGTCCTTGCCGGCGTCGCCCTGCGCCGTCTTCGCGAGCTCGGCGGCGATCCGTTTCTGGGCGTCCGCGAGCTGACGCGCTTCGAGCTGCATGTCGCCGAGCGCGCGGCGGTGGCCGTCGGGACCTGCCGACTCGAGCTGCTGCTGCAGCTCGCGCAGCTTCTCGAGCGCGCGATTGCCGCGCGCGGTGGCCTGCCCCGGATCCTGGCGTCGCAGCTCGCTGGTGGCATTGCGCATTTCTTCGGACACGTCGCGCATGCGTTTGCTGTCGCCGCTTTGCCCGGACTGACCACTCTGCGCCGACTGCCCGGATTGGCCTGACGATCCGGACTGTCCCGACTGGCCCTGCTGTCCTTGTTGTCCCTGTTGTCCCTGTTGTCCCTGCTGCCCTTGTTGTCCCTGCTGCCCTTGTTCCCCCTGTTGACCCTTCTTGCCGTCCTGTCCGTCCTGCCCCTTGGCGGCCATCTTCTGAGCGAGCTCCTCGGCCTTCTGCCGCAGCTCGGACTGCTCGCGCGTCAGCTTCTCGAGCTCGCGCTTGATCTCTTCTTCGCTGAGCTTGCCGCGGGTGCGCGCCAGATCCTGCTGCCGCTTGAGCAGGTCGTCCTGCCGCCGCGCCAGCTCCTTGATCGCGTCGAGCGCGCTCTGACCCGCATCGCCTTTCTCTTCGACCGCGTTCGCCTTCGTCTCGTAATTGGTCTGCTGCGCCTTCTGCAGCTCCTTGTCGAAGAGCGACGAGACGTCGTAGTTGCTGCGGTTGCCGCCGCCGCCACTGCCGGACTGCTGACGCTGGATCTCGCGCCGTTTGACCTCGGCCTGCGCCTTGAGCAGCCGGTTGAGCGCGTCCATCTCCGGCGGCAGCGCCTCGGTCGTCTTCAGCGCGTCGAGCGTGGTCACCGCCTCCGCCATGGCGATCGCCGCGGCGGTCATCTGGTCCTCTTCCGGCAGCGTCTCGCCCGCTTTCGGTTCCGGCGGCACGGCTGGCTGCGGCGGCGTCGGACCGCCGCGGCCGCGCTGCGGCTGCGCCCGCCGCTTCGGATCGCGCATCGTCCCTTCGCGGAACGAGCTCGAGGTCTGCTCGACACGCGTCTTGAGCTCGGCCTCCGCCCGCGCGACCGCCTTGATGTCCGGCTCCGACTTGCCGCCTTTGGCGGCGCGGGCGCGTCGATCCAGCTTCCAGGTCGCGACGACGATCTCTTTCTGCGCGGTGACGAGCTCGTCGATGCCGCTCTGGTTGCCGCCCGGCATGTTGCCCTGGCTCTGCGCCAGTGCGAACTCCTGCTCGTACGGCTTCACCTCGAGGAAGAAGATGTCGCTGCGCGCTTCGTTCGGGCGCGTGCCGCGCGTCAGATCGCGGGCGCGGACGTAGTAGGACACGAAGTCCCCCGGCTGGACGTCGAGCTCCTCGAGGAACAGGGTGTGGCGGCCGGTCACGTTCACGCTCGCGCGCGCGATGTTCAGCGGCACGACCTTTTCCGCGCCGCCTTTCACCGAGTAGACGAGATCGAGGCGGTCGACGCCGTAGTCGTCTTCCGCCTGCGCCTCGATGTCGACCTCTTCGAGCCGCGTCACCGATCGATCGGTGGCCGGCTTCAGCAGGCGAACGTCGGGGGGACGATCCTCCAGCGTGCGGATGAAGTATTCGGTGTCGCCGGGGTTGCCGACCCCATCGCGATCGGCGAGCACGACGCGATAGGAATCGTCGGCGGTCACCTGCAGTGACGCCGACAGCTCGGTCGGCTTCTCGGCCTTCAGCGCAAGCGGCTGGCCGCCGCCGAGCGTCATCTGACCGGTGGCCGCGGGACGGTCCGTGAACACGCTCACCCGTACGTCGGTGCCGGCCGGCGCGTAGATGTCGCCGCCGTCCGTTTCGGTCCGCGGCGCCAGCCGCAGTCCGGCCGGATACGTGTAGTGGACGTCGATCCGCGTCACGCGCGGCGGGATCGCGACGGCAATGTCGTAGGTCGCCGAAGTCACGCTGCCCGCGACGACGCGGTATTTGAAGGGCGCGGCGACCGACGGCAGGGCGAGGCGGAACGAACCGGGGCCGTCGCTCGTCATCTCGGCGCTGCGCCAGCGATCGCCGTCGGCGATCTGCACCTGCGCGATCACCGGCGCGCGGTTGCCGACCAGCTGCGCCTGGATGGCGAGCGGTGTACCGACTTTGATCCGCGCGTTGCCTGGCCTGACGTCGAGGCCGACGCGGCCGGGGAAGAGCGTCAGCGCCGCGGCGTCGACCGCCTGCCGGGCGGGGCCGCGCGACGCGAACAGGACGACGCCGAGCGCGAGCGCCGCGGCCGACGCCTGGATACCGGTGCGGCGCAGCGCCTCGCGCGAGACGATCCTGTCGACATCGACCGCTGACGACCGGCGCGCGGCGTCGGCGATCATCATGCCGGCGAGCGCCGGCGGGTTCTCGGCGGCCGCAACGTCGACCGCGGTTGCCAACCGGTCGCCGAGCTCCGGCGCCCGCTCCTCGATGAACCGCGCGATCTGGCTGTCGCCTGGGACCCGGCGCAGCGGCACGAGGCACCACGTCAGCGCGCCGGCGGCGGCCAGCGCGGCACTGGCGGCGAGCGTCATCAGCGCGACCGGGGCGCCAGAGGTCCAGCGCGACGCGACCAGCGCCGCACCGATCACCACCGCGGCGATCAGCGCGCCGCGGACGAAGGCCCGCAGCGCCGTCAGCGCCTGCCAGCGCCATCGGACGCGGTCGATCAGATTCCGGATGTCGACGTGTTGCTGCATAGCTGTCTGCAATTCTGAATTCAGAATGCGGAGTTCGTCATGCCGTCCTTGCGGCGACCACGCCCTCGGCAGCGAGCAGGATCGCCATCGCCGCCAGCGCGTACTGCCAGAGGTGCTGTTGATCTTCCTGCTGCCGCGCCTCGACGTGCAGCTCGCCGCGGCCCGCGTCCTTCAACCGTGTCACGGCGGACTGGAAGTCGTCCACCGACAGCCGCGCCGGATCCGACTCTCTTGGATCGACGTTGACGGCGATGAGATGGCCTTGCCCCCCGGCCCGTACGGCGTCGTTCGTGGTCACGACGCCCGGCACGGGCTTGACCCCAGCCGGGACATCACCGATCACGTAGTCGACCGCGTGCGCCCGCGCGCTGGCAAGATAGCGCACCGCCTCGTGCACGAAAGGCACGAACGTCGCGTGCAGCGGAAAATCGTTCCAGCGGTTGTCGAGGTCGGACGCGAACACGAGCGCCCGGCCGTCGCCCGCGGCGCAGTCGATCAGGGCGGTGTCGCCCGTGGTGAACCGCGCCAGCGTCTGGCACGCACTGCCGCCGATGCGGGCCGCGTTCTGGAACGTGACCAGCCCGAGGCTCGCCGGGTTGGCGGCGAAGGCGTGGAACACCGGGTGACGGCCGTCGGCGGGCGCGAGCACGCGCGGCGCCGGCCGGGCGCCCTCGACCATCGCGATCCGCAGCGTCGAACCCGCACCGAGCACGTCGCCGACGACGTCGCCGTCGACCTCTGGACCGGCGGCGACGAACAGGCCGCCACCCTGCTGCGTGTAAGCGCCGAGCACTTCCCGGCCGTGCCGTTCGAGGCCGCGGGTCGAGAGCAGGAGCACCGCCGCGAACGGCGCCATCCGATCCGCGGACCACGCCGCGAGCTGCGCGCCGCTGACGCCGGTCACCTGAAACGCCGCGTCCGCGGCCGTTCCTGTCGCGAGCGCATGCTGCAGATAGAAGGCGTCGCGGTTGGCATCGCCGGAGCCGGTGACGAGCAGGACGGCCGGCTTGCTCGTGCCGCCGAGCACCGCATATCGCACATTGTCGGCCTGGATGCCGCCGGGGTCCTCGACCCGCACGGCAGCTGACGCACCGCGCGGCGCGCCGGCGAATGTCGCCTCACCGGATTGATTGGCGGCGACCGAGACGATCGCATCGCCCGCCGGCCGATTGTCGATCGTCAGGTGAACGCGCGCGTCGCGGGCGGCCGTGCCGCCGTTGTGAATCGTGGCGACGACACGATCGGCGAGGGGCCGAACCGCGGTCACCGCCAGGTTCGCGGGCATCGGGCCGACGTCGAGGACCTGAATCGTCGTGCCCTCCGCTACCGACGCGCGATCCCCTGCGTCCCAGCCGTTCTCCTGCAGGTCGGTGACGACGACGATGGTGCCGCGGCGGCCGCCGAGATGCTGCGACGCCGCCGACAGCGCGGCGCGGTAGCGTGTGGCGCCGAAGCCGGCCGAGGCCTGCGCAATCGCGTCGTTCGCCAGCGTCCGATCGGAGCCCGGGGGCGCGACGATGTCCGCTTCGTCCGCGAACGTCACGACACCCACGAGATCGCCGACGGGGGCCTTGGCGATCGCGTCCTTCGCCAGCTGCTGCGCGCGCTCGAAGCGGCCCGGCGCCGCCAGGCTGTACGAGGTGTCCAGTGCGACGACCGTCACGCCGGTCGACGCAACCGCCGCGCCGCTGGCGACGAACGGCCGGGCGAACGCCAGCGCCAGCAGAATCAGGGCGGTGATGCGCAGCGCCAGCAGCAGGAGCTCGCGCAGCCGCCGCCGGTCGGTGTATTCCACCGGCGCCTGTTTGATCAGCTTGACCGCCGCGAACTTGACGCGCGCTTCCGGCTCGCGCTTGAGCAGGTGGAGCACGATCGGCAGCGCCGCGGCCGCGGCGCCGGCAAGAAACAGCGGGGATAGAAAAGACAGCATCGGCGATCAGCGCTCCAGACTCTGAAATCTCGATTCTGAACCCTGAAACCTCACAGCGATCTCGAGCGTGTCGACAGATACGACAGCAGCGCGATCTCGAGCGGCTGATTCGTGTCCACCAGCTGATAGTCGATGCCGCTGGCGCCGAGCTCGCGGCGATAGCGCTCGATCAGTGCGCCCATCTCCTTCAGGTACTGCGCCCGCACCACGCCGGGCACCGCCATCACTTCCTCGCTCGTCTCGAGATCCTCGAAGCGCGTCGCCCGCTCGAACGGAAAGTCGATCTCGTCGTGGTCGAGGACGTGAAACACGATCACGTCGATGCCGCGGAACTGAAAATGCTTGAGGCCGCGGATGATCTCCTCGGGATCGTCCAGCAGATCGGAGATCAACACGACGACCCCGCGTTTGGTCAGCGTGTCGGCGAGCTGGTGGAGCGGCTTCGACACGTTGGTTTTGTGCCCGGTCTTCAGACGATCGAGCGTCACCAGCAGGGCGAGCAGATGCCCGGGCCGCGAGCTCGCCGGCAGCATCGTCACGATGTTCTCGTCGAACGCGGTCAGGCCGACCGCGTCGCGCTGCCGGTTCATCAGGTAGCCGAGCGATGCCGCCAGACACGCGCCGTACTCGAACTTCGACATTGCATGGTGTGAGCCGTAGCCCATCGAGCCGCTGACGTCGAGCATCAGATGGCAGTCGAGGTTCGTTTCCTCCTCGAACTTCTTGATCACGTAGCGATCGCTGCGCGCGTAGACCTTCCAATCTATCGTGTGGATGTCGTCGCCGGGGATGTACTGGCGGTACTCCGCGAACTCGACGCTGAAGCCCTTGAAGGGGCTGCGGTGCAGCCCGGAGAGCAGCCCCTCGACCACGGTCCGGGCCTTCAGCTCGAGCGTGCCGAGGCGTGAGACGACCGCGGGATCGAGGAACGGCCGATCGTGGGCGGTCCAGGGCATCGCTACATCCGGCTCTTGGGCGGCGGCACGGCCTCGATCAGCTTGTCGATGATCGCGTCCGAGTTGATGCGCTCGGACTCGGCGTAGAAGTTGGTCATGATCCGGTGGCGCAGGATCGGCTTGGCGAGCTCGCGGATATCCTCGATCGAGACGTGGTAGCGGCCGTGAATCAGCGCGCGCGCCTTGCCGCCGCGCACCAGCGCCTGCGATCCGCGCAGCCCCGCGCCCCACTTCACCCACTTGTCGATGAAATCCGGCGTCCCGGGCATGCCCGGGCGCGACGCCGCGACCAGGCGGACGGTGTAGCGCGCGATCTCTTCCGCGATCACGACCTGGCGGGCGAGATCCTGAAACAGCAGGATGTCGGGGCCGGTCAGCACACGCACCGGCGTCGGCCGATCCGAGCCGGTCGTCTGCGTCACCACCGTCACCTCGTCGTCTTCGTTCAGGTATCTGATGACCACGTTGAACATGAAGCGATCGAGCTGTGCTTCGGGCAGCGGGTACGTGCCTTCGAGCTCGATCGGGTTCTGGGTCGCCAGCACGAAGAACGGCCGCTCGAGCGGATAGGTCCGCCCCGCCGCGGTCACGTGATATTCCTGCATCGCCTCGAGCAGCGCCGCCTGTGTCTTGGGCGGGGTGCGGTTGATCTCGTCGGCGAGGATGATCTGCGCGAAGATCGGCCCCTTGACGAAGCGCAGCCGCCGCGTTCCTTCCTGCTCGTCGAGGATCTCGGTACCGGTGATGTCCGACGGCATGATGTCCGGCGTGAACTGGATGCGCTTGAAGTCGAGATCGAGGATGTCGGCGAGCGTCTTGATGAGGAGCGTCTTGGCGAGCCCCGGCACGCCGGTGATCAGACAGTGCCCGCCGGTGAACAGCGCAATCAGCACCTGATCGACGACTTCATCCTGCCCGACGATGACTTTGCGCAGCTCGTGAAGAATGCGCTGACGGCCTTCCGCGACTTTCTCCGCGCTGACAATGGCGACCGACGAATCCATGCGGTGTCCTTAATGCGTGAGGGCGTAGATGATTTCGTTAATCCCCATCCGATAGGCCAGCGCGGTGTATTTGATGTAGCCGGGGTAGTCCTGGGCGTTGGACCACTCCCACCCGTCGCCCATGTCCGTGTTGAAGTTGATGAACATCATCGGCCGCCCGTTGTCGTCCTGAATCATCCGTAGATGCTGGGTGACGCCGCCGCGCTCCCAGCTCCGTCCGGCGAGGAACGAGCCGAGCCCGGCGACCTGCGGAAAGCCGTCCATTTTATAGAAGCAGCTGAACACCGGATGGTCCTTCGGCACTTCGACGATCTCGCGATCCGGGAACAGCAGCTTCATCTGCTGCTCGAAGTCGGCCCACTCGGCCGGGCCGTGGAAATCGTCGACCATCGCCGATCCGCCGCGCGCGAAGTACTCCTTGAGGATCGGGATTTCGTTCGGCTGCAGCCGCATGCTGCTCGGCTCGACGAAGTAGATCCACGGATATTCGAACAGCCGTTTGTCGTCGATGGTCAGCAGGATCGCGTCTTCGACCTGGATCGCGGTCGCGGTCTTGATCCGGCGCGACAGGTTCTGCTCGGCGGCCGGCGCGTCGATACCCCACGGCTCGCCGTAGAAATCCTGCTGGACCCGGCCGCTCTCGAACTTGTGGTGATACTTCATCCGCACGAAGCGCCACTGCAGGCCGGCGAAGCGGTCGTCGGGGGCGCCGCCCGGGAGCTGCGCGTCGACACGCAGCTGCAGCGACGGCAGCAGCGTGAACACGCCCAGCAGCAGCGCGACCGCCGCCCGGTTCATTTCTCCACCAGCTTGAGCAGCAATCCCTGTGCGCGTTCGTAGCCCGGCGCGATCTCGAGCGCCGACAGGATCTGCTTCTTGGCTTCGGTGCGCTTGCCGCCCTTGAAGTAGCTCTCACCGAGATCGGTGAAGGCGGCGGCCTTGTCGACCGGGCCGAGCGCGATCACGGTGCGGAACTCGCGCGCCGCCGCGTCGGCCTCGTTGCGCTCCAGCGCATAGCGGCCCAGCATGGCGTGGGCCTCGGGATCGAACGGATCGATCGCCGCGATGCGCTGGTAGACCGGCGTCAGCGTGGCGGCGTCCTCGACGCCGCTCTGACGCAGGAGATCCGCGAGCTGGCGCGCCGCGTCGACGTTGTTGAAGTCGACCGCGACCAGCTTCGTCAGCTCGGCGATCGCGCGGGCGCGATCCTTCTTCTCGACCGCCATCGCCGCCATCTGCTCGTGCGGGCTGCCTGGGCCGCCCGCGATCGGCACCAGCGCGGCGGCGCGCTCGAACGCCTGCATCGCGTCGTCGACCTGCCCCGCCTTGCGTTGCGCGGTGCCCAGCGCCATCTGCAGCGGGAAGCTGCGCGGGTTCGCATCGGCCATCGTCTTGATCGCCGCCGCCGGCATCTTCAGCAGCTCGTCGGCGCCGTCCGGCACTGCCATCGCCCGTCGCATCGTGCCGAACATCTTCTCGATCGTCTGATCGAAGCCGGCCTGCATCTGATCCAGGTCGGTGTTCAGCGCCGCCTTCAGCGCGGCGTCGGTGTCGACGCCGTTCGCGTAGGCGCGAACCAGCTTGCGCAGGCCGGCGTCGCCGTAGGCATTGACGATGTGCTCGACGAGCAGCGACGCCTGGTAGTACGCGAGCGAGATCGTCTTCGGGTTGGTGAAGGCGGCGTTGAGATCGCGCAGCGTGAGCGTCTCGCCGCGGTTCAGCATCCCGGCGAACGTCACGTCCATCTCGCGGCCCCACTCGGCGCGCGCCTTTTTCTCCTCGTAGACGGAGATCCCTTCGGTCAGCCAGCGCGGCACGCGCTGGTTCGACATCTGCAGCGTGATTACGTGCGCGAGCTCGTGCCACAGCGTCGCTTCCCACTGGAACTCGCCCGGCGGACGCGCCCGCGGCGAGTCCATGGTGACGACGCGGCCGAAGCAGACGCCGAGCGCACCGTTCATCCCGGGCAGGCCGAGCGTGCGGACGGCGAAGTCGTCGTGCTTGGGAAAGATCTCGACGAGGATCGGCCCGCGCGGCGTGAACTCATAGCGCGCGGCAAGCGTGCTGAGCGCCTGGTGCGCGAGCGCCATCGCGTACTCGCGCAGCACCGGCGCTTCATCCTTGTCGAGGCGCATCACCACGTCGCCGTCGCGGACGGTCACGTACTTGTCGACCTTGTCCATGACGTCCAACTGGTTCTTCGTCACCTTGTTGAACGGGTCGGCCTTGAACGCGGCCTCGAGCGCGATCCGGGCGCCCGGCTCGTCGCCGGTGCGGAGCAGATGGGATCCGAGGTCCGCCTGCGCGCGCGCGTTGCCGCCGTCGAGCGCCAGCGCGCGGCGCGTCAACTCGACCGCCTCGTCGAAGCGGTAGTTGCGCGCCGCGAGGTCGCCGGCCGCGCGGTAGACTTCGCCGAAGCGCGGCGCGATCGCGAGCGCCTTCGCCGCCTCGGCCTCGAAGTCCTGCGGCTTGTCCTCGACGTAGGAGAGCGCGGCGCGCAGCGCGATCGCGTCGAGGCTCGACGGGTTGACCGCGAGCGCTCTGTCGAGCGCCTGACGCGCGTCGTCGTGTTTGTTGGCGTCGGCCGCTTCGCCGGCGAGCACGATCTGCGCGTCGACCGACGAAGGATTGATCTCGAGCGCTTTCTTGGCGAGCGCGATCGCCTGCGGCGGGTTTTCGTCCGAGAGCGTGCGCGCCGAGCCGAGAATCGCCGGTGTCCACCGCGGGTCGATCTGCAGCGCCATCTGGTACGACTTCAGCGCTTCGGCGTTCTCGTATTTCTCGAGGAACAGATCGCCCCACCCGGCCTGAATCGCGGGGTCGCCGCCGGCCGATCCGGCGGCGAGCCTGTAGGCGGCGTTCGCTTCGTGAAACCGCCCGAGCGCGCGCAACGCGCGGGCCCCGCGCGCCACCTCTCCCGCATCGTCGCTGGTTTCGGCGAGCGGCGCGACCCGCTCGAGCAGCGTTTTCGCGTCCGGCCGGCCGAGCATCTGTTGCAGCAGGCCGAGCTCCAGCGCCGCCTCGCTCGCCGGCGCGCGCGCCGCTACCGGGCGCAGCAACGTTTCGGCGGCGGCATAGCGCCCGCGCGCGATCAGCGCACGGCCTTTGATCGCGGCGAGGTTGGGATCGGATTTTTCCGCGACGGCATCCACTTCGTCGTAGCGCCCTTCGTTGAGCGCGCGGACCGCGGCCCGATACGGCGTGTCGGCCTGGGGCAGCCGGCGCGGCGCTTGTGCGGTGCCGTACGAAGGAAGGACGAGGAAGGCGAGGGCGGCGACCAGAAGGGAGTGAGAAACCCGGGAAGTCATCGCAAAATTCATTATAGGCTCACGGAGCCGCCCCCCGGAGCGCTCGTTCTTCCACGGTAATGCGCTTCCGGATCAAGGCGGCGAACGCGGCAGTTCCGGCCACTCCGGACAATACCGCGCCGTTCACCAGGGCGACGCCGACCAGTTCGCCCATTACCGCGACATAGTTAGGATGCCGCAGCCAGCGGTACGGTCCCCGGGCGACGAGGCCGCCGCCGGGAACGACGAGGACGCGAAAGGTCCAGAAGCGGCCGAGTGTGAGGATCGCCCACCACTTCAGCAGCTTCGCGCCGACGAACACCGCGATCCCGGCGGTGAACGTGCCTGGTACGTGTCCGCCGCGGAGCGCGCCTTCGAGGATCATCGCGGCGAAGGTGGCCGGGTACGCGACGCGCATGAGCTTGTAGACGTCGCCCGTCGGCTCGATTCCTCCGCGCGCGCGCTGCGCGCGCTCGTTCGAGGTCGCGCGACGCGCCTCGACGATGAGGGAGGCAAAGACGATCGCGGCGAAAAGGAGCTGAGCAGACACGTGCTTCGATATTGTCGGCGCAAAAAGGAAACGGCGGCGGCACAAATGCTGTGCTCGCCGCCGTTGTGAGTTGTCAGTTCTGAGTTGTGAGTTCTGAGTTCTGAGTTCTGAGTCCCGAACTCAGAACGGGTAGTAAGCCCCGCCGTCACTCGGGAACGGCACGAGGACGACGTTGGAGCGCTCGGTAACGGCGCGGACGTCTTTGGCGCGCTGGTCGCCGGCGGTGACGAAGAAGCCGACCTGCTCACCCGGCGCGGGCTGATGGCTCGCGAGCTCGCCCCACACCTGTGCGTTGTAGTACCAGTTCGACGCCAGGCGCGACGGCGGACCGCCCTGCCGTTCGAGGCCGCGCCAGTATTCGACGCCGCCGGCGGTAATCCACCGGCCGTTGATCGTCTCGACGATCCACAGCGTGTACTGGATGCCGCCGGTCCAGCCCGGGGGCACGACTTCGGGCCAGCTGTTCTTGGCCGAGAAATCGACGAAGATGCCGCCGAAGTTGGCGTCGATGACGCGGAT
>JAOBWF010000302.1 GCA_025463215.1 Acidobacteriota bacterium | reverse complement strand
CGGAGCCGCCGGGGCCGCCCCGCCGGGGCGGCGCGCCGCCGCCAGCAGTTCCTTGACCCGGCCGATGACCAGTTGCGGCTCGAACGGTTTGGCCAGCACGCCGTCGCAGCCGGCGTCGTTGGCGCGCGCCTGGTCGACCGGCTCGAACGCCCCCGTCAGCAGGACCACGGGGATGTGCGCCAGCCGCGGCGAACGGCGCATGTACTGCGCGACTTCGTAGCCGTTCTTGCCCGGCATGCCGATGTCGGCCAGAACGATGTCGGGCGGCGCGGCCTCGAGACGTTCGATCGCCTGATCCCCGTCGCTGACCGCGACGACCGTGACGTCCTCGTCGGCGAAGGTCAGTTCGATGACCCGCTGGATCGTGACGCTGTCGTCGGCTAAGAGCAGGGTATACGGCACAGTCCGTCTTATCGGTATTTCAGGGTTCCGACTTCAGACTCCGGGCTTCAGCGTGGATCAGACCCTGCTGCGGACGTGGGCGTTGATGAACTCGATGATGTCCGCCATCGGCGTGCCGGGCAGAAAGATGCCTTTGACGCCGATCGCCTTCAGTTTCGGGATGTCGACGTCCGGAATGATCCCGCCAATCACCACCAGCACGTCGTCGAGCCCCTTCTCGTTCAGGAGCTCCATCAGACGTGGCGCGATGTGGTTGTGCGCACCGGAGAGGATCGACAGGCCGATGCAATCAGCGTCCTCCTGCAGCGCGGCGGACGCGATCATCTCCGGCGTCTGGCGCAGGCCGGTGTAGATCACTTCCATCCCTGCGTCGCGCAGCGCGCGGGCGATCACCTTGGCGCCGCGGTCGTGGCCGTCGAGGCCCGGCTTGGCGATGACGACTCTCAGTTTGCGCATGAATGTGACATCTGACCTGTGAATCCGAAATCTGCCCGCTGAAATCTTAGATGATCGGGACTTCCTCGTACTCGCCCCAGACGTCGCGGAGCGCGTCGCACATTTCGCCGACCGTCGCGTAGGCACGCACCGCATCGAGGATCCGCGGCATCAGATTGCCGGTGGTCGCCGCCGCCGCGCGCAGCGCGTCGAGCGATCGCGCGACCGCCTCCTGATTGCGGGTCTTGCGCAGCGCCTCGAGCTTGGCGAGCTGCGTGTCCGACGCCGATTCGTCGATGTAGAGAATCTCGATCGGCGGATCGTCCTGCTGGACGAACGCGTTGACGCCGACCATGATCTTCTCCTTGCGCTCGAACGCCTGCTGGAACCGGTACGAGCTCTCGGCAATCTCCTGCTGCGGAAAGCCGCGCTCGATCGCGTCGACCATGCCGCCCATCGCGTCGATCGTCTTGAAGTAGGCGAGCGCGCCGTCCTCCATGTCCTTGGTCAACTTCTCGACGAAATACGAGCCGCCGAGCGGATCGACGATATTGGCGACGCCGCTCTCGTGGGCGATGATCTGCTGGGTCCGGAGCGCGAGGGTGGCCGCTTCGGCGGTCGGCAGCGCCAGCGCCTCGTCGAGCGAATTGGTGTGGAGCGAGTTGGTGCCGCCGAGCACCGCCGAGAGCGCCTGCAACGCGGTGCGGACGACGTTGTTGTACGGCTGCTGCGCGGTCAGCGAGACGCCGGCGGTCTGGCTGTGGAACCGCAGCTTCCACGAACGTTCGCTCTTGGCGCCGAACCGATCGCGCATCGCCTCGGCCCAGATTTTCCGCGCCGCCCGGTATTTGGCGATCTCCTCGAAGAAGTCGCTATGGGCGTTGAAGAAGAACGAAATCTGCGGCACGAAGGCATCGACATCGAGCCCGGCGTCGACGCCCCACTGTACGTACTCGAGACCGTCGCGCAGCGTAAAGGCGAGCTCCTGCACCGCGGTCGAGCCCGCCTCGCGGATGTGATAGCCGCTGACCGAGATCGTGTTCCACTTCGGCACCTCGGTCGCGCAGAACGCGAAGATGTCGGTGATCAGGCGCATCGAGGGCCGCGGCGGAAAGATGTATTCCTTCTGGGCGATGAATTCCTTGAGGATGTCGTTCTGGATCGTGCCCGAGATTTTCCGCCAGTCGGCGCCCTGCCGCTCCGCGACCACCAGGTACATCGCGAAGATCATCGCCGCCGGCGAGTTGATCGTCATCGACGTCGTGATGTCGGCGAGGTTGATGCCCTCGAAGAGCGTCTCCATGTCGGCCAGCGACATGATGCTGACGCCGCACTTCCCCACTTCGCCGAGCGACAGCTCGTGATCGGGATCGCGGCCCATCAGCGTCGGCAGATCGAAGGCGACGCTCAGGCCGGTGCCGCCCGCCTTCAGCAGCGTCTTGTAGCGTTCATTCGTTTCTTCGGGTGTCCCGAACCCGGCGAACTGGCGCATCGTCCAGAGCTTGCCGCGGTAGCCGGTCGGATGGATGCCGCGCGTATACGGGAACGCGCCGGGGTTGTTGATGTCGCGGGCGTAGTCGATCCCCTCGACATCCTCAGCCGTATAGAGCCGATCGATCGGACGGCCCGAGATGGTGGTGAAGCTCGCGGCGCGCTCCGGCGACTTCTTCAGCGCCGGCTCGAGCGTCTCCTGCTGCCACCGCGCCTTCCCGCTTTCGGCCACCGTCTTCATACAAGCGGCATTATACCCGTCGCATTGGCCCGGATACCGGTCGCCCTGGCCCCTGGGGGCCAGGCGGAAATCGCACACGCGCGGCGCACCGCTCAACACGCGCTGCACAAGTCGGCGGCGAACCGATGCCGTGATCGACGCGTCCGCGTCGAACGGGAGCCGTGCACGTTTGACTAGTCGAGGCGGGCCACGGTACGCTGGCCCGTTTCGACTAGGAGCCTATGGCGTCCACACATGGATCGGTTTTCAACGCGATGCTCCAGGAATTCGATGGCGCGGCGCGCATCCTCAACCTCGAGCCCGGCATCTGGAAGATTCTCACCCACCCGAAGCGCCAGATCACCGTTTCCTGTCCGATCCAGATGGACAACGGCGAGATCGAAGTCTTTACCGGCTACCGGGTCCAGTACAACATCACCCTCGGCCCGGCCAAGGGGGGCATCCGCTACCACCCCGGCGTCACGCTCGACGAAGTAACCGCGCTAGCGGCGTGGATGACCTGGAAGTGCGCGGTCGCCCACATCCCGTTCGGCGGCGGCAAGGGGGGCGTGATCTGCGATCCGACCAAGATGTCGCGGCGCGAGATCGAGGCGCTGACCCGCCGCTACATCGCGGAGATCGTCGACGCGATCGGGCCGGAGAAGGACGTCCCGGCTCCCGACGTCAACACCGACGCCCAGATCATGGCGTGGGTGATGGACACCTATTCGATGCACGTCGGCCACACCTCGACGGCGGTGGTGACCGGAAAACCGATTGAGATGGGCGGATCGCTCGGCCGCCGCGAAGCGACCGGCCGCGGGGTCATGATCGCGGCGCGCGAATCGGCCAAGCATCTCGGCCTGAACATCAAGGGAGCCACCGTCGCGGTGCAGGGTTTCGGCAACGTCGGATCGATCTCGGCCGAGCTGCTGGCGTCGCAGGTCGGCGCGACGATCGTGGCGGTCACCGACTGGAAGGGCGGCGTCTACAATCCTAAGGGGCTCGACATCCCCAAGCTGCTCGATTACGTCAAGCAGCACAAGACGGTCGACGGCTTCGCCGGCGCCGAACCGCTGGCCCACACCGATCTCTTCACCCTCGACGTCGACATCCTGATCCCGGCGGCGCTCGAAAACCAGATCACGATCGACAACGCCCCGAAGATCAAAGCGAAGGTCATCGTCGAAGGCGCGAACGGTCCGACTACGCCGGACGCGCACAAGTATCTGCACGAGCACGGCGTCTTCGTCGTGCCGGACATCCTGGCCAACAGCTCCGGCGTCACGACGTCGTACTTCGAATGGGTGCAGGATCGCTACGGCTATTTCTGGACCGAGAAGGAAGTCAACGAGCGGCTCGAAGCGAAGATGTGCGAGGCATTCAACGCCGTGCTGCAGACGTCGCTGAAATACCGCGTCGACATGCGCACCGCCGCCTACATCGTCGCCATCAGCCGCGTCGCCACGGTCACGCGCATGCGCGGAATGTACGCATAGTTAGTCCGGAAAAAACCGCGGGGTAGGCGGCGGCTCTCTCAGAAGGATTATGACGCAGAGCTCGGAAGGCTCGCCGAATCCCTTCGACGTCACACGGCCCGCGGAGGCCGACGCGCGGCGCGAGCCGGTCCGCGGCCGGCGCCTGTCGCTGCCGCTCCGCATGGACGACGGGTCGGTGAAAGAGTTCGAGCTGCCCGCCGCCCTGGATCATCCGTCCCAATTCTCGACCACCGAGTTCGAACGGCTGACGCGCGCCTACGCCGAGGCGCTCGGGCTGCTCGCCCCGAAACAGCCCTGACAGGTCCAACGGCTGGAGCGGTTCGGACCTGTAGCGCGGGGCTTCAGCCCTCCCGGCGGCAGCCCTGCAAGGTTGCGCGAAGCGCGGCGCGCTAATAGACGATGCGGATCGAGGTGCGGTCGGTCACTTCGCGCGCGCCGCTGATCGCCTTGATCTCGATTGCGTAGTCCCCCGGGGCGAACGCCGCGAGCGGCAGATCGATGGCGTGGCCGCCGTTCGCGTCCGGCGTCACCTCGAGCGATCGCATGGCGTGCCCCATGCGATCGAGCAGGCGGGCCGAGACGACGGCCGGCGCGCCCGCGAGGCCATACGCGCGAAAGCGAATCAGCAGGTGCTCGGTGCGGCTGAACTCGCGCGCCGACACCGGTACAGCGGCGTCGGTGTCCAGCACCCGGAAATCGCGCGCGGTGCGCGCGCGCATGATCTCGGGCGTGCCAATCGTCACGTCACCGTCGAGACTGCGGATCGACAGCTCGCGGACATCCTGATCCAGCACCGTCGACGCGGCGTCCTGAATCGACATCCGCAGCCGCAGGCGCCCGGGCGGCACGTCGAAGACGACGCGTGCGGGCGTGCCCGCCGGCTCGTCGACCGCCGCCGGCCCGGTTGGCGCAACCGGTCCCTCGAACACGAGGGTGCCGTCGGAAGACCGCGCCTCGAACACCAGCTTCGACACGGTACGGCGGACGCGATCGCCCGGGACGTGCGCCGCCGGCTCCCAGACGAAGGTGACGCGCGTCTTGCCCGGCTCACCCCGCGACATGCCGAACCAGGGACGGATCAGCGCGCTCGCGTGCGGCGGCGGCTCGGCCGGCATCACGACCACCGGCGCATTCGCTTTCGCGAGCAGCGCGGTCCGCAGCGCTTCGTCCGGGGATGCGGTCCAGTAGCCCTTACGCGCGCGCACCACCGCACCGGCCCGCTTTACCCTCGCCTCCAGCTGGCGAAACTGGCCGTCGTCGGGATGCGCCGGGCGGAATGACAACAGATAGTAGGCGCTCGAGTCGACCGTGATCCGCCGCAGGCCGGTGTCGCCATCCGCCGCGATCGATCGGCCGTCGGTTTCGTCGGCCAGCCGCCGCAGGTCGTCGGCCGCCGGCGCGCCGCTGGCGGCGTCGCGCGGATCGAACGGATAGACTGACACGTTGGAGCGGTTCGCGGAGCGGATGACGGTGTCGATCGTCGGCAGGTATTCCTGGCCGCGGCGGCGATCAGATCGGCCGACGCTCTCGGTCGCGACGATCAGGGTCTTGCGGCGATCGGTCAGGCTGCCGAGATGGACCGCGAGCGCGTTGAGCGCGGAGAGCGCCACCTGGCTGCGGGCGGCATCGATGCGCGCGGGTGTGCCGGCGATGTAGTCGCGCTCGTAGGCATTGCGCGGCTGGTAGTCCCCTTTGCGCCCCTGGAAGCTCTCGATGGCGCGCCGCACGGCGCCGCGATCGTGGGTCAGCCGGATCGCGAACAGCGAGTCGAGCGGCTTCATGACGACGATCAGATCGCGCGGCGAGACGTCGTGATCGACGAAGCGGGTGAGCGTGTCGCGGACGCGATCGGTTTCAGCACCGTCGGCGACGTGGTACTCGTCGAGGAAGATCGCGAACAGCCGCGCCTCGTCCTGTCCGGCGGCGGTCCGCTCGTCCGCCGCCGATTGAATCGTCGCCTGCGGCTCGGCGCCCGCTCCAGCGGAGGCGCGCACCAGCCGCACCGATTCCAGCGGCAGCAGCCCGCTGCCCTCGCGCAGCTCGAAGTCGGACGGTTTGAGATCGGTGAGGACCCGGCCGCGCGCATCGGTGACCGCGACATCGACGGTCACGAGACGCTCGCCGTCGGTCGCCGGCGGAGTACCGGTGGCGGCTTGCGCGACCATGAGGAGGGCCGCGACGGCGAGGCGCATCACGTCAGCCCGCGATCCGGAAACCCACCAGCTCGGTCGCGTCGCCGCCTGGATCGGCCGCCTTGATTTCGAGGACGTAGTCGCCGGGGGGCAGCCCCGCGAGCGGCAGATCGATCTGCTGCTCGCCGGTTCTGGGCGCCGCCTCCGCCTTGAGCTCGTTCATCGCCGCGCCGGTGCGATTGAGCAGGTGGACGCTGAGCACCGGCGTCGTGCCGCCCGGCCCGTAGGCCGGGACGCGCACCAGCAGGTGCTCGATCCGGTTGAACTCGCGGCCGGCAATCGGCACCGCGTCCGGATCGGTCCGCAGCTGCTGGAACTCGCGGGCGGTGCGCGCACGCAGCACGGAGGGCGTGCCCAGCGTCGCCTGCGCCGCCGTCAGATCGGGCACGCTGATTTCCCGGGTCTCGCTGTCGAGCACCTGCGCCGCCGATCCCTCGACTGAAATCCGCAGCTGAATCTTGCCGGGATTGACGTCGAACGCGACGCGCGACGGCGCCCGCGCCGCCGAGGGGCCGCCGCTCGCCGGGGCGGTGGGCGAGGTCGACGCGAGCGCGACATCCGGCACTTTGCCGCGGAACGACGGTGAGCCATCGGGCGCGATCGCCATCAGTGACACGCGCGCCGGCTCCTCGCGCGGGCGGTCGCCCGGCGCTTTCGGCAGCGGCTCCCAGATGTAGGTGACGCGCGTCTTGCCGTTCTCGCCGCGCGACATGCCGATCCACGAACGCACCACGCTGGCCCGCGACGGCCGGATGACGGCCGACGCGATGGCCGCTTCGACCGGCTTGGGCGGCGCCGGCTTGGCCGGCGCGGTGGCGCGGGCCACCTCTTCGCGGCTCAGCGCCCAGTATCCCTTGCGCGATCGAACCTGCACCCCGGCGCGCTTCACCTTGACCTTGATCTCGTGAAACTTGCCGTCGGTCGGCGCCTGCGCCGAGTTGTAGCCGATCAGGTAGTACGCGCTCGCGTCGCGCGTGATCTGCTTCATGCCGACGGCGATGTCGTTGCGATTGACGATGGCGCGGCCGTCGGTGTTTTCGGCGAGGGTGCGCAGCGTGTCCATCGTCGAGCTGAGATACTTGCTGTCGGTCTGCAGGCCGACGCCCTCGTTGATGTCGAATTCGAAGCCGGGCAGACCGCGTGGATCGACCGCGTAGATCGCGACGTTGTTGCGGTTCGCGGTGTCGAAGATCTCGCGCAGGTCCGAATCCATGTCGAGGCCGGCCGACCAGGCGGCGCGATCCTCGTTGATGTCGTTCTGTCCCGCGAACGGATTCCCCGCCGCCGGGTTGCCGCTGCCCGGCTGCTGCGCGTCGGCGCTGCGCATCTGCGGCGGGATGATGTTGGTGTAACCCTCGCTGACGAGGATGAGCGACTTGCGCCCTTCCTTCAGCGATCCCATGTGAACGATCAGCGCCTTGAGCGCCGACAGCGACACCTGGTTGCGCACGCGCTCGACCACCTCGGTCGGATAGTGCGCATAGTTTTCCTCGAACTGGTTCTTCGGCTCGTACTCGAACTTGCGGCCGAGGAACTGCTGCAGCCCGCGCGACACCGCCGAATGGTTGCGCGTCATCCGGACCGCGCCGGTGGCCTCGAGCGGGTACATCACCCCGACCATGTCGGAGGGGCCGATCTGCGTATCGATGAAGCGCGCGAGCTGGCCGCGCACCGCCATGCTGGCGCCGCGGCGCACGTGGTAGTCGTCGAGGAAGATCGCAAACAGCCGGACGTCGTCTCGCGCCGCTTCCGACTCCTCGTCGAAGTCGTTGCGGATTTCCTTCGGCGGCTCCTTCAGTGAATCGGCGGTGCCGCCGTCGAGTTTGACGAGCTTGAAGGTATCGATCTTCTGCGGCTTGCCGTCTTCGAGCACCTCGAAGTCGGCCGGCTGCAGATCGGCCACCGGGTTGCCGGCCTTGTCGGAAATGATGACGTCGACGCGGACGTAGTTGATGCCCGCGCGAAACACCGGCGGCTGCGCCTGCGGATCGGCCGGCGGCGTCTGTGCCGGCGGGGGCGGCGGTTGCTGGGCGGTTCCGCTCGTCCCGAAGGCGAGCAGCAGTGCGGCGCCGGCGGCGAATAACGTGCGCATCCGCATACCTAATATTAGACGCAATTCCGGCGCCGCTGGACCGGTTACGGCGGTCCTCGTCGGGGACACCCCGCCGCCTCATCCGCGGCCGCCGGCCGGATGGTAACATCGCTGCGATGCAGCCCCTGACGACTCTCGCCGACGATGAACGGCTCCTGTACGACAGCGTGTACGAGTTCGCCGACAGGGAAATCCGGCCGCTCGTGCGCGAGATGGACGAGCACGCCAAGTTCGCCCCGGCGCTGATCGAGAAGCTGTTCGCGCTCGGGGTCATGGGGATCGAGATTCCCGAGAGCTACGGCGGCGGCGGCGCGAGCTTCTTCCACTCGGTGCTCGCGGTCGAAGCGCTGTCGCGCGTCGATCCGTCGATCGGGGTGATGGTCGACGTGCAGAACACGCTGGTCATCAACGCGCTGCTGCGCTGGGGCCACGACGACATCAAGCAGCGCTTCCTGCCGAAGATGGCGGCAAGCCTGATCGGCGCCTACGCGTTGTCGGAGGCCGGCTCCGGCAGCGACGCGTTCGCGCTGACCACGCGCGCGGTCGAACGCGACGGCGAGTGGCGGCTGACCGGACGCAAGCTGTGGATCACCAACGGCAACGAGGCCGGCGTGTTCATCGTCTTCGCCAACGTCAAGCCCGAAGACGGCTACCGCGGCATCACCGCGTTTCTGGTCGAGCGCGGCTGCGCCGGCTTCTCGGTCGGCAAGAAGGAAGACAAGCTGGGCATCCGCGCGAGCAGCACGTGCGAACTGCTGTTCGAGGACTGCCCGGTGCCGAAGGCCAACGTCCTCGGCGAGGTCGGCAAGGGCTACAAGGTGGCGATCGAGACGCTCAACGAGGGGCGCATCGGCATCGGCGCGCAGATGATCGGCCTCGCGCGCGGCGCCCTCGATCACACCATCAAGTACATCGGCGAGCGCAAGCAGTTCGGCAAGGCGATCGGCGAGTTCCAGTCGGTGCAGCACCAGATCGCACGCGCCGCGACCGAGATCGAAGCCGCCCGCCTGCTGGTCTACAACGCGGCGCGGCTGCGCGACGCCAAGCTGCCGTTTCTCACCGAGGCGGCGATGTGCAAGATCTTCTCGTCCGAGGTCGCCGAGCGCACCGCGTCGCTCGCCGTGAACCTGTTCGGCGGCAACGGCTTCGTCAAGGAGTACCCGGTCGAGAAGCTGTACCGCGACGCGAAGATCGGCCAGATCTACGAGGGCACCTCGAACCTGCAGTTGCAGACCATCGCGAAACAGATTCTCGGAACTTGAGTCATCTGGTACACAGCA
>JAOBWF010000299.1 GCA_025463215.1 Acidobacteriota bacterium | reverse complement strand
ATCGCCGCGCCCTTGACCCACGGATCGAGCGGGTCGGAGGTGATCGCGTCGAACCTCTCGCGCGTCGTCTCGACGAAGTGCCGCGCGTCGTCGATCCGGACGTGCACTTTCGGGTTGCGGACGACGTCGAAGTTGTGCTCGGCGAAGTAGGTGGAAACGACTCTCGGTACCAGCGGTTCGATCTCCGCGATGGTCTCGTGCTCGACGACGGGATCGACCGACACCGCGCCGGCGGTGACGCCGGCGCCGCAGCCGATGACCAGGACCTTTTTCGCCTGCGGCGGAATCAGCGTCGTCAGGTGCCCGAGCATCCGCTGCAGCCGCATGTCCTGCGGCTCGCTCGACGCCTGGACCTTGCCCGCGTTGTGGTAGTTGCGCACGCCATTCGACAACTCCGACACCGCCACCGAGGCATTCAGTCCTTCGCCGACGTAGATGATGTCGGCCTGGCCGATCCGGGTCGCCGCATAGCGGCCGTAGGCGACGAGCAGGCCGGGCAGCGGATGGACGCTCCGTGCCAGCAGGCCGGCCGCGATCATCGCGACCGCCAGGACGACGGTCGCGGTCACGTTCCAGCCGCGCGGCGCGCCATCGTCCGGAACGAAACCGGCGGGCCGGCTGGCCGCGCCCGAGAACGACGGCTCGAGCATGATCAGGGCGGACAACGCCGACACGATGATCACGGCCTGCTCCGCATGTGACGTGCCGATCCAGGGGATCAGGATGAAGCTGGTGATCAGGGAACCGGCGATGGCACCGACCGTGTTCGCGGCGTACACGCCGCCCGCCAGCCGCGCCGCATCCTGTTCGGTGCTCGCGACCGCCGCCAGCGCCAGCGGGAAGCTCGCGCCCCACAGCACGGCGCCTGGCAGCACGACCCAGAGGCAGCGGACCAGATCGAGCTGCAGCGTGAACCACGGCGTGGTCGCGATGTACGGGTTGATCGGCCAGTACGGCAGCGATTCGGTCAGCTCGTAGGCCGCCCATGCAATCGCGCCGCACAGCAGCAGCTGGCACCAGCCGAGCGCGCGCTTGGGCGAGACGATGTCGCGCGCGAGCGTCGCGCCGGCGGTGCTGCCGAGGCCGAGCCCGACCAGAAAGACCGCGAGGATCAGCGCGAAGGTGTAGACGGTGGCGCCGAAATGCAGCGACAGCAGCCGCGTCCAGATCACCTCGCAAGCGAGCGCGGTGAGGCCGGACAGCGCGATCGTCACATAGACGGCGGTATTGCCGCCGGCGGCGGCCCCCGCGCGCGGCGCCGTGACGACGTCGGCTTCGTATGTCGTCCGCCCGGCGAGCACGTAGGCGATGATCGCCACCGCCGCGTTGATCGCGACGGCGACCATCGTCGCGGTCGCGACGTCGAAGACGCGCAGGAGGTAGAAGCCCGCGAGCACGCAGCCGGCGACGCCGCCGGCGATGTTGCCCCCGTAAAAGAAGCCGAGCCAGGCGATGCCATCCGGCGTCGCCTTGACCCACCGCGAGATCGCCGGCAGCGTGGCGCCCATCAACATCGTCGGCGGCAGCAGGCAGATGCCGGCCACGATCGCGCGAAAGACGATGCCGAACATCCCTTCGCCGCCCCAGGCGGTGTAGATGCCGCCGATGAGCGGCATCGCGAACAGGATCACCAGTCCGAGGACGCCGATGCCCAGTTCGAGCGCGGCGTAGACGCGCAGCGGATGCTCGCGCGCCGCGATCAGCCGCGACAGCAGCAGGCTGCCCAGACACATGCCGCCCATGAAGGTGCCGAGCAGGATCCCGAGCGAGATCGACGACGACCCGATGATCAATTGCAGCAGCTGGAACCAGACGATCTCGTAAATCAGCGCGGCGCAGCCGCTGCCGATGAACAACAGGAAGAGCGCAGGAAGAAAACGGCGTGGATTCATAGGACGAAGGGAGTTTACTTCGGGGGCGGTCGGAGGTGCGAGGTGCGAGGTGCGAGGTGCGGGGTGCGAGGTGCGAGGTGCGAGGTGCGAGGTGCGGGGTGCGAGGTGCGAGGTGCGAGGTGCGGGGTGCGAGGTGCGGGGTGCGAGGTGCGGGTGCGAGGGTGCGGGGCGAGTTGCGGGGGCGGGCGGCCGCAGGCGTCATGGCTGATGGCTAAGGACTGATGGCTCATGGTTGATTCGACCAACCACGTTCCACAGCCATTAGCCATGAGCCATCAGCCATGGCGTCGTAATCTATTTGAGGTGCTTGCTCACCAGCTTGGTCATCTCGAACATGTTGACCGTCGCCTTGCCGCCGAACACCGCCTTGAGCGCGTCATCCGCCTTGATCATGCGCTTGTTCTTCTTGTCCTGGAGGCCGTTCTTCTTGATGTAGGCCCACAGCTTCTTCGTCACTTCCGTGCGCGGAATCGCCTTCGATCCCACGACCTCGGCCAGCTTGTCGCTCGGCTGAACGGGCTTCATGAACGCTGCGTTCGGCTTCCGCTTCGCTGCTGCTTTCTTTGCCATCTTGTCTCCCTTGTGAGAACGCCCTCCGGGGCGTCCGGTGTTCAGTGCGCTCTATTATGCCCACTCTGGCACGGTTGTACTAGTGTTTTCAGAGGAGAAATCGCACAATTCGGGATTTTTCAGAGGGGAAATGGCCGCTTCCAGAGGGGAAAACGTCGTTTTCAGCGAAAAGCGCCGTGGTCGGTGACGACGCCGGCGGCGCCACCCTGCAGCGCCGCCCGCAGCGAATCGGGCAGTGCGAGCGTGGTGAGCGAAGTCGCGTCGACCAGCACATAGACCGTTCGAGACGTCGACGTATTCGCCGTCGCGCGAATTGAAGACGACTGTCTGGGCGTCGCACTCGATGCAGCGCACGCGCAGGTCGTAGCGAAAATCGCTCACTTACTTCGTCGCGGTCACCCAGGCGGCGAGCGCCTTCCACTCGGGATCGCTCTGCGAGTCCCAGTGCTTGCCGCCGGGATGGAACTCGGTGCCGCCCGCCTCGTGGGCCAGCGGCATCGTCAGCAGCCGGCTTTTGAGCGGAACCCCGGCGAGCACCATCCGGCTCGCCGCCTCGAAGTTCTTGCGCGATTCCGCGTCGGTGTAGACTTCGCGGCCCCGCGGCAGCCGGATCAGCCGGAAGGCGGTGCCGCTCGAATGGCAGGTGATGCAGCGGGCGTGGCCGGGGCGTTTCTCGGTCAGCAGCGGCTGGACGGTGGCCTTGAACGCCTCGAAATCAAGCCCGGCTGCCGGCTGCACGAGCAGTGCGAAAAAGTAAATCAACCACATGGCCGGGTAGTTTAAAGTGGGTCGCTATGAAGACCAAACTTTCTCTGATCGTGGCGTGTTCGCTGGCCGCCACCGTGGCGGGGGGCGCCGCGACCGTCCGCATCGTCCAGACCAACGCCGCGGGCGACAGCGTGATGCTGATCGATCCGGCAACGAATACGGTCGTCGGCGAGATCAAGGGGATCGAAGTCAACCACGGCGCCACCGTCGCGCCCGACGGCAGCAGGTTCTACATCACGAACGAGGCGGAATCGACCCTCGACGTCGCCGACGCCAGAACGCTGACCGTCTCCAAGCACATCCCGCTCACCAACCATCCGAACAACGTCGCGATCAGCAAGGACGGCAGGCGCGTGTACGTCGCCATCGCCGGCGGCGCCGGCGCGGTCGACGTCATCGACACCGCGACCCTGACCCGGGTCAAGAGCATCCGGACCGAGGGCGGCATCCACAACACGTACGTGACGCCCGACGGCAAGTTCGTGGTCGCGGGATCCATTCCCGGCAAGAAGATCAACGTCATCGATCAGAAGACGGAAGAGATCGTCTGGACGATGCCGACCGACGACGGGGTGCGGCCGATGGCGTTCGACACCAATCCTGATGGATCGACCAGGCGGATCTTCGTCGAGCTCTCGAACTTCAACGGCTTCCTCACCGTCGACTTCGCGACCCACAAGGTAATGGAGACGATCCCGGTTCCCGAGGCGCCCGCCGGCGAAAAGGTCACCGAAGGCCTGCAGGGCTCACCGGCCCATGGCCTCGCAATCACGCCCGACGGCAAGGAGCTCGCGGTCCTCAGCAAAATGAACACGCGCGTCTACTTCTACTCCCTGCCCGACCTGAAGCTCTCCGGCAACGTCAAGGTCGGCCACCATCCCGACTGGCTGACGTTCACGCCGGACGGCACGCGGCTGTACGTCGCCAACGCCGGATCGAATTCGGTCTCGGTAGTTGACGTCGCCACCCGCAAGGAGCTGCTGCAGATCCCGGTCGGCCAGGTTCCCAAGCGGAACATGACCGCGGTGCTGCCCTAGCCCCGCTCGCCGGTCCGACTCAGTGCGACGGGTCGGACGGATACAGACGTTCGAGCAGGGCGAGCGCCGTCACCGACGCCTTGTAGATTTCCTCGAGGTCGCGCCGGCGCGGATCGGTGTTCGCGTCAGCCTCGGCGATCAGAATTTCGGAGAACCCGCGAATGATCGCGAGTTGATTCTTGAAGTCGTGGCGGACCTTGTCCTCGTCGATCATCACGGCACTCACAGCTTCGTCCGGCCGTAGAGGAGCAGCGCCACCGCCTCGCGCAGCCCTTCGCGCGAGAACGGCTTGTCGAGATACGCCTCCTCCGCCCACAGCTGCGGCTTTGCCTCGAACAGGCGGTCGGCGTGGCTCGTCAGGTACAACACCTTGAGGTCCGGCGCGTTGGCCCGGACCTGCCGGACCAGTTCGTCCCCCTCCATCTCCGGCATGCGCAAATCGGTGATCAGCAGGTCGAGGCCTGGGGTCTTGGCGATCAGCGCGAGCGCCTCTTTGCCGCCCGGCGCCTCGGTCAGGGTGACGCGCACGTCGTCCAGGCAGCGGCGGACGAGCGCGAGCACGCCAGGCTCGTCGTCCACTGCAAGAATGGCGATCGGTTGTTCGGCGTTCACACGTCCTTCCCTTCGTCCATCGTCATTCGGCCACCTGTTCGAGAAACGCGGACACCAGCTTGGCGCGGTACGGGCGAGCGGTGGTCATCGCATCGACCACGTCGACGATGCCCATGATCTGCGCGAGCAGCGGGATGGCGTCACCGCTCAGGCGGTCCGGATGCCCGCTATCGTCAAGCCGCTCGTGGTGGCCGCGCGTTGCCGGCCAGGTCATCGACGACCAGGACGGATCCTATGACGACACGCCGGAGGTTCTCCGCATTGTGTCGTACGTTACTCGGTGAGCGAGGCCGCGCGGTGTGCATAACGGCACAGCTGCCTCCGACACGCTATATGATGCGCAAATCGGACCCTGCAGGAGCTGCATCAATGCGCGTGAACCACGCCGGTCGACTGACGCTCTTCGCGCTCGCCGCCGCCCTCATCGATCCGTCGGTCTCGGCCGCGGTCGAGCGTCAACCGCCGGACGCCGTGGCCTATCGGGTGCTGGTGACGGGTGAGGTGCGTTATCCCGGGCGCGCCACCCTCACCGAGTCGACCATGAGTGTCGCCGATGCGCTCGCCGCCGTCGGGTCGCCCACAGCCAACGCCGGCGACGAGGTGGTGGTCATTCGGCCGATGCGCCCGGGTGGACTCCCCGAGCGGGTCGTGATTGCGTTGAAGGACGTCGACGAGGGAACCGCGGGCATCGACGTCTCGCTGCGCGACGGCGACGTTGTCAACGTGCCCGCGGCGGCCCGATTCTTCATTTCGGGCTTCGCCAAACGTCCGGGCGCCTACAAGCTGCGGCGGGGCACGACCGTGTCGCAGGCGCTGGCGCTGGCCGGCGGGGTTTCGAGCAACGGCAACGAGCGGCGGGTCAGAATCAGCCGGATCGTGAACGGCAAGTCGATAGAAATCGGGGCGCAGCCCGACGACACCGTGATGCCGAACGACGAGATCAAGATTCAGCGCAAGATGTTCTGATCCGCGAGAGCCGCTTCGACGACGGCAGTGAGCGCCTCGGCGGTGAACGGCTTCGCCAGGAAGCGATCCGCGTTCAGTGTTCGCGCCGGATCGCGCGCGAACGCCGAGATGAATACGACCTGGATACCGGCGACGCTCGTCCGGGCTTCGGCGACCATGTCGTAGCCGTTCATCTCGGGCATGACCACATCGACCAGCATCAGCGCCATGTCCGGTTGACGCGCGAGCGCCGCCAACGCCGCGCGCGGCGCGTCGACGGCGACGACCCGATACCCCGCCTTCGTCAGCACCACCCTGATCAGCTCGCGCATGCCCGGCTCGTCCTCGACGACGAGCACCTGCGGGCGCACGCGCGTGTCGACCACCGGGGCCACGGCCACGGCCGGTTCCAGCCGCGACTGCGCCTCGACCGCGAACGCTCCGCCGGCGTCGGCGGCGCCACTTCCGCCGAGGGTGCGCAGCGGCCTGGTCAGCTGCGCAGCGCTCAGCGCTGCGCGTCGGATTTCGTACGCATCCAGAATCGACCCGCCGTCCGGGTCGAGGCTCGCAATCAGAAGCTCGGTATGGCCGATGATCGCGGTGAGCAGATCGTTGAGATCGTGCGAGATGTCGCGGGCCAGACGCCCGTCGGCCTGCGTCTTCTGATCGAGCTCGACGCGGTCGCGATCGCGCGCCAGGCTGGCACCGAGCTGCGCCTGCGCGGCTCGCGCGCGCGCGACGGCGATGCATGCCGCCGCCACGGCGACCAGCAGCAACAGCGCCAGCACGCCGGTGGTCATCACTGCGGCATCCGATCGTTCACAATCGCCGCCCCCGCGAGCTCGCATCGATCGCGTCCCAGCCGCTTGGCCTGGTACAGGGCCTCGTCGGCGCGCTCGATCAGCGCGGCGGTGCCGGTCTCGTCGCGCTTGGCCGCGGCGATGCCGATGCTCGCCGTGACCGGGATCGTGCGGCCCGGCGCGCTCATCGCCAGCGTGGCGATCTCCCGCCGCACCGACTCTGCGACGTGCTGCGCGCCGAGCAGCGGCGTGTCGGGCAGGATGATCAGAAACTCGTCGCCGCCGTAGCGGCACCGCACGTCGGTGCTGCGCAGCACGCGCGTCAGCTGGATGCCGACGGCGCGGAGCAGATCGTCACCGCGCAGATGGCCGAGCTCGTCATTGATGGTCTTGAAGCGATCGATGTCGAACATCAGGATCGACAGCGGCTGCCGGGTGCGCTGTGCCCGGCGCAGCTCGCCGTCGAGCGTGTCGAGGCCGTGGCTGCGCGTGAAGCAGCTGGTGAGTCCATCGCGCAGGCTGTGTTCCCGCGTCTCGACGAGCAGCTGCACGTTGCGCACGGCCACCGCCAGCAGGCCGGTCGCCGCCGCGATCGCGGTCCGCTGATCGCCGCTGAGCGTGTCGCCACCGTAGATCGCGAACACGCCGACGGCGACGCCGGCGGCAAGCATCGGCAGGAGCAGGAGCTCCCCCTCAATCGCTCCGGCTGATGGCGCGCCCGAGATCGGCACGCGCGCCAGCGCCCGATCCGCCGATGCCTCGAGCTCCTCGAGCGGACGGGTGTGGATGCCGATGGTCTCCTGGAGAAAGATCTCCCAGCGGTCGGGCCGCCGCGTCAGGACCCAGAATTCTCGTTCGTCGATGAACCCGGGCAGGTACCGCCGCAGCGCCTGCTGCAGCGCGGCGGGATCGAGCGCGTTCGCCAGCGCCTGACTGAACCCCATCAGCCGCTCGAGTTCGGCCGAGCGCAGCCGCGCCTGGACGCTTTCGACCTCGGCCGCGAGCGCCTCCGCCTTCGTCTCCCGTCGCTTGCGCGCCTCGTGAAAGATGAAGACGCCGACGAAGATGGTCAGCGCCGGCAGCAGATCGACGTGATAGCGATCCTGGACCTCCACCGCCGCTTCCCAGACGAAACGCAGCGGCCGCTGGAAGATCACGACGGTGCCGGCGATCAGGGCGACGACGAGCGATGCGTCATTCTTGCTGATCAGGCGCACGGTGTGATTGTACGCGCACGGCGACGGGACTCTGTGCACAATTGCACACCCTCGGGCCGACGCAGCCGGAAGTACCGTGGCGGCGCAGAGGTGGCGCCGCGACACGACTCGATCCAGGTCAGCGCGGCAGGCGGTGAAAGCGCATGTTCCAGACGCGGTCCTGGACGACGTCCAGTTCGGTCGCGCGGGCGGCGGCATCGCGGCGGAAGATGACCGTGCCGAGCCCGTGGTCCGCGGTAAAGGCGTCAGCGTACGTCGGTGTCAGTGTGACGGTGGTGTCGGGACGCCTCGTGAGTACGAGCGCGTGGTGGTGGATCGCCGCCGTCAGCACCGTCTCGGCTTCGTCGCTCGCGTAGACGCCGGCGAACCGCGCGAGCTGCGCGTCGGTATAGTGCGCGGGCGGGACGCGCTCGTAGTGCTCGGCCGTCATCGAGGACGATACGACGGCCGACTCGTCGGCCGCCAGCGCGCCGCCGTGGCCATCGAACGTCCACCGGCGTCCACGCAGCGTGTCCTTGCCGCCGCCGACGAGCACCGCCACGCCGGTCAGCGTGCTGCGATACAGGCCCGCGGCGGCGGCGATCTCGGCGTCGCTCGGACGGGCGGCGGGCGGCGCGATCTTCACGCGGCCGCCGAGATACACGTCGGCGACCGCATGCGCGTACTGCGTCGCCGGCGCACCCGACGAATTGCACAACACCGCAACCGAGACGCGCTGATCGGGAAAGCGGGTGAGAAACGCCTGATACCCGGCGGTCGATCCGCTGTGATAGACCTCGCGCAATCCCTGATAGCTGCCGACGAACAGGCCGAGGCCGTAGCCGTGGGCGCGGCCGTCGTTGAAGTGGCCGGCCTGTTGCTGTTCGGCGACCATCGCCGCATCGCTCGGTGCCGGCGCGTCGTAGTGCTCGTTCCACTTCAATAGATCTCCGGCCGTCGTCAGCAGACCGCCGTTGCCGTAGACGTTCTCGAACGGCATGTCGGTGTGGAAGGCGCCGTCCCGTTCGCTGTAGGCGAGCGCCCGCCCCTTGACGATGCGCGTGTAGTCGTCGCGCCACGACGTGTGCGTCATGCCGAGCGGCTCGAAGAGGCGCGTCCGCGTGAACTCGGGAAAGGGCACGCCGCCGACACGCTGCACGATCATCGCCGCGAGATTGAAGCCGGTGTTGCTGTAGGACCAGTGGGTCCCCGGCGTGAAGTTGAGCGCCCGCTGCCGCGACACGATGTCCAGGACGTGTGCGTGCGTATGAACCCGCGTGGTGCGCGCCCAACCGGCAATCGCGGCGACGTTGCCCCAGTCCCGCAGCCCGCTGGTGTGGCTCAGCATGTGGCGGATGGTGAGCGGCTCGTGATAGTCCGGCAGCTCCGGAATGTACTGCCGAACCTGGTCGTCGAGCGACAGCTTGCCGTCGCGCGCCAGCACCATCACCGCCGCGGCAGTGAACTGTTTCGTGACGGAGCCTGGTTCGAGGATCGAATCGGGCGAGAGCGGGACGTCGTGCTCGAGGTCGGCCATGCCGTAGCCCTTCGCGAGCACCGGGGTGCCATTCGTGGCGACGCCGACGACGCAGCCGGGCGTCGACGAGGTCCACTGCGCGAAAATGGCATCGACCTTCGATTCGGCGGTCGACGCGGTCTGGCCCGCGAGCACGATCGGGATGAAGGCGGCGGCAAACGCGACCCTCAGAACACCGCTCCTGAACCACCGACCCGAGCTCCTACCGCCTCGCACCTTCGTCATGACCACCTCCGATGTGCCACCTGGCGCATTCGCTGCCGCCGGCGGATGGAACGCGGGCTCATCGCGTCGTCGCCAGCTCGCGGCCATCCGGCATCCGGAGCCCACGGACGGACGCGGTGGCCGGCACTTCGAACAGGAACGCGAGCGTCGCGTGCGGGCTCGCCTCGAGGATCAGCGTCGTGGCCGACCGCGTCAGCGAGACGATGGCATCCGAGGGCAGCACCTGGCCGATTTCCCGATCGATCGGGACGCGATCGAACGGGATGATCATCAGCGCGCCGCCGCCGGCGCCGATCGCCTCGTAGCGGCTGCCGCTGGTCGTGACGAGCGCGAGGCGGCGCACCTCGGTCTCCATCCCTTCCTCGCCGAGCGCGATGCTGACGATGTGCAGGCGGTTGCCCGCGGCGGGATGCACGGTGCCTTTGAGGTGGTGCAGCGTCGGAATCTCGAACGCCAGGCCGCCGACGGCGACATCGGCGCTGGCGGTCACCTGCGCGGCAAAGGACTGCGACGACAGCGGCAACCCGAGCACGAGGATCGCGGCGAGCGCGAAGGAGATTTTTGACATCAATAAAAAAGGCGACGATCTGGAGACCGTCGCCTTCCGAATTCTCAATTCTGAGTTTTGAGTTTTGAGTTTTGAGTTTTGAGTTCTGACCTACACCCCTGCCGCCGTATTGCGGCTCTTCTGCGGGAAGATTTCCTTGAAGGCGGTCATTAACTGCGCCATTTCGTCGGCGGTGCCGATCGACACGCGCATGTGGGTGGTCATCGGCGGGAACGGCCGCCCGACCTGCACCTTCTTGGCGAGGAACTCCTGGATCACCGGCTGGATTTCGCGGCCGATGTGGACCATGAAGAAGTTCGTCTCGGACGGAATCGTCTCGTAGCCGTAGGCGTTCAGCTCGGAGGTGGTCTTCTTGCGGAGATCGAGGACCATCTTCTTGACGTTGGCCTGCGACGCCGTGTCCTTGAGCGCCGCGACGCCGCCGTGCTTCACGAGCGCGTTGATGCTGCCCATGCTGTACGGCCGCATCTTGTCGATCATCTCCTTGCTCGCGATCGCGTAGCCGAGGCGCATCCCGGCGAGCGCCGCGATCTTCGAGAAGGTGCGGGCGATGATGACGGGGCGCCCTTCGAGCACGTACGGGACCGAGGTCGCGTATTCCGCATTGTCCACGAAGTGGTGATACGCCTCGTCGATCAGCACCGGCATGCCGGCCGGGATGCCGTCGAGCAGCTGCTTCACTTCCGTGGCCGTCACGATCTGGCCGGTCGGGTTGTTCGGGTTGCACAGGTACACGAACCCGAGCTGCGCCGCGTTGGCGTTCGCCGCCTTGATCATCGCCGGGATATCCTGGCGATAATCCTTGCCGAGCGGCAGCTTGATCGCGGTCGATTTGATGCTGGTCGCGTGCTGGTAGACCGTGCTGTAGGTCGGCTCGACGCCAAGCACTTTCTTTCCGGCCGGCAGGAACGCGGTGCCGACGACGTCGAGCACTTCGCCCGAGCCGGCCGTCAGCAGGATGTTCTCCGGCTTGACGCCGTGGTGCTTGGCGATGTCCTGGACGATGCCGCCGTCGGGATAGCCGTAGCGGTTGGAGTACTTCCAGGCGTTGTTCATCGCCTTCATCACCGAGTCGGGCGGCCCCCAGCAGTTCTCGTTGCTCGACAGGTGCGCGAACGAATCGTAGTCGTTCGTCGCGGCGCCCGCGCGGGCGGCGCCGCCGGCGCCCTGCGTGCGGCCCTGTGCGAACAGGTCGATCTCGTTGCCGACCCCGAGGTAACCCAATGCCGCCGCGAATCCACCGACGAAGCTTCTGCGCGAAACACTCATGGTTGTTCCTCCGTTCGTCGGCATTCTAGCCGTGTTTCCATCACTTTTTGCCGACATTTTCGTACCACTTCAGGTTGGCGGTTGCGGTGCCGATGCACACGATGTCCGTGCGCTTATCGCCGTTCAAGTCCGCTGCCGCACATCCGGCACCGGCCATTCCGCCGTCGTCGACGGCGCGCTTGGTCCAGCTGTTGCCGTCGCGCGAGGCCGTGTACAGCATCAGGCTGCGGGCGCCGCCGCGCTGGCCGGCAATCACTTCGTCGCGGCCATCCGCGTCGACGTCGAGCGTCACGATCGCATGGCCGTCGGTAATCGCGTCGTCGATCACGTGGCGGGCCCAGGTGCTGCCGTTCACCGTATAGACGACCACCTCGTTGCCGTGCCACGGTTCGATCGTCGCGATGAACTTCTGCGCGCCGAGCTTGCCGAGCGCAACGTCACTGGTGCCGCTCTTCGGCCAGGGATCCGGATCGCCCTTCGTCATCTCCACTGGCGTCCACCTGCCGTTGGCGAAGCGGTGCAGATAGATGCCCATGAAGCCGGCGCTCATCAGCGCCTGCCCCGTCACGCCTTCCCACGCCATCGGCTCGATGCCGTGAATCAAGCCGGTGAAGGTGTCGGTGACGGTCTCCCGTTTGAAATCCGGCGCGCGATAAAAATAGATCGACACCGGCGTCTTGTAGTCGGGTGCGGCGGAGTCCATGCCGATGAGGGGCGCCATCACCAGCATCTTCCGGCCGCTGCCGTCGCCGTCGATCCACCGCAGCCGGTGCGCGGTCGGCACCGCGTCGATTTCCTTGTAGGTCCACGGCGCGGTGACGTCGGCGCCGTGCGTCAGGATGCCGACCTGCCCCTTGCTCGTTTTCGTCGACGTCGTGAAGCCCTGGGCGACGGCGATCTCCGGAATGCCGTCGCCGTCGATGTCGTAGACGCTGGCGTTGATCAGCTGCGACACGCCGGTTGCGAGCACGTGTTTCTGCCAGCCCGGGTTCTCGTACCAGAGCAGCTCCGGCAGCCCTGACGCGAGCGCGATGATGTCCGGCTTGCCGTCCTTGTTCAGATCGGCGATGACGACCTGGTAGCCGCCACGCAGGCCGGTGCCGATCTCGTGCGCCACGAACTCGGTGGTGCCGGCCGCGGGCGCCTGCGCGTGCACGAGCGGCCGCGACACGACGCGAGCGGCGACCAAGGCGAACAGGGCGAGCAGCAGAACGCGCGCAGGGGTGCGGGACGGCATGGGAGTCTCCTCGCGGGTGATGTTAACATCCGACCGCCCCCATGCCGCGTCTTATCGCGTTTCTCCGCGCCGTCAACGTCGGCGGCCGTCTCGTGCCGATGCCGAAGCTGCGGCAGGAGTTCGAGGCGCTGGGATTCACGCGGGTCGAGACGTTCATCGCCAGCGGCAACGTGATCTTCACGGCGCGATCGGCGGACGCACGGGCGATCGCGAAGAGGATCGAAGCGCGCGTGCGGGCCGCCTTCGGCTTCGAGGTCGCGACCTTCATCCGCACCGACGTCGAAGTCGCGGCGATCGCCGGGTATCAGGCGTTCAGCGCGGCGCGAATCAAGTCGGCCGGCGCATTCTGTGTCGCCTTGCTCGAACAGCCGCCCGACGCGGCGGGCACGCGCGCGCTGATGGCGTTGAAAACCGACATCGACGACTTCCACTGCAACGGGCGCGAAGTGTACTGGCTGTGCCGGAAGAAGCAGAGCGACTCGACGTTCAGCAACGCGAGCCTCGAAAAGGCCCTCAAGATTCGGGCGACGTTGCGCGGCATCAGCACGATTGCCCGGCTCTCTGCGAAGCACGGTCCGGACGGGGTCAGATCTTGATTCTTTCGCGGGCGCCGGGCGGCGCTCGCGAAAGAATCAAGATCTGACCCCGGGTTACCGCGCCAGCTTCGTCAGCGCGTCGCCGGTGACGCGGACGATCGACCAGCCGTCCATCAGTTTGGCGCCGAGCCCTTCATAGAACGCGATCGCCGGCGCGTTCCAGTCCAGCACCGACCATTCGAAGCGGCCGCAGCCGCGTTCCACCGCGGTCCGCGCCAGATGCCGCATCAGCGCCAGCCCGAGCCCGTGGCCGCGCCACTCCGGCAGCACGAAGAGATCCTCGAGATAGAGCCCCGGCTTGCCCAGGAAGGTCGAGTAGTTCGGGAAGAACAGCGCGAACCCGGCCGGCGTGTCCCCGGCGTAGGCGATGACGACGTCGGCCGCCGGGCGGGCGCCGAACAGCGTCTCGCGCAGGCCGTCTTCGGTGGCGGTGACTTCATGCGCCAGCTTTTCGTAGACCGCGAGGCCCTGAATGAGACGCAGGATCAGCGGCACGTCGGCGTCCGTCGCGCGCTCGATCCGGATCGTCGGCGTGTCACTCCTTGAATGCCCGTCGATCGGTGTCATGCCTTTTTCAGCAGCGCGATCTGGCCGCCATGATACGTCCCGTGTTCGACAATGCCGTGGAGCAGGACGTGAACGGTGTACTCGAGCCCCGGCACCAGCGCATCGAGCTGATCGTCGCCGAGCAGCCGCGCGTCGGCGGACAGTTGACGGTGGCTCTCGCGCAGCCGCTCGACCGCCCGCGGCCAGTCGGCGTCGGCATCCGACACCGGCGGCCAATCCTGTTCGGCGCTCGGATCGCCGGTCGCCTCGCCTGTGATCCGCTGGCGCGCGATCTCCGACCATGCGGTGATATGAAGCACGATCTCCCAGATACTGTGGGCACCGGCCACCGGCCGCAGCCGCGCGCGCGTCGCATCGACCCCGTCGAGGACGTCGCCCAGCGCCGGACCGTGCCACATCGGACCGGTCACGGTGCGTTCGAGATGCCTGGCCAGCCGGGTCGCGCGGCTCATGAACGATCTCCTCCGGGCGTCGATGGCCAAAACAAAACGGGCGGCGCTTGCGGCGCCGCCCGTCATCGCTGACCTTCGCCTTCCAGTATAGCACCCGCTTGGATCAAGGCGCCGCTCCGCTGTAGGTTGGCGGCATGATCCTCGAAGTCAACGGCTTTCGGATGTATGTCGACCAGCGCGGCGATGGTGAACCGCTGCTGCTGCTCCACGGCGGCACCGGGATCGGTGCTGACTGGCAGCACGTCTTCGCGCACGGCGATCCGGCCGGCTGCCGGGTCATCGTGCCCGACATGCGCGGACACGGACGCTCCACCAACCCTGGCGCGTTCACGTTTCGCGACGCCGCCGGCGATCTGTTCGCGTTGCTTGATCACCTTCGCATCCAGCGGGTCAAGGCGATTGGCCTGAGTCTCGGCGCCAAAACGCTGCTGCACATGGCGACGCAGCACCCGTCACGGATCGACGCCATGGTGCTGGTCAGCGCGACGCCGTATTTCCCGGCGCAGGCGCGCGCCGCGATGGCGCAGCTCTCGGTCGACGCCTTCTCCGAGGCCGACTGGGCGGCGCAGCGGCAGCGGCACGCGCACGGCGACGAACAGATCCGGATGCTGTTCCAGCAGTTGCGCAATCTGAAGGACAGCGACGACGACATGGCGTTCACGCCGGCGCTGCTCGCGACGATCACCGCACGCACCCTGATCGTGCATGGCGATCGCGATCCGCTGTACCCCGTCGAGCTCGCCCTGGAGCTGTATCGATCGATCTCGCACTCGGCGCTGTGGGTGGTGCCCAACGGCGGGCATGGCCCGATCTTCGGCCCGCAGGCGGCGCCGTTCGCAGCCGCCGCGCAGGCATTTCTCGCATCGACCACCAGCCGCTAGCACCGAGCACCTAGCTGCTGTTCCGATGCGGAATCCGGTGATGATCGATCCAGTAGCCCCACGCGACCAGCAGCCAGATCGCCTCCGCCGACCACGCGACTGCGGCCACGCTCGGCGGCGGCGGACCGAAGGCGCTCGCGATGTAGATGACGAGGAGGAAGACGACCAGCGTCCACAGACCGAGCGAGCCGATGCGATCGCGCGCGGTCGTGGCGCGCAGGTACAGCAGCAGACCGGCGGCGAAGATCGCGAGCTCGACGAACAGCGTCCCGGCGACGGAATTCCACAACCCGAGACCGAACGTCCCCCGCCCCGCGGGTGTCAGCGGCATGTCGGGGCGATGCGTGACGTAGTCGAGGACCCAGTGGCTGACGACGAGCAGCGCGATCGCGACGAACGCGCCGATCCGCGCGCGTGTGAGCAGCAGGTAGATCGCGCCGCAGCCGATGCCCCACCCGCACAGCGCCGCCAGGCTGTGCGAGTACGGATAGCTGACGAAGTCGAGCGGTGTGAAGACCGTCGCGCCCGGCTGGATCGCGACGCGCTCATACCCCAGGAGCACCAGCGTCGGCCACAGCAGATCGGCGAACTGACAGGCCGCGAACAGCGCACCGAGCGATACGGTGGGCGCCGATTGCTTCGCCCCGAAGGCGAGACCGAAGTGGCCGATGAACATCAGGCGCTCCTGTCTGAATGATAAGCTCAACCGCGTTGATGCCGCTTATCCGCGTGGAGGCGGGCGCCGCGTCGGCGGCGGCGGTACCGGCGACGGCGATCGTCGCTGCGTATTTCGCGGATCGCCTCGGCTTCGCGATTGCCCCCTTCCCCATCCTCGCACTCTCGCTCGCCTGTGCCCTCGCCGTCTTCGTGGCGCTCCGGCGGCAGGCCACGACCGACATCGGCCCCCTCGCGGCGTTCACCGCGATCGTGGCCGGCACGTTTGCG
>JAOBWF010000252.1 GCA_025463215.1 Acidobacteriota bacterium | reverse complement strand
CATTTACGGGTGCCCGTCCGGTTGATAACCTGAAGATGATCCACCGGGCCTGCTCTGTGGCCTAATATCAGCTCTGATGGCTAGATACAATCCGTTCCGACCAGGCGGTATCGTAAACCCGGGAATGTTTGCGGGACGGATTGATGAGATCAGGAAGCTAGAACAGGGGTTGTTCCAAACGAAGAACGGCAACCCTCAGCACTTCCTAATCACTGGTGAGCGTGGAATCGGTAAATCGTCGCTGTTTCTAAATTTGGACTGGGTTGCAAGAGGAGTCATCGCGCCGCTAGGTGGTGAAGCATCCTCCAACTTCCTCGTGGCCAGTATCGTGTTGGAGCCGAGCACTGACTACGCCGGCCTAATCGGCAAGGTTGGCGCAGCGCTGCGTCAAGCAGTCGCGGCGCAGAAACCAGCCACTGAGGTGTGCAAGGCTCTGTGGGACTTTGCCGCGCGGTGGGAGATAGCCGGAGTCAAGTATCGTGCAGCGCCGTCCGTAATTGATCCTCACGAGATGTTGGATGATCTTGTCCTCGCGGTAAAGAACGCATTCGATGACATAAAGCTCTACTTCGAAGGGATCCTGATACTCATTGATGAAGCGGACAAGCCACCGCACACCGCGCACCTCGGAGAGTTTGTAAAGCTCTTCACGGAACGGCTTACCAGGCAAGGGTGCGACGCGGTTTGTATCGGGTTGGCCGGATTGCCCGCTGTTCTAGACCGGCTCGCTCAGAGCCACGAATCGTCGCCACGAGTATTCGAGGTGCTAACGCTTGAACCGCTTTCCCCGCAGGAGCGGAAGTGGGTCGTGGAGAGAGCCCTTGCGACGGCGGCGGAAAAAAACGACTTCGTGACGCGAATCGAAGACGATGCGCTCGACTGGCTGAGCAGTATGTCGGAAGGATATCCGCATTTCATCCAGCAGTTTGGTTACTGCGCGTTCGATGTGGACGTCGACAACAACATCGACATGTTTGATGTGTTCAAAGGGGCGTTCAACGAGAATGGAGCATTTCATCAGCTAGGGATCAAATATTTCCGCGATCTCTATTTCGAGCAGATCAACTCTGAGGAATATCGGGAAGTGTTGCGCGTTATGTCCACCGCGATGGATGGATGGGTGACCAAAGCTCACATCCGCAAAGAAACTGGCCTGAAGGAGACCACTCTGGGAAATGCAATCGCGGCTCTCAAGAGTCGAAATATTATTGTTGCTCAGGAGGGCAAGAAAGGCGTTTACCGACTGCCGAATAAGTCGTTCGCCATCTGGATCGGTTGGATTACCGCCGCGAAGGCTGCAAGCGGGCCGCCGTCGCCCCAAGCTGGCGAATGACAGGAGCGGGTTCTGGTTTCTATGCTGCGTGGTGCAAGATTCTGTCCGCCTAATGTCCGCGAGCCACTGCCATTACCTTAGACTTGCCCCGAATCGTCTGCCGAATCACCCCTTTGAACATTGGCGTGAGTTGGGAAGGGTTGTTAGCCCTCCCCGGCTGAATAGCCCTGTTAACGGGATGGGACCCAATTCTCAAAAAGCTCGTAAACCGACACACGGAACCCCGAGCCCTAGCAGGCCGCGAAAGGGGACCCTAAGGTCATGTCGAGCCGAAAGAGGCGCACGGTGGCAAAACGCACTGCGCCATTCGACTCTATGGAGTAAATTTTATTGTTGAGAAATTAAACGATTCTGACGCGGGATCGCTGGAAAGAATCTTGAAACGCTGCACACAAGAAGGGCCGTCCCGGTCTGAGACGGCCCAACGGTCTTGGCCGATTGCGTTAGAGAACCCGCTTCATTCCGTCAGCACCCGAAACCACCAAACGAGCCGATCTGGTTTTAAGTCCTGTGCGTCTGCCAATTCCGCCACCCCGGCACGCCTCTGAAGTATTACACGCGTCGAGAACGGCCGTTCGCCTTGCTCACCATCGTGCTTGTCGCACGACACCGGCGGATCAATTATTCTGAGCCGGTGACTGCGGGCCGGCTCGAATCGATCAACGCCTCGCGCGGCGGCGTGCCGAAGCGCAGCATGTTCGCGGCGCTGATCACCGAGCGCGGCATCGACGGCGACCGCCAGCGCGACCTCCGCTTCCACGGCGGCCCCGATCGCGCCCTCGTGCTCTTCTCGCTCGACCTGATCCGCGCGCTGCAGCGTGAAGGCCATCTGATCACCGCCGGCGCGACCGGCGAGAACCTGACGATGTCGGGGATCGAGTGGACCGCGATCACGCCAGGGACCGAGCTCCTCGTCGGCAAGGTGCGGCTGCGCATTACCAGATACACCACGCCGTGCGAGAAGATCGCGTGCTCGTTCGTGAACCGCGACTACACGCGCATCTCCGAGAAGGTGCACCCCGGCTGCAGCCGCGTGTCGGCGCGTGTCCTCGTCGGCGGCGTGGTCTCGATCGGCGACCCGGTTGAGTTAGCGAGCTAGCCGCGACGTGCCTCCTAGCAGCTACCTCCTACCGGCCAGCGCCTCGCACCTCGCCACAATCTTGCCCCAGAAGAGCTCGGCCCCTTATTTGCACCTTATCCGCACTCCGGACCGAAACCGGCCCGGAACGGAACGCGGTTACCAAGGGAGCGTCGTACCATGGCGCAAATACTGACGGTGGCTTCCATTCTCGCGCTCGTCGGTCTGCTGGGGTGGCGATACGCGGATCGACTGTTCGAGCGGCGACAGCACGCGGCCGGCTCGGCCGGGCCCCGCGCCATCGCCCCTCCGCAGTTCGAGCGGCGCGTTCACAGAGCATCCGCGCGTGAGTTCCTCCACGGCGCCGCCGACCTCACCTTCGGCATCCTAATCCTCGGGCTCGGCTTCTTCATGCTGATGTGGATAATCGCCACCGGGTAGCACCGCGCGCTGATCCGTGTGGCGCGCGGCGTAACCGCATACGAGCTGACGGCCGTGAAGGCTGCGCGACGAGGTCGTCGCAACGGTCTTAGTGCACCCGGGTCGATACCGACGCGACAGGCGGCGCCATCACGCGCGTGATCATCGCCTCGAGGCGCGCCTTGTCGATGTCGAACGGTCCGGCGATCGCCGCGCCGAGGGTGATTTCGATCGCGATCACCACACCGCCGTCCTCGTAGGCATTCACAATCCAGCTCAGGGCGCGCAAAGCGATCGTCCGCGGTTCCTGCCCGGGCTGCTTCAACTGCGCCATCACCCGCAGCATCCCCTCCAGCACCAGACGCACATCGTCATCGGTCCATTCGGACGGCTCGCGCGGGATGGTCTCGATCGTTTTCGTGGTGGCGTGCTCGGTGCCTCTGAGCCAGACGTCGACGGACACGGTCATGCGGTGATCCCTAATTCCTGCTCGAGCGCCTCGACCGTGGTGACCGGCTGGCGGCAGGTGAAGTCGCGACAGACATAGGCGGCGGTGACGCCGCCGACCGGCTGCATCGCCTCGACGAACGGCAGGCTGCTCGCCAGCGCCCGGCCCGTTTCCGCCGTGACGCGCAGCTGAATCGCGAACGGCAGGTGCCGCAGCGCGACGAAGCGATCGAGCGCGTCCTGGCTCTGTCCCGAGCCTGTCGACGAAGCTTCGGCGATCACGATCTGCTGCACGCCGGCGATATGGGTGGAGAGCGCTGCCGCCATCATCGGCACGCCGCGCCCCATCTGCCCGAGGCGGGTCGCGAACAGCCGCAGCGTCCGCTCGATGCGGTCGCTCCACTGCGCGTCGCTGACGAGGTGCGAGAGCGTCAGCAGGTTGAGGACCGATACCGAGCTGGCCGTCGGCTCGGCGCCGTCGTAGTCCTCCTTCATCCGCAGCAGCACGCTCGGATCGCGCCCGGTGGTACTGAACCAGCCGCCCGCCTCTTCGTCCCAGAACAGCTCGTCCTGGCGCCGCTGCAGCGCGATCGCCCACTCGAGCCACATCGGCTGCGGGTCGGCCTGGAACAGCTCGAGCAGGCCGGAGATCATGTAGGCGTAGTCCTCGGCGTAGCCGTCGATCTCCGCGTGGCCGTCGCGATACCGGCGCAGCAGCACACCGGATTTCGCGTTCCACATCCGCTCGCGGATGAACGCCGCGGCGCGGCGCGCCGCCTCGAGGTAGGGCCGGCCCGCCTCGCGGCCATCGGCGCCGAGGCCGCGCAGCGCCCGCGCCATGCGCGCGAATGCCGCGATCATCAGGCCGTTCCAGGCCGCGAGAATCTTGTCGTCGCGCTGCGGCCGCGGCCGGCCGAGACGCTCCTTGAACATCTTCAACCGCGCGCTGTGCAGGACGTCGACCACTTCGTCCGGCGACTTCCCCGTCTCCTTCGCAATCTCGTCGATCGAGCGCGCGACGTAGAGCAGGTTCTTGCCGGTGAATTCCTGCTGCGGATCCTGCGGCGCGTTGCCCTCCGGCTCGATGCCGAACCGCAGCTTGACGATCCGCGCGTCGTCCCCGAGCAGGTGGTCGACTTCGGCGGCGCGCCACAGATAGAACGCGCCTTCCTTCTTGTGCGCGGACGGCGAGTCCGCCTCTTCCGGCGGGATGCTGTCGGCGTCCTCGGCGGAATAGAACCCGCCGCCTTCGTCGGTCATCTCGCGCATCACGTAGAGCAGCGTGTCTTCGGCGACCTCGGCGTAGAACGGATCGCCCGAGAGCTGCGCCGCCTCGACGAAGGCGATCACGAGCTGCGCCTGGTCGTACAGCATCTTCTCGAAGTGCGGCACCCGCCAGCCGCCATCGACCGAATAGCGGTGGAAGCCGCCGCCGGTGTGATCGCGCATCCCGCCGAGTGCCATCGCGCGCAGCGTGCGCAGCACCATCTCGGCCGACTGCGGCGCGTTGACCCGCGCGTGCTCGCGCATCAGGAACAGCAGCTCGGACGGGCGCGGAAACTTCGGCGCGTCGCCAAAGCCGCCGTTTCGCGGATCGAAGGCGTCGCGGAACTGCTGCACCGTGTTGTCGAGCGCCGCCACCCCCGGCACGTCGGCCGACGGCGCCGCCTGTTCCATCGACTTCAGCCGCACGGTCAGCGCCTCGGCCGACTCGACGACTTTGCCGCGTTCGGCTTTCCAGACGCGGCCGATTTCCTGGAGGATGTCGACGAACCCGGGCCGTCCCCACTTCGATTCGGGCGGGAAATAGGTGCCGCCGTAGAACGGCTTCAGATCGGGCGTCAGCCACACGCTCATCGGCCAGCCGCCGCTGCCGGTCGTCGCCTGCACGAACGTCATGTAGACGCGATCGACGTCGGGGCGCTCCTCGCGATCGACCTTGATCGAGACGAAGTGTTCGTTCAGCACGGAGGCGATCGCATCGTGCTCGAACGACTCGTGCTCCATGACGTGGCACCAGTGGCACGTCGAATAGCCGATCGACAGGAAGATCGGCTTGTCCTCGCTGCGCGCCTTCGCGAATGCTTCGTCGCCCCACGCAAACCAGTCGACGGGATTCTGCGCGTGCTGCAGAAGATATGGGCTGCGCTCGTGCGCGAGGCGGTTCATCACCCCATTATGTCACTAGGGTACAATCGCGACGTGAGCGACGGCGGCGTACTCATCGGCAAGCGCATCGCGCTGCTGGTGGAAGAAGAGTTCGAGGATCGCGAGCTGACCGGTCCGCTCGAGGCGCTGCGCGCCGCCGGCGCGACCGTCACGATCGTCGGCCCGGCCGCCGGCGCATCCTACAAGGGTAAGCGCGGCGACGCGACCGTCACCTCCGACCTCGCGGCCGGCGCCGCGCGCATGAAGGACTTCGATGCGCTCGTCATTCCCGGCGGCCACGCGCCCGACAAGATGCGGATGCGCCACGCCATGGTCGATCTCGCGCGCGATGCGATGGAGGCGAACAAGCCGGTCGCCGCGATCTGCCACGCCGCGTCGCTGCTGATCTCCGCCAACGTCCTCAAGGGACGCACCCTCACCTGCTGGCCGTCGATCGCGATCGACGTCAAGAACGCCGGCGGCCGCTACGTCGACAAGCCGGTGGTCGAGGACGGCAACCTGATCACCTCGCGCAAGCCGGACGATGTGCCGGTATTCAGCGAGGCGATCATCCGCGCGCTGTCGAAGATCACCGTCTAACGGCAGGTCTCACCAGAAATGTTTTCTTGGCGCGCCCCGCGGGCTCGGTGGATTGTTCTTCAATCGGAAATGCCGTGCGATCACGTTCGTGGTGTCGCCGCCGCAGGCACTTCATCCGGGCGGCCGCGGCGCAGGCGCGCGTAGGCGGCGGTGAACTCGACGCCGTAGAGCAGAATCACCGCCTGCACGTAGACCCACACCAGAAAGACGACGACCGCCGCGATCGAGCCGTTGACCCGGGTGAAGCGTGTCATGTCGCGCATGTACCATGAGAACGCTTCGAGCGCGCCCTTCCACAGCAGCCCGGTGATGAACGCGCCGATCCAGACGTCGCGGAACCGCACTTTCGCGTTCGGCACGTAGTAGTAGATCAGCCCCACCACCGAAATGAACAGCAGCGTCGTCGCGTGCCGGACGGTGAAGCCGCGCATCACGCCGAGCCACGGAAACACGTCGACCACCTCGGCAAACCAGCTCGCGCTCACGACCTGTGTCGCGCTGATCAGCACCAGCGCGATCAGCAGAATCAGGCCGGCGACCAGCAGCATCACGAACGACACCAGCTTGTGCTTCCAGAAGCTGCGCTGCTTGTCGACGCCCCACGCGTAATTCACCGCCGTGGTGATCGCGCCGAACACGCCGAGCGCGCCCCAGATCAGCGCGATCGTGCCGGCCACGCCGATGGTCACGCTGTCGCCGCGAAAGGCGTCGAGCTGTTTGGTGATGAAGTCGAACTGCGAGGGAAAATACCGGAGGACGAACGTCAGCACCTCGTTGCGGTTGTTGACGTCGGCGGTGGAGCGCCCGAGGAGCGCGAATGCCAGCAGGAAAAACGGAAACAGCGACAACAGCGCGTAGTAGGCGATCGACGCCGCGTACGTCAGGTTGTCGCTGTGATAGAAGCCTTCGAGGCCTCGCCAGAACGACAAGCCGGTGAGCCGGACGATGTCGCGCGCCTGGCGCGCGACACCGCGGGGAACATCCACCAGCCCATTATCTGTCAGGCGGAACGGCCGGACTCGACCCAGGCCTGACGCGCCTGGTTCATCAGAAAGACCGGCACGCTGCCACCGAGCCACACTTGCACGGCCCGGAGCGCGAGCCGGCGGAGCGGCGGCTTCGTCATGATGACGTAGGCCGCGGCGAGCCCCGCCGACACGAGCATGACGTTCGCCGCCGTGCGCGCGTGCTCGTCCGTCATCAGCTGCGCCGGGTGCCGCCGCCGGTCGAGGACGGGCCGGAGGTCGACGAGCCACCGCCGGACTGGCTGCCGCGCGAGGCATCGCTGCCGGAGCTGCCGGCGCCGCCGGAGCCGCGCATACTCTCGGACGAACCGTAGCTGGAACCGGATCCGCTGGTTGCGCCGCTGCCCGAACCGGATCCCATGCTGGATCCCGACCCCGTGCTGCCCGAGCCCGAGCTCTGGCCCGCACCGGCGCCGGCCATCGCCCCCGCGCCGGCCTCGCCCATCGAGCCGGCGGTGTCGCGGACGTACTTCTGCGCTTCGTCGGCCCCCTTGGCGACGGCGTCCTTCGCCTTGCCGTACATGTCGCGGCCGCGGTCCGCCCAGTCGCCGGCGTTGTCGGTCACCTTGCGGATGCCGTCCTGCGCCTGGTTCGCGAGGTTGCCCGCCTGCTCGGTCAGTTGATTGCGCAGCTCGGACCCGGCTTTGGGCGCGAACAGCATCCCGAGCCCCGCGCCGAGCACGGTGCCCGTGAGCAGCCCCATCACGAAGCTGCCGCCGCCGCTGCCTTCGTTGTCGAAACGATCGTAGCCGTCTGCCATTGTCAGTCCTCCAAGTTTAAGTGCGAACTTCCGAGCGAAGCATGCCTTCGACCGCGACGCGGGCGCCGCGCACGAACGCGACCAGCGAGCTCGTCTTCGCGCGCACGTTCGAGCGCACGCGGCCGGCGGTGTCGTCGATCCGATCGATCGTCGAATGAATTGCGTTGTCGACCCGTTCGGCCTCCTGCTTGACCGTCGCGGTCACGCCTTTGACGTCGTCGAGAATGGCGTTGACGCGCTGCATCGCGGGCGCGACCTGGCGCGCCTCGATGCCGTGCGCGAGCGTCATGCCCTGCTCGACCAGCGCCATCACCTTTTTGTAGACCATGAACCCGGCGACACCGATGCCGATGATGACGAGCGCTTCGAGGACGCTCACCGCCGCCATGATGCCGAGCAGCAGGTTGGTCGTGCCTAATTCAGGTGTCATGGCGTCCCCTAGAACGGCGAGGTTTGACGGCCCGGATATTTCGGCCCGGACTCGGCGTCGCCGAGGGCATCGTTCAAGAGCTTCCAGCCTTCGCTGGCGACGCCGCTGGCTTTTTGCACCGTTGCGCGGAAGCTCATGAGCTCCTGGGTGAAATCGTCGAGCGCTGGTTCAATCTGTCGGCGGATGCTACGCCCGTGATCGGTAAAAAACAGGTACCCGGCGACTCCACCGACTACTGCGCCGACCAATGTGGCGGCGAATGCGCGCGAATTGTCCATCTGACCTCCTGCCATTCCTGAGGAGGTTACAAGTTGTGTGCCACGGGATGAGCACGCTCGTGCACGCGCACGTGCACGAGCTGGTTGGAAGGTCTTAGGTCGCCGCGGGCGTGGGGGGGGCGGACGCCGCCGAGTTGCGCGCCGACTTGCCGGCGTCGCGGATCTCGTGCTTCTTCATCTTGCTGTAGAGGGTCGGACGATAGAGGCCGAGAATCTGCGCGGCCTCCTGCTTGTTCCAGTTGGTGCGCTGCAGCGTCTGCAGGATCGCCATCTTCTCGATCTCGGC
>JAOBWF010000387.1 GCA_025463215.1 Acidobacteriota bacterium | reverse complement strand
CTTATGACGCCATCCTGCTGGTCGCGCCAAAGCGCGCGGACGATCAAGCGTTGCGATCGGCGCTGCAGCCGCTGCTCGGCAAAATCGATATAGCAGCCATGCGCGAAGCCAATCTGCGCGCCGCCGGCGGCGGCGGCGCATCGTCGCCGGATGCGGTGGCGCGCTGGCTATGGGAGAAAATCGGCAAACGCTAGTGGTCCAAATCTGACACTTGGTACCCGTGCGGAAGGTCGGCTCGCGACCCAAAGCAGACCATCACGGAACGCTATAATGGAGCTCCGTCGCGTACGGCGGAGGTTTGGCGAATTGCACCATGGTTTTTTGACCATAAGACGGACTTTTGCCCCTTTTTTTTGCTGTTTAGCGATAATCATAGAAGCTATGCGTGAAGACTGCGAACACGATATTATTCAAGGGCCGTTGCGATGCGGCTCTAAACCCTCGGTCAGGTCCGCAGCGCGTCGCCACCTGATGTTGGCGACGGTGTACGTGCTGCTTTTAACGGCAGGGGATTTGGCGAACGCCATGGAGCGACGACTCTTTGACATAAGCGGCGGGCCTTTCGACATGTCGGGTTTTTACGACATCGACACCCGCGAACTCGTGATCCCGCTGCGCTTCGAGCGCGTCCGCAAGTTTTCCGAAGGCCTCGCGGCGGTCCGCGACAAGGGGCTTTGGGGTTATATCGACATGACCGGCGCGTGGGCGATCACGCCGCGCTTCGAACTTGCCGACGATTTCCACAACGGGCTTGCGGCCATCGAGGCCGGCAAGTTCATCGGCGTCATCGACCGGACAGGCAAGATCGTCATCGAGCCCCAATTCGCCCGCGTCGAACCCTTCACATCGGACATCGTCATCGCAACGGAAGGTGAAGTCGGCCCACGCGGCGTCTACCCGGGCTTCGAGACGGTCGGGGGCGCGGTCGGTGTCGACGCCCGGCGAGGACTCTATCAGATCGGGCGCGGCTGGATCACGGACGCATCGCTGCGGGTCAACCCCTTCGATCCGTCACGCGGTTTGTTTTGGGCGAGGCCCAGAGAAGGCGGCTTTTCAGGAATCATGCGTCTCGACGGCTCATGGTTCCTGGAGCCGAGCGACATAACTGGCGGCGAGCCGCTTCGCGACGGTATCGCCATTGTCCACGGCTGGGAGAAGGCCAAGCCGAACAACATTTTCTTGACCGGGGCCGTTGACGCCAAGGGACGCCTCGTCATGCCATTGAAGGACTGGAGATTTCAACGCTTTTCCGACGAGTCCCCTTTCATTCGTGTGAATGACGAGTCCCCTTTCATTCGTGTGAATCAAGGCGCGCGCGAAGGCCGGATCGACGGAAAGGGGCGCCTGCTCGGCGAGCGTTTGTTTGACGAGATCGATGGTCTCAACGAAGGCTTCGCCGTTCGCACCGGCGACACGTGGCAGTTTCTCAGCGAGCAGGGGGAACTGTCGCCGCTGAGAGAGGACGCCTACGATCGGAAAGTGCAAGGCGTCGATTGGAGATTGCGTCGCGTCGCCAAGGACAAATATCGCATCATCGGGCCAGACGGCGCGCCGACCACGCCCGAGACGTTCGATATGGTCTACGGCTACGGCACGGCGCCGTTCCCTGTTATGATCGGTAAAAGGTTCGACGACACAGGCGAGACGCGATTGGGCTATGTCGACGCGCACGGCCGCTTGGTTGGGCCGGGCCTCGCATTTCAGATGATCAGCCAATTCAACGGCGACCGCGCGCTGGCGCAACAGGACGGCAAATGGGGCCTGATCGACCCCTCCGGACGGTTCGTGGTCAAGCCTGTCTACGATAGCCTGACGCCGACGGGCCATTTCCCTGCAACAAGCGGCCTCGGCATGGTCTCGCCCGGCCCCAAGACCGAGCGCGCGAAGAACGAGCCGTGGCGCCTGTTCGTCGGCGTCAAGGACAAGCAGGTCGTCGCGCTCGACCGCAACGGAGCCGAGCAGCCCTTGTCGCCCGACGACGATCCCCGAGTACCTCCGGCCTCCAAATCCCGGCTCGAAACCAAGGGCGGCCTGCGCTTCGCCGTCGTCGACGGGCTCTGGGGCATGACGGACTTGGACGGCAAATGGATCATCGCGCCCAAATACCGCGCGCTGCACGATTTTCAACAAGGCGTGGCCTGGGCGCCGATCGACGAAGAGCGCCGCTGGTGTCCCGTCGGCCCTGACGGGATCGTGCGCGACAAGCCCGCCTGCGTGGCGGAGCGATATCCGTTCCTCATAACGCATAGTTGGCCGGAAAAGCTCGCCGAGGATCGCTACGAAAGCAGCGTTCTCTGGTCACTCGCCTATCTGGAGACGTTGGCGGGCGTTCGCGCGGAGGGCCCCAAGATGGTCGGCGACGGCGTGCGGGGTGGAACAGGATGGAGGCCCGTTGGCCGCTAATCGGACGGCCGCAACGCCGCGTTGGCTTGGCGAATATGCCGCCGCCCCAATTCGTTAGACTTGTCGATGTCCGCTTCCCACCCCGAGCCGACCTTCCGCACGGGTACCAAGTGTCAGATTTGGACCACTAGTGTTCCCATGCGCGTGATAGCGCCGAAACGCCGAGGCGGCCCCATGTCGGGTGTCCGCCTAATAAAACACCTGGCTTGCCTACGGGTGCGTG
>JAOBWF010000227.1 GCA_025463215.1 Acidobacteriota bacterium | reverse complement strand
TGCTGCGCGCACGGCTGCCGCGGCTGCGCGCGTGGACGGCCCGCCGGCGCGCCCTGGCGGCACGGTACCGCGCCGCGCTCGCGGGGGCGCCGATCGAGCTGCTGCCCGAGCGCGATCCCGGCCATGTGTATCATCTCTTCGTCGTACGAACGGGCGATCGCGATGCGCTGCAGGCCCATCTGGCCGGCCGCGGCGTCGAAACGCTGATTCACTATCCGGTCGCGATCCCGCGGCAGCCGGCGCTGGCCGCGCAGCAGCCCGCCGATTGTCCGGTTGCCGCGCGGCTGTGCGGCGGGATACTCTCGTTACCTCTTCACCCCGCCTTGCGCGACGACGAGGTGGACGAGATCGCCGCGGCGGTGCACGCCTTCGAGCCGCGGACCGCGGTCTCCTGATCGAAAGGACAGCCAAGTGCGAGCGTTGATAACTGGCGGGGCCGGATTCATCGGGTCCCATCTCTCGGAGGCGTTGCTCGAACAGGGACACGAGGTACTGATCCTCGACAACCTGTCGACCGGATCGATCGACAACATCACGCATCTGAAGGGCCGTCCCGGGTTCGAATACTTCATCGACACGGTGACCAACGAGCCGCTGCTCGCGGAGCTGATCGATCGCAGCGACGTGGTGTTTCACTTCGCCGCCGCGGTCGGCGTCAAGCTGATCGTCGAGCAGCCGGTGTACACGATCGAGACCAACGTGCACGGCACCGAAGTCGTCCTCAAGCACGCCAACAAGAAGAAGAAGCTGGTCGTCATCGCGTCGACGTCCGAGGTCTACGGCAAGAGCGAAGACGTGCCGTTCCGCGAGGACTCGGATCTGGTCCTGGGGCCGACGCCGAAACATCGCTGGGCCTACGCCTGCAGCAAGGCGATCGACGAGTTCCTGGCGCTCGCCTACTGGAAAGAGCGGAAGCTGCCGGTGATCATCGTCCGCTTCTTCAACACCGTCGGGCCGAGGCAGTCGGGCCAGTACGGGATGGTGATCCCGAACTTCGTGCGCCAGGCCCTCGCCGGCGAGCCGATCACCGTGTTCGGCGACGGCACCCAGCAGCGCGCCTTCACCCACGTCGCCGACGTCGTCGGCGCCCTGCTCAAACTCGTCGTCGAGCCGAAGGCGATCGGACAGGTGATCAACATCGGCAACAAGCAGGAGATCACGATCCAGGCGCTGGCGGAGAAGGTGCGCGAACTGAGCGGCTCGAATTCGGTGATCAAGCTGATCCCGTACGAGGAGGCCTACGAATCGGGATTCGAGGACATGCCGCGCCGCGTCCCCGACCTCACGCGTATCAAAGGGCTCATCGGTTACGAGCCCAAACATCAGCTCGACGAGATCCTGACTCAAGTGATCGATTACTTCCGCAAGAAGTAGCCGGCGCGTATACTGAAAACAGCACCATGAAGACCCCAATCCTCGCCGCAGCCGCCCTGCTCTTCGCCGTGTCGACCGCCTCCGCCGAGGTCCGATTGACGATGCAGAACGGTCGCGTGTCGCTGGTGGCCAAGGACGCGACCGTGCGCCAGATCCTCACGGAGTGGGCGCGCGTCGGCCAGACCAAGATCGTCAACATGGAGCGTGTGCCAGGCGGCCCGGTCACCCTCGAACTCACGAACGTGCCGGAGTCGCAGGCGCTCGAGATCCTCCTGCGCACCCTGAGCGGCTACATCACGGCGGTGCGCCCGGTCGACGTCGCGAACCTGTCGCACTTCGATCGCATCATCGTCATGCCGACCTTGGCGTCCGCGCGTCCGGTGACATCCGCGCCTGCGGCACCGGTGTTTCAGCAGAATCCGCAGTTTCAGCCACCGCAGCCGGCCGACGACGACAGCGACGACGACAAACCGGCGCCGAACGTCGTGGTGCCGCCGCAGCCGCGCGGGCCGGTGTTCAATTCGTTCCCGCAACCGCAGGTCGTGAACCCGCAGTCGCCGACGGCGCAGCCTGGCGCCCCGGCGGCGCAGCCGCAGCAACCCGGACAGGCCGCCCCGGTCGCGTCGCCGACGCCGGTCGCGCCCTACGGCGGCGTCGCGGTGCCGGGTATGGTCGCACCTCCGCCGCCCAACACGCCTGGACAGCCGGTCCGCCGTCCGGGCGGACCCGACGGTCTCTAAGCGTTGGCTCTCGTCGACGAATTGAGCGCGAGCATCGCCGATGCGATGCGTAAGCACGACGCAGTGCGCCTCAGTACGCTACGCATGCTCAAGGCGGCGCTGACCAACCGTGAGATCGAGCGCGGCCACGCGCTCGACGATGCCGAGTCGCTGCAGGTGGTCGGCTCGCTCGTCAAACAGCGCAAAGATTCGATCGAGCAGTTCACCGCCGGCGGACGCCCTGAGCTGGCCGCCAAGGAGCAGGCCGAAATCGGCGTGCTGGAGACCTACCTCCCCGCCGCCGCCGATCCGGCGGTCGTCGAACAGGCGGTGGTCGATGCGATTCAGGAAACAGGCGCGACATCGCCGAAAGACATGGGGCGCGTGATGAAAGCAGCCATGGCCCGGCTGGCGGGTCAAACCGTCGACGGCAAGACGGTCAACGAGCTGGTGCGCAAAAAACTGACGGGCGGTTAAACTTTTCCGGGGACGCAGCCGTCTAATCTTTCAGTCCATCCTCCTTTGGCCCTTGCCGCTCACGTGGCAGGGGCCTTTTTTCTGTCCGCGTCGAAACCTCTCGCAAATTGCCGCGTCGCGTCCGACGCGGCGTGGGTACGGAAGTTGCCTGGCAAGTGATACGATTCTTCGGACGCTGAACATGCGACGTTCTTCCTCGAACTACGGCTCGTCCTTCTCCTTCAGCCCCGGCCCGATCTCGACCGCGCTCAAAGCGCTCATCGGTGCGAACGTGGTCGTGTTTCTGATCACGGCGCTGCAGCCCCAGTTACGCGACTATCTCGGCCTCGTCCCGACCCTGGTCGTGCATCAGTTCTGGGTATGGCAGCTCGCGACCTACATGTTTCTGCACGCCGGCATCTTCCACATCCTGTTCAACATGCTGGCATTGTGGATGTTCGGGGCGGAGCTGGAACGGATCTGGGGCACGCGATATTTCCTCAAGTTCTATCTGCTCACCGGCGTCGGCGCGGGCGCGCTGACCGTGCTGTTCTCGCTGCTGCCGTTCGCGTTCGCGCAGCAGGTCCAGCATTCGGTGATCGTCGGGGCGTCCGGCGCGATCTACGGCCTGCTGCTCGCCTACGCGATGTACTTTCCCGAGCGGCCGATCCTGCTGATCGTGTTCTGGGTGCCGGCGAAGTGGTGCGTCGCGATTCTCGGCGGCATCGCGCTGTTCTCGTCACTGTCGGATGCGGGCGGCACCGCGAACGCGACCCATCTCGGCGGCCTGCTGATCGGGTATCTGCTGTTGAAGGGGCCGCGGATGCACCCGGTGTCCGAGGTGAAGTACCGCTACTTGAAGTGGAAGATCAATCGCGTTCGCAAGAAGTTCGACGTCTACTCCGGCGGCCGCGCCAACGATTACGACCGGCGCGTGCATTAGACGCGACCAGCTGTTGTCACGCTTTACCTTCGCCGCGATCGTGCTCGCGGGCATCCTCATCCGGGCGATCGCGCTGCCCGGGCCGGGTACGGGCGACCTCACCATCTGGAAAGTCTGGAGCTACAACGCGCGGCACGGCGTCGGCGACATGTACGGCGTCGGCGGCACGCCGCCCGAGCGCCGCGAGCTCACCTACGCCGGCGCCGCCGCGACGGTCGACTATCCGCCGCTCGCGCTCGTCGAGCTCGGCGCGGCGGGGCACGCGTACTGGTTCTGGTCGCACCGACATTTTCCGAACGCGACGCCGCTCAACGCCTTCGTCAAGCTGCCGGCGCTGATCGCCGAGATCGGCCTGGTGCTGCTCCTGTTCGCGATCGTCCGCGCGCAGCTCGGCTCGGGAGCGGCTCGGCTCACCGCTTCGCTGTACTGGCTGAACCCGGCGGCGCTGTTCGACGCCAGCATCCTCGGCTACCTCGACGCGCAGTATCTTTTCCCCGCGGTGGCCGCGCTCGCCGCCGCCGCCGCAGGATGGCCGGCGGTCGCCGGCGCGCTGATCGCGGCGGCGATCCTGACCAAGGCGCAGGGGATCTTCATCGCGCCGGCTGTCGCGCTCGCGATCTGGACGACGGGCGCACCGGAGAAGCGGCGGGAGCGGATGCTCGTTGCGGCGGCCGCCGGCCTCCTCGCGACCGGCGTGGTGATCGCGCCGGTGGCCGCCGCCGGCGGCTGGCCGAACATGCTGCAGGCGCTCGGCCGGCTCGCGACGCACGACATGCTGTCGGCCAATGCGGCAAACCTGTGGTGGGTGATCGGCTATCTGCTGCGGGCGTGGTACTCGATGCACGACATGGGAGTGTGGGCGGCACTGATCGCGCCGGCCAGGATCCTCGGCATCCAGCGGGTCATCGACATCGGTTATCCGGATCCGCGGACGATCGGAATCGCGCTGACGATCGGCGCGACGGGATGGGCGCTATGGACGGCAGCGACATGCCGCACTTCGTACCTCGCATCCCGCACCTCGCACCTCGCACCCTGCCCCCCGCACCTCGCACCGCCCACCCCGCACCTCGCACCCCGCACCCCGCACCTCGCAAGCCCCTCCCACCCAGACCTATGGCTGCTGGCGGGGCTCGCCGGGTTCCTCGTCCACGCCTACGCGACGTTGTCGGCGCAGGTGCACGAAAATCATCTGTTCGCAGCGGTGCCGCTACTCGTGCTGGCGTCGGCGGGGCGCGGCGCGTTCCGGCCGATCGCGATCGGCGTCAGCGCGGTCGTGGTGCTGAATCTCAACCTGTTCTACGGCTTCGGCGACGGCGTCGGCTACGCGCTGCCCCGCGCCATCACGATCGTCGACGCCACCGTGCTCGTCGCCCTGGTCAACTGCTTTTTGCTTTTATGGCACGCGCGGGTTTTGTGGAGCCAATGCTCCACGGCAGCCGCACCCCGCCCAGCGTCAGCGCCAGCGTCGATCCCAGGACCGGCAGACCGTAGCCGCTCGTCAGGATGCCGTACTTGAACAGCGCACCGCTCGCGAACTGGAAGTTGAGCGCCATGAAGAACGCGATCAGCGCGAAGAACGGCGTCCAGAAGCCGGCGATCAGCGCCGCGCCGGAGATCATCTCGCCGAGCGGCACCATGCGCGCGAAGTACGACGCGTAGGGAATCGCCACGCGCTCGAGATAGAGGTGGCTCCACGATGCCCCGGGCACCGCCTGCGACCACCCCGCGAGCTGGCCCGCGAGCATCGACGTGTTGGTGAGCCAGGCGATCTTGCCGATCCCCTCGAACAGAAAGAACACGCCAATACAGATGCGCAGAATCGTCAGGCCGGTGCCCTGCCGGTCTATGGCCATAAGGTCCTCGTCGCGCGCTGCAGCGCGCGGATGACGATCGCCGCCTGCTCCGCCGCGCGGGTGTAGTTGCCGGCGTCGACCGCTTCGCGCACGCCGGGGATGGTCTTGACGCCGTATCCGGTATACAACCCGGGCGCGTAGACGACATGACGGTACCACGGGCGATCGGGAAGTCCCGCGGGTTCGATGAGGTCGCGTTCCGCCATGATCAGGCGATGGTTGATCTCGGCCAACGCCGCGCTCGACGGCGACTCGCCGAGCAACGACTGGCTGCGCCCGCGGACGTCGGCACCGGCCGTCGCAAACGCCTGCGCCGCGGATCGCAGCCCGGCGAAGTCCACGGTCTTCGCACCGTCGGGGGACGCCTTCGCCGCCTGCTGTTCGATCTCGCCAATGTACTCGAGGATCTGCTGGCCGTAGGTCTCGTAATCGAACGGCAGCACCTCGGCATCGGCGAGCCGCAGCAGCGCCACGCCGGTCACCTGCGACGCCAGGACGCTGAAGGTGAAATGCGGATCGATGTACTTCTTGAACCAGGTCGGGTTGTCGTAGGTCGAGTGGTAGCTGCCGTCACCGCCGCGGCCGTTCAGCCCCATGTCCATCGACGCGATGCCGACGTGGTCGAGGAAGGCGGTGTAATCCGACCCCGATCCCAGCGCGCCGACCGGCGGCGTCTTCAGCATCGGCTGCCCCTCGCGCGCGGGCGCCTGGTCGCGCGATCGCCCGAGCCAGCCGTCGTACAGCGTCTTGCCCGTCCCTTCGGGCGCTATCGCCTGCGCGAGCTCGTGGACGAACGGCGTCAGCGAATGGACCGCGCTGCCGCTGAAATCCAGCCCGCCGGCGCCGGCGTCGCGGTTCACGTAGATCGCGGCCTTGGCCTTGAGCTCGGCGGTCAGATCTTCGACCCACTCGGTGGAGCCGAGCAGCCCCTGCTCTTCGCCGTCCCAGCTGATGAACAGGACGCTGCGCCGCGGCTTCCAGCCCTTCTTCATCATCTCGCTCATCGCGCGCGCCACCGCCATCATCGAGACGTGGCCGCTCACCGAGTCGGAGGCGCCGAAGGTCCACGCGTCGCGATGCGAGCCGACGATGATCCACTCGTCCGGCGCGACCGATCCGGTGATCTTGCCGACGACGTTGATCAGCCGGCGCTGACCGTAGTCCATCTGCAGGTTCATGTGGACCTTCGCCGGGCCGGGGCCGATGCGATAGGTGATCGGCAGCGCGCCGCGCCACGCTTCCGGCGCCACCGGACCCTGCAGCCGCTTGAGCAGCTCGACGCCGTCGCGATAGGACATCGGCTGCACCGGGATCGGCGCGAACGTCTCGATCTTGTCCATCGGGATCCGTTCGACGCCGGGCTTCGACGGCCGATCGGGCGTCGACGGATCGCCCGGATACCGCGGCATGTCCATGACGCTGCCGCGCTGAATCATGCCCCAGCCGCGGAACGGGCCGTCCGGGTAGACGTCGCCCTGGAAGTAGCCGTCCTCGTGCGGATCCGAGTAGATGATGCAGGCGATCGCGCCGTGCTCGGCCGCAACCTTCGGCTTGATGCCGCGCCAGCTGCCGCCGTAGCGCGCCAGGACGATCTTCCCCTTGACGCTGATGCCGAGCCGGTCGAGCGTTTCGTAGTCGGCGGGGACGCCGAAGTTGACGTACACGATCTCGCCGGTCACGTCGCCCGACGGCGAGTAGGCGTTGTAGGCCGGCAGAATCCCCGGCTTGTCGGCCCACTGATCGCCGCGGATCTTTTCCTCTTCGACCTCGAGCCGGACCTGGTCCGGCGCGACGATGTCGATGCGGCGCTGCTTGGGCCAGGGCAGCAGGACGCTGTACTCGTACTTGGTCGACTCGATCCCGATCTTCTTGAACTGATCGCTGACGTAGTCGGCGAGCTTGATCTCGTAGGGCGAGCCGGTGTGATGCGGCTCCGCGGTCATCACGTCGAAGTCGGCCTCGGCCGCCTTCGCGGTGGGCATCGCCTTCAACTCGCGTTCGCGCGCCAGTTCGACCGCGCTCGACGTCCGGGAGAATCCGCGGATGAGTCCCGAGTCCTGCGCCGGCGCGGGTCGAGGCGCCGATTGTGCCGCAAGCCAGGTGACGGCGGCGACCGGCGCGACCGCGGCGATAAATATTTTCATCGTGCTCTCCCTTGAAACGCCATCTCTTCGAGCGCCGCGATCCGCGCCGCCATCGGCGGGTGCGACGCGAACAGGTTCGCCCACGCGCCCTCGCGCAGGTTCATCGGCCGCCCGAGCGGATCGGCGATGCACAGATGCGCCGTCCCGCGGTTGACCGCGGCGGTCGGCGCCGCCGCCGACTCGATCTTCTGGAGCGCGCGCGCCAGGCCGAGCGGGTTGCGGGTCAACTCCGCGCCCGAGGCGTCGGCCAGGTACTCGCGCCGCCGCGACACCATCATCGCGAGCAGCTGCGCCAGCAGCGGCGCGAGCAGGATCGCGATCAGCCAGATCGCGAACAGGACGATACCCGCGGCACCGCCGCCCCGGTCATCATCCCGATCGCGGCGGCGGCCGCCGCCCCACAGCATGCCGCGCCGCGCCCAGTCGGCGAGCAGCGCGACCGCGCCGACCAGCGCCGCGACGATCGTCATGACGCGGACGTCGAGGTTGCGGATGTGGCTCATCTCGTGCGCGACCACGCCCTGCAGCTCCTCGCGGTCGAGGGCGTCGAGCAAACCGCGCGTCACCGCGAGCGACGCGTGCGCCGGATCGCGTCCGGTCGCGAAGGCGTTCGGATCCGCGTCGGGCACGACGTAGACCCTGGGCCGCGGCAGCCCTGAGGCGATCGCCATCTCGTCGACGACGTTGTCCAGGCGCCGCAGCGTGAGCCTGTCGGCATCGGTGGCGCCGGCGGTGAGCTCCTCGAGCGGCCGTGCCGCGGTCGCGGCAAGCACGGCGCGGTCACCGGAAAAGTAGCTGACCGCGGCGGATGTCGACCCGACGGCGAGCGCGATCACCGATCCGATCGGCACGACGCCGCCGCCGGCGCCGATGTAAAACGCGTCGAAGCCGAACCCCAGGAAGAGAAAAAAGGCGACGAACGCCAGCATCACCAGCCAGGTCTTGCGGCGGTTGGAACGCTGTTGTTCGTAAAGATTCATTGCCGGGTCAACACAACGCACAAAGGATACAGAGGAAAACCCGGTTGGGTTTCAGCCTGCGTGTCCATGGTGTCCTCGGTGTTGATGTTACCGTCGCGAAAGATCGACGGTCGGTACATCGCGGTCCGCCGGAGCCGTGATCTCGAAGAGCTCCGCGGCGGTGAAGCCGAAGGCGGTCGCGAACAGGTTGGCAGGAAAGACCTGCTGCGCGGTGTTGTAGTTGGTCGCGATGTCGTTGTAGAACTGGCGCGCGAAGCCGACCTTGTTCTCCGTGCCCGACAGTTCTTCCTGCAGCATCTTGACGTTGTCGTTCGACTTCAGCGTCGGATAGTTCTCGGCGACCGCGATCAGGCGGCCGAGCGCCTGCGTGAGCTGCCCTTCCTTCTGCGCCGCGTCGGCCGGTCCGGTCGCGGTCAGCGCCTTCGATCGCGCGTCCATCACCGCGGTCAGCGTGTCGCGCTCGAAGTCCATCGAGCCCCGCACCGCGTTGACCAGGTTGGGAATCAGGTCGTGGCGCCGTTTGAGCTGGACGTCAATCTGGCGCCAGCCGTTGCGCACCTGGTTGCGCATCGAGACGAGCCGGTTGTAGCTCGCCGCGGCCCAGAGGGGCACGGCCACGACGAGGAGGACGAGGACGACGAGCACAAGCATGGCGCCCGCCTACTTGCGGTGAAAGTAATCGTCGGTGTGATCGAGCCAGTCCTGGCGGATGGGGCTGAAGATGTCGAGCTCGAAGGTGTCTTCGAGTGCCTCCGCCTGGTGCTCGACCCACTGCGGGATGTGCAGCACTTCGCCTTCCCGGACGGTGATCTCTTCGCCGCCGATCAGGAACTTGAGCGCGCCCTGCAGCACATAGGTAATCTGTTCGCTCTCGTGCGAGTGGTTCGGCACCAGGCAGCCGCGCTTCAAGTAGATCTGCGCGAGCATTTCCTTGTCGCCGGTGACCAGCTTGCGCGACAGCATTTCGGTCACTTTTTCGAGGGCAATTTCATCCCATCGATGCAGGCGCACCGTCTGGCTGCTCATGGAAAGCGAGCATATACCAACAGGGCCGGATGCTATAATTCCGCTCGGATGAAAGCCGTTCTCAACGACCGCGAGGCGCTGCTCTTCGAGGGGCTGACGCGCGATCAGCTGTTCGCGGTCCATCGCTGCATGCTGGTGTCCCGCAAGCTCGATGACAAGGAAATCCAGCTGAAGGGCCAGAGCCAGATCTTCTTCCAGATCAGCGGCGCCGGCCACGAAGCGGTGCTCGCCGCCGCCGGCCTGACGCTGCGCTCCGGCTACGACTGGTTCTATCCGTACTATCGCGATCGCGCCCTGTGCCTGCAGCTCGGCGTCACGCCGCTCGAAATGCTGCTCGCCGCGGTCGGCGCCAAGGACGATCCCGCGTCGGGCGGGCGGCAGATGCCGTCCCACTGGGGCCACGCCAAATACAACATCGTCTCGGGGTCGAGCCCGACCGGGACGCAGGTGCTGCAGGCCGTCGGCGCGGCGGAAGCCGGCGTCATCTACAGCCGCGTGCCGCAGATTCCCGACCGTGAGTCGCGCTTCAAGGCGGATGAAATCACCTACGTGTCGCTCGGCGACGGCGCGACCAGCGAAGGTGAATTCTGGGAGGCGCTCAACGCCGCGTGCGGCAAACAGCTGCCGGTGCTCTTCATGGTCGAAGACAACGGCTACGCGATCTCGGTGCCGGTCGAAGTCCAGACCGCCGGCGGCGACATCTCGCGCCTCGTCCGCTCGTTCCCCGGCCTCCACGTCGACTCGATCGACGGCACCGACTTCTTCAGCAGCCTGCGCGCGATGCGCGAGGCCACCGCCTACGTCCGTGCCCGCAAGGGCCCGGCCTTCGTCCACGCACGCTGCATCCGGCCGTACTCGCACTCGCTGTCCGACGACGAGAAGCTCTATAAGCCGCCGGCCGAGCGCGAGGCGGAAGCGAAGCGCGATCCGATCGTCCGCTTCGCCGAATTCCTGCGCACGAACGGGCTGGCGACCGACGAGGAGCTCGCGGCGCTGAGCGCCGACGTCGAGCGCGAGGTCAATGAGGCGGCGCTGCAGGCGCTGGCCGCGCCGAAGCCGGCGAAGAACACCGCCGAGATGTGGCTGTACTCGCCGGACGTGGATCCGTCATCGCCCGCGTTCGAGACGCCGGCGCAGCCGGAAGGCAAGCCCGACACGATGGTGTCGGCAATCAACCGCACGCTCAAAGACGAGATGGCGCGCGACGCGCGCATCGTCGTCTTCGGCGAGGACGTCGCGGACGCCAGCAAGAAAGAGGCGCTGCCGGTCGTCTCCGGCAAGGGTGGCGTCTTCAAGCTGACGCACGGTCTCCAGCGCCTCTACGGCGACGACCGCGTCTTCAACGCGCCCCTGGCCGAGGCCGGCATCGTCGGCCGCGCGATCGGGATGGCGGCGCGCAAGCTGAAGCCGGTGGTCGAGATTCAGTTCTTCGACTACATCTGGCCGGCGATGATGCAGATCCGCGACGAGCTGACGATGATGCGGTATCGATCGGGGAATACCTGGTCGGCGCCGATGGTCATCCGCGTCCCGATCGGCGGCTATCTGCGCGGCGGCGGCCCGTACCACAGCCAGTCGGGCGAGAGCATCTTCGCGCACTGCCCGGGGATTCGGATTGCGTATCCCTCGACCGCGGTCGACGCGGCGGGGCTGCTCCGCACCTCGATCCGGTGCGACGACCCGGTGCTCTTCCTCGAGCACAAACACCTCTACCGCCAGACCTACAACAAAGGGGAATATCCCGGCAAGGACTTCATGATCCCCTTCGGCACGGCGAGCCTGCGCCGGGAAGGGGATCACGTGCTGGTGATCACGTGGGGCGCGCTGGTGCAGCGCTCGCTGCTGGCGGCGCAGCAGGCGGAGAAGGATCACTTCAGCGTCGCGGTCCTCGACCTGCGCACGATCGTGCCGTACGACTGGGAGGCGATTGCCGCCCAGGTGAAGCGGACCAACCGCGTCGTGATCGCGCACGAGGATCAGGTAATGTGCGGCTTCGGCGCGGAGCTGGCCGCGCGCATCGCCGGCGAGCTGTTCGAACACCTCGACGCGCCGGTCAAGCGCGTCGGCGCGAAGAACGTCCCCGTCGCCTACTCCCCTGACCTCGAAGAAGCGATCCTGCCGCAGTCCGCCGACGTTCTCAAAGCGATCCGCGAAACCGCACGGTACTAAACAAGAGAAGGAACCGGGGAAACGCGAAGACCGCGGAGCTTCCCTCTTTTCTTTTCCAACGATGTCCCTCCGCAGTCTCGGCGCTCTCTGCGGCTGCTTCTTTCTCGTGGTCTCGGTCGCGGCGCTCGCGCCGGAAGTATTACGCTCGAGCGGCGCCGTGCCTGCCTATGTCGCAGGTCAGTTTCGCGAACCGGCCGGTTTCCAGCAGTCGGCCTCAGGTCAATATTTCGTGTTCGATCGCCGCGGCCATACGGTCTATGGCCTCGACGCCGAGCAGTCGAGCGCGTGGCAGATCGTCACCATCGGCGGCGAGTCCGGAAAGATCATCGATCCGACCGCGTTCGCGGTCGAACCCAACGGCACCTTCATCGTCGCCGATGCGCCGAACAACCGCGAGCGGATCCAGATCTTCACGCCGGCCGGGTTCCGGATCGGCGGCTTCCTGCTGCCGGGGCGTCTCAAGCCGCGCGTGGTGATCGAGAATTCGGTGCTCAACGGCATCGGATCGCTGCAATACACCGGCACGTCGATCTTGATATCGCAGCCCGAGACGGGCGCACTGATCAGCGAGTACGAGCTGAACGGCGGCGTGCACCGCACCATCGGGCGACTGCGCGCGACCGGCCATGAACAGGATCCCGAGGTGCACCTCGCACTGAACAGCGGCATTCCACTCGTCGATCCGAGCGGCGGTTTCTATTTCGTGTTCCAGACGGGCGAGCCGGTGTTCCGCAAGTACGACGCCGCCGGTCAGCTGGTGTTCGAGCGGCGGATTCAGGGACGCGAGATCGACGCGCTGATCGCGGGCCTGCCGACGACATGGCCGCGCCGGCAGACGAGCGAAGGCGAGCTGCCGCTGGTGACACCGACGATCCGCACGGCGGCGGTCGATCCAGACGGCCGTCTGTGGATCGCCTTCACCGTGCCTTATACCTACGTGTTCGACAAGGACGGCGACAAGGTGCGCACGGTCCAGTTCCGAGGCGCCGGCATCATGACGCCGAGCAGTCTGTTCTTCGGCAAGAACGGCAAGGTCCTCGTCACGCCGGGACTGTTCGAGTTCGCCACGCGGTAAGTTCTTGACAGGCCGCCGACCACTGAATGAACATTCATTCAGTCATGCCGCTGAACGCCGTCGCCCGCCGCTCCGACGCCACGCCCGGGCCGAAACGCGACGCCATCCTGCGCGCGGCGATTGACGTCTTCGCCGAACGCGGCTTCTTCAATGCCCAGGTCGCCGACGTCGCCCGCGTCGCCGGCGTCGCTGCCGGCACGGTTTACCTCTACTTCAAGAGCAAGGACGATCTCCTCGTCTCGATCTTCGAGCGCAGCATGCGCGACGGGCTGACGATGGGCCGGGCCGCCGTGGTGGATCTGCGCGACCCCGGCGAGCGGCTGCGCCGACTCGCGCGCGCCCACCTGGCGCGGCTCGGTGCGGATCGCAAGCTCGCGATCGTGTTCCAGGTCGAGCTGCGGCAGTCGACCAAGTTCATGGAGCGCTTTTCGGCGACGCTGCTGCGCGACTACCTCGGCCTGATCCGCGAGGCGATTGCCGACGGTCAGCGCGTGGGCATGTTCCGCGGCGACGTCAAGGCGACCGCGATGGCCAAGATGCTGTTCGGCGCCCTCGACGAGATGGCAACCAACTGGATCCTCAGCCGCCGCCGCTACTCACTCGAGGCCGACGCCGATACGGTCGTCGATCTCTTCATCAACGGCGCGCGGGCGCGATAAATGGCGCAGACGATGCGATCGGTAGCGGTGCTCGGAGCGGGGACGATGGGCGCGCAAATTGCGGCGCATTTCGCGAACGCGGGCGTGCCGGTGGTCTTGCTCGATCTGACCGCAGACACCGCCCGCGACGGCCTCAAGCGCGCGCGATCGCTCAAGCCGGATCCGTTCTTCACCGCCGACGCGCTGGCGCGGATCACGACCGGCGGCTTCGACACCGACCTGGCCGCTCTGAAAGACGTCGACTGGATCATGGAAGCGGTCGTCGAGCAGCTCGACGTCAAGCGCGCGCTGTTCGAAAAAGTCGACGCCGTCCGCCGCCCGGGCGCCATCGTCTCGTCCAACACCTCGGGCATTCCGATCGCCTCGCTGGCGGATGGCCGCAGCGAGGATTTCCGCAGGCATCTGGTCGGCACGCACTTCTTCAATCCGCCCCGCTATCTGCGGCTGGTCGAAGTGATCCCGACCAAGGACACCGATCCCGCGATCACCGAGCGGGTCTCGAACTTCTGCGATCACCGCCTCGGCAAAGGCGTCGTGCTCGCGAAGGATACGCCCAACTTCATCGGCAATCATCTCGCGCTCTACGGCGTGATGCTGACGCTGAAGGCCCTCGAGAGCGGCCGCTACACGATCGAAGAGATCGACGCGATCACCGGCGCGGCGATTGGCCGGCCGAAGAGCGCGACATTCCGGACGATGGATATCGCGGGGATCGACATCCTCGCGCATGTCGCCGGGAATCTCGGCTTCGAACTGCCGGCATTCGTGCGCACGATGATCGAGAAGGGCATGGTCGGAGAAAAAGCCGGCCAGGGCTTTTACAAACGCGTCAAGACGCCGGCCGGCACCGAGATCCTGACGCTCGACCCGGCGGCCGCTGTCTATCGGCCGAAACAGCCGCCCCGGCTCGCGTCGATCGACGCGGCACGCGCGATCGAAGACACCGGCGCGCGCATCAAGGCGCTCTACGAGGGCAAGGACAAGGTCGGCGACTTCCTGCGCGAGACCCTTGGCCCGACGCTCGAGTACACCGCGAAGGTGACGCCGCAGATCGCGTACTCCGCCGACGATGTCGACCGTGTCATGCGATGGGGCTTCGGCTGGGAGCTCGGTCCGTACGAGATCATGAAGGCACTCGGGATGAACGGCGGTGGCGCCAGCGCCGCTGCCGTACAGGGGCCGCCGAGCGACCTCGTCATTCTGAAGCAGGCGAAGGAGCGGCAGAAGGTCGTCCGCAAGAACGCCGGTGCGAGCCTCGTCGATCTCGGCGACGGCGTGCTCGCGCTCGAGTTCCACGCCAAGATGAACGCGCTCGGCGGCGATCAGATCCAGATGATTCACGCCGGCGTCAAGGAAGCGGCGGCGAACTTCTCGGCGCTCGTGGTCGGCAACGACGCCGCGAACTTCTCGGTCGGCGCGAATTTGATGCTGCTCCTGCTCGAAGCGCAGGAAGGCAACTGGGACGAGATCGACCTGATGATCCGCGCCTTCCAGGGATCGACCCAGGCGCTGCGCTTCGCCGATGTCCCGGTGATCGTCGCGCCCGCGGGGCTGACCCTCGGCGGCGGCTGCGAGATCACGCTGCACGGCGATCGCGTGCAAGCGGCGGCGGAGAGCTACATCGGGCTGGTGGAGGTCGGCGTCGGGTTGATCCCGGGCGGCGGCGGCACCAAGGAGATGCTGGCGCGCGCCGTCCACGGGCTGCCGGCGAACCACCCCGACCTGCTGCCGTTCGTGCAGCGCACCTTCGAAACCATCGGCTTCGGCAAGGTGTCGACCAGCGCCGCGGACGCCAGGCGCCTTGGCTTCCTCGGCGATGCCGATCGCGTCACGATGAACCGCGAGCGCGTGATGGCGGACGCGAAAGAGTACGCGCTCGAGCGCGTCCGCGAAGGCTACCAGCGGCCGGCGCCGCGGACCGCCATTCCGGTCGGTGGCGAGACGATCCTCGCCGCCCTCAAGCTCGGCATCCATCTCGCCTGGCGCGCGGGCCGCATCAGCGATCACGACGCCGTCGTCGGGCGCGCGCTCGCCAACGTGCTCGCCGGCGGGCCGCTGCCGCATCAGACGACGGTGAGCGAACAGTACCTGCTCGATCTCGAACGCGAAGCGTTCCTCAGCCTGTGCGGCGAGCGAAAGACGCTCGAGCGAATACAACACACGTTGAAGACGGGAAAGCCACTCAGGAATTGAGGATTTGTGGAGCGCAGGATCTGTGGACGTGATTGATCGCGGCAACGGGCCCGCACTGGTGTTGATTCCCGGCCTGCAAGGCCGGTGGGAGTACCTGCGTCCGACGGTCGACGCCTTGGCGCAGTCGTTTCGCGTGCTGACGTTTTCGCTGGCGTCTGACGACCTCGACGGCTACGCCAGGCGGATTGCCGCGCTCATGTCCGGCGCCGACGTCGAGCGCGCGGTGATTTGCGGCGTCTCTTTCGGCGGATTGATCGCGATCCGGTTCGCCGCGCTCTACCCGACGCGGTGTGACGCGCTGATCCTGGCGTCGACGCCGAAACCGCGGCTGCGGCTGCGACAGCGGCATCAAATCTATCTGCGCGCGCCGTGGCTGTTCGGTCCGATCTTCCTCGCCGAGACGCCGTTCCGCCTCAGTCCGGAGGTCTGCGCGGCGATTCCCGACGCGAAGGCGCGCCGCCGGTTCTCGCTCCGTTCGCTGCGGACCGCGCTCGCCGCGCCGGTGTCGTTGACGCACATGGCCGCGCGCGCGCGGATGATCGCAACCGAGGACGTCACCCCCGATTGCGCCCGGATCACCGCGCCGACGCTGGTCGTCACCGGCGAGCGCCACCTCGATCACGTCGTGCCGGTCGAGGGCTCGTCCGAGTACCTGCGGTTGATCGCGAACGCCCGCAGCGTCGTGCTCGAACGCACCGGGCATCTCGGATCGATCACGCGCCCCGACGCGTTCGCCGCCATCGTTCAGGCATTCACCGAGGGCCATCGTCATGCCGCCGCGTGAGATCAGCGGACCGACGGGTCGGCTCGAAGCGCTGCTCGAAGAACCGGCGGCGCCGGGCAGCATCGGCCGCGACGGCCGCGTCAGCCCGGGGCATGCCGCCGGCCTGCGCGCCGCCGTGGTGTTTGCGCATCCGCTGACGTCGCAGGGCGGCACGATGCACACCAAGGTCGTGTATCAGGCGGCCAAGGCGCTGAGCCGGATCGGCTGCGCCGTGCTGCGGTTCAACTTCCGTGGCGCCGGCGCGAGCGACGGCACGTTCAGCAACGGCCCGGGCGAACAGGACGATTTCCGCGCCGCTCTCGACTACATGGCGGCCCAGTATCCCGGCGCGCCGCTCTGGGCCGCGGGCATGTCGTTCGGTGCGTGGGTGGCGCTGTCGGTCGGCGCCGAAGATCCGCGAGTGTCGGCCCTCATCGGCATCGCACCGCCGATTACGCGCTACGACTTCAGCGCGGTGGAGCGCAGCCCGACGCCGAAATTTTTTATCCAGGGCGAGTTCGACGAGATCTGCTTCCTCAAGGACATGCGCGCTTTCTACGCCCGCGCCGCCGAGCCGAAAGAGCTGGTCGTGATCGACGCGGCCGATCACCTGTTCGACGGCAAGGTCGCGGATGTCGCCGACGCGATTGAGGATTTGCTGGGAGATTGGCAGGCCTGACCGCCTGCGCGACGAGAATGCCATGCATGAAGCTGTCATCGTTTCGGCTGTAAGAACCGCGTCCGGCAAGGCGCCCGGCGGCACGCTGCGCGGCACGCGCCCCGACGAGCTCGCGGCCGCCGCGATTGCCGAGGCGCTGAAGCGTGCACCGGGGATCGACCCGTCTGAAATCGACGATGTGATCCTCGGCTGCGCGATGCCGGAGGCCGAACAGGGCATGAACGTCGCGCGGATCGCGAGCCTGCGCGCCGGCATTCCGGTCACGGCGTCCGCGGTGACCGTCAACCGCTTCTGTTCCTCCGGCCTGCAGGCAATCGCCTACGCGGCCGAGCGCATCATGTGCGGCAACGCCGCCGCGATCGTCGCCGGCGGGACCGAGTCGATGAGCCTGGTGCCGATGGGCGGTCACAAGATCGCGCCGAACCCGACGTTGATCGACCGCTATCCCGACGTCTATCTCTCCACCGGGCTGGTCGCGGAAAACCACGCCCGCGAAGCCGGCATCTCCCGCGCGGAGCAGGACGCCTTCGCGCTGCGCAGCCATCAGCGGGCACTGGCGGCGATCGACAGCGGCCGGTTCGCCGAGGAGATCGTGCCGGTCACCGCCACGCTGATCGAGCCGGGCGACGGCAACGGCGCGCCCAAGACGCGGCAGATCACGTTCGCGGTCGACGAAGGGCCTCGCCGCGACACCTCGCCTGACGCGCTCGCCAGGCTGCGTCCCGCCTTTCACGGCGCGGGGAGCGTGACCGCGGGTAACTCGTCGCAGACCAGCGACGGCGCGTCGGCGGTGATCGTGACGTCCGCCGCGCGCGCCAAGGCGGCCGGCCTCGCGCCGATGGCGCGTTTCATTACCTTCGCCACCGCTGGGGTGGAGCCGGAGCGCTTCGGCATCGGCCCGGTGCCGGCGATCAGGAAGGCGCTGAAGCTCGCCGGCCTGAGGCTCGAGCAGATCGATCTCGTCGAGCTCAACGAAGCCTTCGCCGCCCAGGTCCTCGCCTGCCTGAAGGAGCTGCCGATCGATCCCGACAAACTGAACGTCAACGGCGGCGCGATCGCGCTCGGCCACCCGCTCGGCTGCACCGGCGCCAAGCTGACGACGACGGTGCTGTACGAGATGAAGCGGAGGCGCGCGCGCTACGGCCTCGTCACGATGTGCGTCGGCGGCGGCATGGGCGCCGCCGGCATCTTCGAGCGGATGTAAAGGCACGGAGCCAGG
>JAOBWF010000200.1 GCA_025463215.1 Acidobacteriota bacterium | reverse complement strand
GGCGACAACCGCCGCACCGTCGTTGCCGGTCAGCCGCCGCACCAGCAGCGCGACGCCGACGCCGGACAGCGCGAAGCCGGAGAGGAACACCAGGTTGTAGATGAGAATGGGCGCGACGCCGAGCCAGTACAACGGCGCCGCGAACAGGCCAGGCACGAGCAGCGTCTCCGAGTACGCAAGCGTGTTGCGCTCGGGATAGAAGATGTTCGCGTCGAAGATGTGCGCCGGCGCGATCGGCAGCTGGTGCGCGACCCACGACAGCACCCACGTAACCATCAGCGGATCCCCGGGATCGTGAACCCCGTCCGACATCCGGAAGACCTGCGGATAGGTCATCACCGCGGTCAGCGCGACGAAGAGGACGAGGGTCAGCGCGAGGAAGGAAGCGGTGGGCCGTGCGTCGCGTATACCAGCGGCCGGCTCCGTCACCGAGGCGCCTCGAGGATCTCGAGCAGCTCCTCGAGCGCGAGTAGCTCCTGCCGCGCCGCGTGGATGATCGCCCGCCGCTCCTGCAGCGTCGGCTGCGACCAGTCTTCCTGATCGAGGCGGACGCGGCCGTCGGCGTGCACGTCGACGACGGTCGCGTCCATCGTGTCGACGTAGAGGCGCATCAGACGCCCGCTGCCGCCGCCGCCCGCTCCGCATCGTCGACGCCGATCACGATTGCGGCTGTCGGGCTGCCCTCGGTGCCGCCGCCGTAGGCGTACTCGATGTTGACGTTGGCGTCGCTGATCAGCCGCAGCGCCGGGGCGAGCGCGCCGGCTCCGTTGGGCACCGCGGTCACGATCACGTTGCGCTCGGTGACCTGATGATGGTGGTCGCGCAGCACCGCCGCGGCGTGGACATGGTTATCGACCACGAGCCGCAGCTGACCGCCGGCCTCGAGCCCCATGGCCTGAACGTTGATGCGCTCGTCCGAGAGGAGACGGCACACGCCGGCCAGCGCGCCCGGGCTGTTCGCCAGGCGCAGGGATAATTCAATCCTGATCATGGAGGAGAGAGTATCAGAGGTGCGAGGTGCGAGGTGCGGGGTGCGGGGGCGGGGTGCGAGGTGCGGGGTGCGGGGTGCGGGTGCGAGGTGCGGGGTGCGGGGTGCGGGGTGCGGGGTGCGGGTGCGGGTGCGGGTGCGGGTGCGAGGTGCGAGGTGCGGGGTGCGATTGAAAGTCCCCGAGGGGTTCAGGCCGTCGGACGGTGGTGGCGCACCGGACGATGGACTGTCCCCCCCGGGGTGCGGGGCAGCTGTTAGGCGAGCACCTTGATGACGACGCGGCGGTTCTGGGCGCGGCCGGCCTTGGTCTTGTTCGGCGCGACCGGCTTGTCCTTGCCGTAGCTGATGACGTTCATCTTGTGCAGCGGAATCTGGTACTGCTCATAGAGATACCGCTTCACGGCGTCGGCGCGCGCGAGCCCGATGCGCTCGTTGGTCGCCTTGTCGCCGACGTTGTCGGTGTGCCCTTCGATCTCGAGGTAGATGTTCTTCGGGTCCTGCTTCATCTGCGCGACCATCTCGTCGATCTTCTGCTTGGCCTCGTCCGGCAGCGTCGTCTTGCCGAACTTGAAGTTGCCCTGGTCTTCGCTCAGGACCACTTCGTAGACCAGCCGCTTGCTGGCCTTGTCGATCGCGTCGAACTTGGTGTTCGCCGTGTTGCCGACGTTGGTCGCGTTGCTGTTGGCCGCCGACGCCGCGTCGTTCGCGGCCTGCGCGGCCTGCGCCGCCGCCGAGGCCTTCGAATCGACCTCGCCGATGCGGCCTTCGTTCTTGCGCGTGCGCTCCTGCGTCTCCTCGATGGCGCGGCCCTGCGAGTCGACCTTCTCGTTCACTTCACCGACGCTGGTGCGGACGAATTTCTTGGTCGCGCACGCCGTCGAACCGCCGAGAGCGATTGCGAGAAGCGGAATTGCCACAAAGAATTTGCGAAACATGGTGATCCTCCTAGTGCGCCGTCGGGCGTGATTGCCCCGCGATATATCCACTCCGGGCTCGAATGACGAGGTCCCTGTTGCGCGCACGGACCACGAGCGGATGCCAGCCCGGGCGGCCGCTCGATTCGAATGCGATGACGTACTGATGCCGCAGCTCGTCGACGATCTGCCGCGCCGCGACGCTGCGCTGTCCCGGCGTGCTTGCCACGAAGACGTGTCCGCCGGTCCAGGCGGCGAGGTCGGCAAGCGGCCCCTCGAAGGTGGTCGTCCCGGCGACGTGCGTCGACGCGTCAGCCGAGGGATTGTCGATCGATGCGACGATGCCGAAGATGTAGACCGGCACGTCGATCGCGCTGGCGATGGCCGAGACCGCTTCCGGTTTGAGACGGCTCGCGTTGTCGCCGCCGTCGGTCATGACCACCACCGCGCGGCGGCGGCCATCGCGCGCGCCGACGCGGCGCGCGGTCTCCGCGATGGCGTCGTGCAGAGACGTCGCGCCGAACGGCACGACGCCGCTCATCGAGTCGGGCAGCGTGCGCAACCCGGTGGTAAACGGCGTGCGCTCGTCGAGGTGCGTGTCGAAGGTGAAGACCGCCGCTTCGTCGCGCGAGACGTCCAGCCAGCTCAGAACGTGCGTCGCCGCTTCACGCGCGTTCGGCATGTGCCCTTCCATGCTGCCGCTGACATCGAACAGCACGGCGACGCTGACGCCGGCGACATCGCGCTGCAGATCTGTGATCGCGCGCGTCTGCCCGCCGTCGAGCACTTCGAAATCGCGCGCGGTGAGATCCTGGACGAAGCGGCCTTTCTGATCGCGGACGACAGCGGCGATCCGCACCATGTCGACGCTCGATTTGAATGCCGCCACCGGGGGCGTCGGGTCCTGCGCCCTCGCGGCGTCTGTCGCCACGAGGAGCGTGAGGGTGATCGCGCCGGTGATGAGCTTGCCCCGCATCATCGACAGCTCTCATTGCGAGAGTCTTGCCAACTCGTAACCGCTTACGCTGCTAGGTGTTAGCTAATTCCATGGCTGTCGGGACAGTCGCAGGACCCGCGCTGATGGCGTAATATTTACTCTGTTACGCGGTCCGGACGGAGATGCCGTAAGATCTCGCCGTGACCATCGCTAAGGCCCACGGGCCGATCCCTACCGCTGCCCGTGTTCACCGCTTCACCTACGCCATTCGGACCATCGTGGCAGAGGCGCAGAAAGTCGAGGCCGCGGGTACGCGCGTCCGATACCTCAACATCGGCGACCCGATCGCTTTCGGCTTCAAGACGCCCGCGCACCTGATCACCGCGGTCGAGCGCGCGATGCGCGACGGGCACAACAATTACGGACCGTCGGCCGGCATCCTGGCCGCGCGCGAAGCGGTCGCGGGCGAATACACCCGCACCGGGTTTCCGGTCTCGGCGGATCGCGTGTTCATTACCGCCGGGACATCCGAAGGGATCGAGCTGACGCTCGGTGCGGTCGTCGACACCGGCGGCGAAGTGCTGGTGCCGATGCCGACCTATCCGCTCTACACCGCCGTGCTCGCGAAGCTCGACGCGAACGCGAAGTACTACCGGCTGGACGCGTCGCGCGGCTGGATGCCGGATCTCGATCATTTGAAAAGCCTCGTAACGCCGGCTACGCGCGCGATCGTGATCATCGATCCCAACAATCCGACCGGTGCCGTCTACCCGACCGAGACGCGGCGCGCGCTGCTCAACTTCGCCGACCAGCACGGCCTGCTCGTCCTCGCCGACGAGGTCTACGGCGATCTCGGCTTCGATGGCCCGGTCGAGCCGTACGGCAAGCTCGATCCCGATGCCCCAATCATTTCCTTTTCGAGCCTGTCGAAGGCATACCTGGCACCGGGATGGCGCACCGGCTGGATGGCCTGCGGCCGCTCGCCGCGCCTGGACGACGTCGCGGCCGCGGTGAAGAAGCTCGCCGACGGCCGGCTGTGCAGCACCGTGCCGATGCAGTACGCGATCGTCGACGCGCTGACCGGCGACCGATCGCATCAACCGGAATTCCGCAAGGCGCTCAAAGCGCGCGCCGATCTGACGATGAGCCGCCTGCGCCAGATGCCGGGTGTCAGCTGCGTCGCTCCGACGGCGGCGTTCTACGCGATGCCGCAGGTCGCGCTGCCGCCGGGGCGCACCGACGAGCACTACGTCAAGGCGCTGCTCCACGCGACCGGCGTGCTGTGCGTCTACGGATCCGGGTTCGGCCTCCCGGCCGAAGCCGGCTTCTTCCGGATCGTCTTTCTCGCGCCGCTCGACGAGCTCACCGACATCTACGACCTCATGGGGCGGTTCACAGCCGAGTATCTGAACCGGTGAGATTTCCGATTTCAGATTCCAGAATTCAGATTGCGGATCCGAATCTGCAATCGATCCGACGTCTTCAATCCACGGTCTGAAATTTCATGTCCTCTGAGCCCGACTTCACGCGCCGGATGCTTCAGACCGTCGCGACGGTCGCGGGCGTCGCGATCCTGCTGGCGGTGCTGTGGGCAGCGCGCGAGGCGCTGCTGCTCGTGTATGTCAGCGCGCTGATCGCGATGGGCTTGTCCCCGCTGGTCAAGCTGATCGAGCGGCCGCGGCAGCAGGGCGCGACGCGCCGCGTGCCGCGCTGGCTCGCGATCCTGGCAATCTACGCCGTCCTGGTCGCGTTCGTCGTGTTCATCGGTCTGCTCGTCGTCCCGCCGTTGGTCGCGCAGGGGGCATCGCTCTGGGCGAAGCTGCCGACCGAGTTCAACCGGTTCCAGACGTTCCTCATCCGCCACCGGCTGATGACACACCCGGTGACGCTCGAAGAAGCGGTCCAGAACGCGCCCAGCGGTACGGGAGGCAACGCCGTCGGCACGGTACTGGTGGCCATCTCGAGCCTGATCGGCGGCATCTTCGGGCTCATCACGATCCTGATCCTGACCTTTTACCTGCTGATCGAAGCGGGCGCGATGTTCGAGTATCTCGTGCGCTTCGTGCCGCCCGGCCGCCGCGCCGACCTCGCGGTGGCGGCGCGTCAGGGCGTGGCGAAAGTGGCGGCGTGGCTGCGCGCCCAGTTCATCCTCGCGGGCGTGATGGGAACCTTCTCGGCGGTCGGTCTCGGGTTGATGGGGGTGCCGTATTTCTACGTCATCGCGCTGATTGCCGCGATCGGCGAAACGATCCCGATCGTCGGCCCGGTGATCGGCGGCGTCACCGCGGTGGCGGTCGCGATCACCGTGTCGCCGAAGCTGGCGCTGATGGTCGGGACGTACTTCCTCGTGCTCCACCAGCTCGAGGCGAACGTGCTGGTGCCGAAGATCATGGAGCGCAGCGTCGGCGTCAGCCCGGTCGCCGTGCTCGTGGCCCTGCTGATCGGCGGCGCCTTGATGGGGCTGCCGGGCGCCATCCTCGCGATCCCGACCGCGGCGCTGCTCTCGGTGATCATCGAAGAGATCGCCGCCGAGCGCGAAGGGCGCCTTCAGCGCATCAGGTAGCGATCGAACCAGGCGAGCAGACGCGCTTCGATGTCGCGCTGGTGCTCGGGCTTCGCGATCGCGTGCCCTTCCTCCGGATAGATCACGAGCTCGGTCGGCACGCCGAGCGCCTTCAGCGCGTGCCAGAACTCGTAGCCCTGCGGCGTCGGCACTTCGGAGTCGCGGTCACCGTGCAGGACCAGGGTCGGCGTCCGCACTTTCTTGATGTAGGTGATCGGTGACGACCGCGAGTAAGCCTCGGGCTTGTCGTAGACGGACGCGCCGAAGAACGGCAGCATCCAGGTGTCGATCTTGTTCTGCCCGTAGTAGCTTTGCCAGTTGGCGATCCCCGCGCCCGCCACCGCCGCCTTGAACCTGGTCGTCTGCGTCACCGCCCACATCGACATGAAGCCGCCGTAGCTCCAGCCGATGATGCCGGTGCGCGCCGGATCGATCGGCGCCGCCTTCACCGCGGCGTCGACGCCCGCCTCGATGTCGCGCAGATCGCCGTAGCCGAAGTCGTTGACGTTCGCCTGCGTGAACGCTTCGCCGCCGCCATAGCTGCCGCGCGGGTTGGGCAGCAGCACGAAGTAGCCGCTCGCCGGCAGCACCGCGTTCCAGCGCGACGGCCACGACGGGAAGTTGGCCGCCGACGGCCCGCCGTGCACGGAGACGACGAGCGGGTATTTCTTCGCGGGATCGAAGTTGGCGGGATACATCAGCCAGCCCTGCACGTGATATTTGTCGCTCGTCCAGTGCAGGCTCTTGACGTCGCCCCACAACGGCGTCACCGCGGCGTTGACCTGCGTTTGCGCGGCCCACGCGCCGAACGCACCCGCGTATACCTCGGGCGCGTGCTGAAAGGATTGCACCACCGCGGCGGCGGCGTCCGCGTGCGCGGCGATCGACGTCGACGTCAGGTGCTGCTGCGGTGTCGACCACACCGTCGTTCGCGCACCGCCGGTTGGCCCAACCGTGACGAGCGCCGACTGGCCGTCGACGTACTCCTGAAAGAGGAGGCGGCCGTCGGGCCGCCACGCGAGCGATCGCGCCGAGCCTTCGAGATGCGGCGTCACGTTCTTCGCCGCGCCTCCACGTGCAGGAACCACGTAGATGTCGCCGCCGGTCGAACCCTCGTCGCTCATGATGCCGTGGATCACCGCGATCGACGTGCCGTCCGGGGACCAGCGCGGGCCCGCGATCTGCAGCGGCGGCTTCCAGATCGAGGTCGTCTGTCCCGTATCCGCACGCACGACGTAGAGCTGTGCGATCCAGTAGTTGTTGGTGCCGGAGCCTTCGACCGCTTCGGCCGCGAATGCCTGACCGTCGGGCGACCAGTCGTAGTCGTAGACGAACATGTTCGCCGGGCTGACCTCGCGGACCGCGCCGCTGGCGGGATCGGCAATCGCGATCCGCTGCTCCTCCGCGACGTCGCCGACCAGGCCGGAGTCGGGCGTGTAGGCGACGAGAGCGCCGGTGCCTTGCGTGGAGCCGGAGACGAAAAGGAACGCAATCGTGCTGCCGTCGGGCGACCACTTCGGCTGCGCCAGCTGTCCCGTCACGTTCGTCACGCAGCCGGGATTCATCCCCGTGGCAACCGCGGCGTTTCGCGGCAGCGACATCCGGCATAGCTGCTGCTGGTGCGGTGTGCGCGCGTCGGACAGAAACGCGAGGCTTTCGCTGTCCGGCGGCCACGCCACGCCGCTCTCGTTGTGCGATTTCGCATCGGTGGCAGCGGTCACGCGGCGTGGCTCACCCGACGGCAGATCGCGCACGACGATGGCGGTCGTGCCGTCGGCGGCGGAGACATCCTCGACCCAGGCGACGCGGCGGCCGTCCGGCGAGATCGCGGTCTCGTGGAACGAGCGCACGCGATCGAGCGTGTCGAGGACCGGCCCGATCGAGCGGGCGGGCGCCTGCGCGCCGGTTGAGACGGACAGGCAGGCGACGGCAGCCGCGGTGGACAGGCCGAACAGGCGAAGGCTCATCCCGTCACTATAATCGCGCCACGGTGAAACACTCCCGCTTCGCGAACTCCGCCGCCCTGGCGTTCGCCGCGTACGCGGCGGTCACGATCCTCATGACCTGGCCGCTGGCGGCCGGCCTGACGCACGATGTCCCCGGCGATTTCGGCGATCCGCTGTTCACGTCGTGGGTACTCTCCTGGGGCGCGACGCATCTCGGCCGCGGCTGGTGGAGCGCCAACATCTTCGCGCCGCAGCCGCTGGCGCTCGCCTACTCCGAGCACTTCCTGCCGCAGGCGATCCAGACGCTGCCGATCTACCTGCTCACCAGAAATCCGATCCTCTGCTACAACCTGCTGTTCCTGTCGACGTTCGCCGTGTCCGGGCTCGGCATGTTCCTGCTCGGGCGCGAGCTGACCGGCAGCGCGGCGGCCGGGTTCGTCGCCGGGCTGGCGTTCGCGTTCGCGCCATATCGGATCGCGAACATCCCCCACCTGCAGGTGCTGTCGTCCGCCTGGATGCCCTTCGTGCTCTTCGGCCTGCATCGCCACTTCGCGACCGGGCGGCGGCGGCCGCTCGCCTTCGCCGCGGCGGCGTGGCTGGTGCAGAACCTGTCGTGCGGCTATTACCTGCTGTTCTTCTCGCCGGTCGTGCTGCTCTACATCGGCTGGGAGCTGACCCGACGCCGGCTGTGGACCGACAGGCGGACACTGCGGCGCGTCGCCGCCGCAGTGGTCGTCGTCGCGGCGGCCACGGCGCCGTTTCTGCTGCCGTATCTCGAGCTGCGGCGGCTCGGATTCGATGCGCGCTCGCTCGGCGAGGTGCACCGGTTCTCGGCCGACGTCTACGCCTATCTCACCGCCGATCCGAATCTGCGGGTCTGGGGATTGATCGCGCAGGCGTGGCCCAGGCCTGAAGGGCTGCTGTTTCCAGGGGCGACGATCGCGCTGTTCGCGGTCATCGGCGCCGGAGCGGCGCGCGCCCGGCCCCGCGATCCTCGTCAAACGGATGACGAACGTCTGCGTCTCTCGCGCCTCGCGTGGACCGCCGCCGCGATCCTCGCCGCTCTCGTCATCACGCTGCTGTTCGGCTATTCGATCCGGCTGCCGCGGCTGAAGATCACCAGCCTGCCGCGCGTTCTGGCGGTGTGCGCGATCGGCGGCGCGATCCTCCTCGCGGTGTCGCGCGAAGCGCGCGGCTCGGTGTCGCGCTGGCTGATGTCGCTCTCCGGCATCTTCTCGATCATCACGCTGTTCGCGATCGTGATGTCGTTCGGCCCCGACATCCACGCCATGGGACGCGCCGTGACGACGACCAGTCTCTACGCACTGTTTTACGACCATGTCCCCGGCTTCGACGGGATCCGCGTGCCGGCACGCTTCGCGATGATCGCGACACTCGGCCTCGCCGCGCTCACGGCCCTCGGGGTCGCGGCGATCCCGCCGCCGCGCCGCCGCCGCGTCAGCGCGATCGCCGCCATGTTGATCCTGGCCGAGGCGCTCGCCGTGCCGATCCCGATCAACCAGAACGCGACCGACTACAAACAGGCAGGGCTGGCGCCGCTGCCCGGCGCGATCGCGATCGGATCGGCGGTGCCGGCGGTGTACCGCTATGCCGCGCAGCTCCCGGCGTCAGCGGTCCTGATCGAGCTGCCGTTCGGCGAGCCGGCCTTCGACATCCGCTACATGTTCTATTCGACGACCCACTGGAGGCGGCTGGTCAACGGCTACAGCGGCGGCGCGCCCGCCGGCTACGAGATCCTGACCGAGTCGCTGAAGGATCGCGGCGGCCATCCCGATCGCGCCTGGCAGGGGATCGTCGACTCGAGCGCGACCCACGCCGTCGTGCACGAGGGGTCGTACGCGAACGACGCAGGCGCGCGCGTCAGCGCATGGCTGCGCTCGCGCGGCGCGCGCGAAATCGCGGCGTTCGGATCCGATCGGGTGTTCGTCCTCTCGGCTCCTGGCCCCAAGCCGCCAGCTCCCGGCTTCTAGCCTCTAGCCCCCAGCGCCCAGCTGCGAGCACCCTCTGCCACCCCCGACGTGCGGCATCCGTCTTGATCAACTACTATCCCGGAGAGGCGCGGCGGGCTGAAGTACGCAGTTGGTTCACCCCTTGCGGAAAACGGATGGCAGCTTTGGTCAAGCGGTGGGAGACGAAGAGCCGATTCGGCGACCTGGCGGTCGTCGCCTTCCTGCTGATGCAGTGCCTCGACGGTGTATTCACCTACCTCGGCATCCGCATCTGGGGGCCGGCGATCGAGGCCAACCCGCTGATCAGCTCGGCCATGGCGGCGGCGGGGGTGGTGGCCGCGCTCGGCGCCGCGAAAGGCGTGGCGATCGGCTTCGGCATGCTCCTCCACCTCCACCGCGTCCACAGTCTCGTCGCGCTGCTCACGGCCATCTATTTCGCGGTCGCGATCCTTCCGTGGACGGCCCTCTTTCTCATGAATTGATCACGCCCCGCCAGCCCTAACGGGCTGCGCCACGTCACCAAAGGGCTGCGCTACACTGAGCGCATGCGCCGCGATCCGCTCGACTTCCTCTCCCGTGAACTTGACGCGCTCAAGCAGCAGGGGCTCTATCGGCAGCTCCGCATCCTCGACGGCGAACAGGCCCACACCAGCACCTTCGACCATCGCACGGTCGTCAACCTCTCGTCGAACAACTACCTCGGCCTGACCACGCACCCGCGGCTGCGCGAACGCGCGCTGGAGGCGGTGCGTCAGCTCGGCGTCGGTTCCGGATCGGTGCGTTCGATCGCCGGCACCATGGACATCCACATGGAGCTCGAGCGACGCCTCGCGGCTTTCAAGAAAACCGAGGCGGTCGTCGTCTTCCAGAGCGGATTTTCCGCGAACGCCGGCACCGTCGCCGCCGTCTTATCCAAGGAAGACGTGGTGATTTCCGACGAGCTCAATCACGCCAGCATCATCGACGGCGCCCGGCTGAGCCGCGCCACGATCAAGGTGTTCCCTCACAAGGATGTCGATGCGGCGCGCAGCATCGTGAAGGACCTGCCCGCGGCTCAGCGCAAGCTGCTGATCACCGACGGCGTGTTCAGCATGGACGGCGACCTCGGCGCACTGCCCGATTTGTGCGCCCTCGCCGAGGAGTACGGCTGCATCATGATGGTCGACGACGCGCATGCGAGCGGAGTGTTCGGGGCGAACGGCCGCGGCACGATCGATCACTTCGGGGTGCACGGCCGCGTCGACATCCAGGTCGGCACCCTGTCGAAGGCGATCGGCGCGCTCGGCGGCTACGTGGCCGGCAGCAGGGCCCTGATCGAGTTTCTCTACCATCGCGCCCGGCCGTTCCTGTTCTCCACCTCCCATCCGCCGGCGGTGGCCGCTGCCTGCATCGCGGCGATCGACGTGCTCGAGCAGGAGCCGGCGATCATCGAGCGGCTGTGGGTCAACACCCGCTTCTTCAAGGCGGGGCTGAAGGCGCTCGGCTTCAACACCGGCCTGAGCGAGAGCCCGATCACGCCGGTGATCGCCGGCGACGGCGCGCTCGCGATGAAGCTGTCGGACCGCCTGTTTCAGGAAGGCGTGTTCGCGCAGGGGATTGCGTTCCCGACCGTGGCGCGCGACAAGGCGCGCGTGCGCACCATCGTCACTGCGACGCACACCCGGGACGAGCTCCAGTTCGCGCTCGACGCCTTCGCCACCGTCGGCCGCGAGCTCGGCCTGATCTGAACCGTGACACCCTGAAGCGAGAACCGTGAGCGCTTCCCACCGCCCGTCGCGCCTCGCCGACTTCTTCGAGAGCTACACGAAGGATCTCACCGCCGACGATCTGCAGCGGCTGTTCACGCGCGACACGCGCGACGCCTACAAGTTCTTCACGCGCCACCGCGATGCCGACGCGATGCAGCGCCTGCCGTGGCACCGCCGCTTCGTCGCCGAAGTGCGCATCCTCTTCCTCGCCTTCTCGATGAAGCTGTCGCCGGCGCGCCGCGTCGTCTTCGGCGGCGCGCTGCTGCTCGCGGTGGTCGGGCTGTTCAACCTGTTCCGCGGCATCGGCCTGATCGAGATCCTGCGGCTGCCGTTCATCGGCGCCGTCGGCGTCCCCGGTCCGCTGTTCCAGCGCGGCACCTGGTCGCTGTTCGTCGCCTTCGCGCTGATGAACCTGCTCGTGCTGCTCGAGGTCGCGGATCGGCTGTCGCTGAAAAACGATCTCGAGATCGCGCGCGACATCCAGCAGGCGATGCTGCCGAGCGGCCTGTACTCGGCGCCCGGGGTCGAGACCGTCGGCATGAGCCGGCCGGCGAACACCGTCGGCGGCGACTTCTACGACATCCTGCCGCTCGCCGACGGCCGGCTGGTCGTCACCCTCGGCGACGTCGCGGGCAAGGGCAGCCCCGCCGCGCTGCTGATGGCGCTGCTGCTCGCGATGCTGCGCACCCTGGTCGACGAGCAGCTCGAGCCGGCGCCGCTCATCACGCGGCTCAACGTGCAGGTCTGCCGCCATGCGCCCGGCACCCGCTTCATCACCCTGTTCTACGGCGTCTTCGATCCGGCCACCGGATCGCTGACCTACGTCAGCGCCGGCCACATGCCGCCGCTGCTCGTGCGCGGCGACGGCAGCTGCGTGCGGCTCACCGACGGCGGCATTTCGCTCGGCATGTTCGAACACTCGACGTACACGACCGGCCACGTCACGATCGGGCCGCAGGATCTGTTCGCGGTCTACAGCGACGGCATCACCGAGGCAGAGGATCCGCGCGGCGTGCCGTTCGACGAAATCGGCCTCGAGACCGCGCTCAAGGCCAGCGTGCGCGACAGCCTCTCCGACATCGGCGCCGCGGTGGTGCGCGCGGTGGAGCACCATACCGACGAGCGCAAATTCGCCGACGACCTCACGATCCTGCTGCTGCGCCGCTGCACCATCCCGGCCCCGGCCGGTGTCTAACAGAAGGGTTCCGGCAAAAGAGACGGTGTTGACCAGGGTTCGAACCGCGCTCGTACTGCTTGCGCTCGTCCTGACTGCGGCGCCGGCGCGCGCGCAGGACGACGACGGCGTGCGCCTGCTGCTCGGACGGATCGAGCGCGTCGTGCGCGCCGGCGACGCCGCCGCCTACCTGGCGCTGATGGCCGACGGCAGCGATCGGGCGCGGGCACGCGAGTTCGCCGGCACCGAGCTGATGCCCGGCGTCAACCGGAGCGTCCTGCAGGAGCGCGATCGCGCGGCCCTCGCCGGCGTTGCCGCGGGCGACGGCTACCGCCTGCTGGTCGACGTGATGGCCGAATTCGGATCGCGGGCTCGCGTCGCCACCTGGCGGGTCGACGTCAGACGGACCGGCCCGCGCCACACCGAATTCGAGTGGACGATCGCGGATCAGGAGCGGATCTCGGCGGTCGAAAGCATCTACCGCGTCACACTCAACCCGGCCAAGCAGTTTGCCGCGCGCGGCTTGAAAATCGCCGCCGAAGATCTCGACCTGACGCTCGACGAAGGATCGGTCTTCGTCGCGGAGATCGAGAACGGCGTCACCGCGGTCGTGCTGCTCGGCAAGGGGGCGATCAATTTCCATCCGGCGCCGCGGACCGAACGCGGCCAGGTCAAGATCTTCTGCGGCAGCGAAACGCTGGAGACGCGCTTCGAGGCGGCCTACATCCGGATCAACCCGGCTGACTTCGAGTCGCTGTTCGACGCCGCCGCGCTGCGGGCGGTGCCGGTCGACGCGCGCACGCTGAAGCGCGCCCAGGAGATCTTTCACGACGAGGCGCCGAAATCGTTCGTCATCGACCTCGGCGATCTGAGCCGCGATCCGTGGACGCTGCTGCCGGGCGAAGGGGACTTTCTCGCCGAGATGCGCACGCGGCGCTTCGACACGCTGACCTACGCGCGCTCCGGCTCCGAGCCAGAAGACATCACGCTGTTCGACCGCAAACGTCATCACAACATCGCGATCTACTCGTCGAAGGCCAAGCTGGCGCAGCGTGGACCGTTCTACGACGAGGACGACCTCGTCGACTACGACGTGCTCGACTACGACCTCGACATCACGGCTACCCCTGAGCGGCAGTGGATCGACGGCCGCGCCCATCTCCGCCTGAAGGTCCGGTCGTTCGTGCTCGGCACGCTGACCTTCCGTCTCGCGGACTCGCTCGTCGTCCAGTCTGTCGTCAGCTACCAGTACGGCCGCCTGTTCGGCATCCGCGTCAAGAACCAGAACACGCTGGTGGTCAACCTGCCGCAGCCGCTCGGGCGCGACAGCGAGATGAGCCTGACGATCACCTACGCCGGCCGGCTCGAGCCGCAGACGCCGGATCGCGAAGCGCTGACGCCGATCGATTCTGATCAGGGTCGGGCGGACGATCAGACGATGATGATCGCCGCCGAGCCGAGTTATCTCTACAGCAGCCGCAGCTTCTGGTATCCGCAGGCGCCGGTCAGCGACTACGCCACCGCGCGCATTCGCATCTCGGTGCCGCCGGGGATCGACTGCGTCGCCAGCGGCGAGCTCGAACCGGGGTTTCCCGGGATCCTCCCGGGTGCAGACCCCTCGCTCAACCGCAAGATCTATGTCTTCAAGGCGGCGCAGCCGCTGCGTTATCTCGCGTTCATCATGAGCCGTTTCGCGCGCGCGGAAACCGCGACCATCGGCTTTCCCGGCGAGGTCGAACCCGGGCTCATCGGCCACACGTACCGGACCTTGAACATGTCGGCCGAGGCCAATCCGCGCCAGACCCAGCGCGGGCGCGAAGCGGCCGCGCGAGCCGCCGACATCGCCCTGTTTTACGAATCGCTGCTGGGCGACTCGCCGTATTCGAGTTTCACCGTCGCGATCGTCGAAAGCGATCTGCCCGGCGGACACAGCCCGGGCTATTTCGCGATGCTCAATCAGCCGCTGCCTGCGTCGCCGATGACGTGGCGCAACGATCCAGCGGCGTTCAGCAACTACCCGGATTTCTTCCTGGCGCACGAGCTCGCCCATCAGTGGTGGGGTCAGGCGGTCGGCTGGCGCAACTATCACGAGCAGTGGATCAGCGAGGGATTCGCGCAGTACTTCGCCGCGCTCTACGCCCAGCATCAGAAAGGGGACGAGACGTTCGTCTCGATGCTGCGGCAGCTGCGGAAGTGGGGGATCGACACGAGCGATCAGGGTCCGATTTCGCTCGGCTACCGCCTCGGCCACATCCGCGGCGAGAGCCGCGTGTTCCGCGCGCTCGTCTACAACAAGAGCGCCGCCGTGCTGCACATGCTGCGTCGTCTCGCCGGAGACGATGCGTTTTTCCGCGGTCTGCGGCGGTTCTATCGGGACTCGCGCTTCCGCAAGGTCGGCACCGAGGATTTCCGCCTGGCGATGGAGCGCGAAACCGGGATGTCGCTGGAGCGGTTCTTCCAGCAGTGGATCTTCGGCTCGGCCATTCCCCGCGTCAAGGTGGGCTATCGCCTCGACGGAACCGAGGTCGTGCTGCGGGTGGAACAGATCGGCGAGGTTTTCGACGTGCCGGTCACCGTCACGCTGCAGTACGCCGATCGGAAACCGGTCGACGTCCTCGTGCGGGTCACCGAGCAGGTGGTGGAACACCGCGTCCCGCTCGCCGGCGTCCTGCGCGGCGTCGAGATCAGCAAGGATGATGGAATGCTGGCGGAAATTGTGAAGGGCAGCTGATCACGACGCGATCATCCGCGGATGGCGCCGATGACGCGCATTGAGATGCCGATGACGCGGATTGAGATATGAGACCTCCGGCGATCGCCGCGAAGCAGCCCGTCCGGTGTGAGAAGCGGACGCGTGGACACGAGCCACAAGGGCACAGGGCTTGTGCCCCTAGCCTCTAGCCCCCGGCCCCGATATGATCGGTATCTTATGGAGACCGTGACGCTGACGATAGACGGCCGGCAGGTGACCGTCGACAAGGGCAAGACCGTCCTGCAGGCCGCAATCGAGAGCGGCATCTCGGTACCCTACTACTGCTATCACCCCGGGATCAGCATCGACGGCTCCTGCCGCGTCTGCATCGTCAAGATCGAGAAGATGCCGAAGCTGCAGACGTCGTGTTCGACCCCCTGCAGCGAAGGCATGGTCGTGTCGACGCGGACCCAGGACGTGGTCGAAGCGCGCGCCGGCGTGTTCGAGTT
>JAOBWF010000189.1 GCA_025463215.1 Acidobacteriota bacterium | reverse complement strand
GCCGAAGAAGTGGACGTTCAGATCAACGACAAGGATCTGCGCGTCGATACCTTCTGTTCCAGTGGTCCGGGCGGCCAGAGCGTCAACACCACCTATTCCGCCGTCCGCATCACCCACATCCCGAGCGGCGTCGTCGTCTCGCAGCAGGACGAGAAATCGCAGATCAAGAACCGCGCCAAGGCGATGAAAGTGCTGCGCTCGCGCCTGCTCGACATGGAGATGCAGAAGCAGCACGACGCGATTGCCAAGGACCGCAAGAGCCAGGTCGGCACCGGCGAGCGGTCCGAGAAGATCCGCACCTACAACTTCCGGGACAACCGCATCACCGACCACCGCGTGCACTTCACCACGCACCGGCTCGTCGAGGTGCTGAACGGCGATCTCGCGGAGCTGCTCGACAACGTCATCACGCATTACCAGTCCGAAAAGCTCAAGGACGCGACGGCGGTCTCGTGACCATTCATGCCCACGTGTCGGCGGCGCGGCAGCGGCTGCGCGACGCCGGGATCACGCCGACCGAATCCGATCTCGACGCGCGCCTGCTCGCCCAGCACGTGCTCGGCTGGACCACCGAGCGCTTCCTGATCGACGCGCGCGAACCGGTGCCGGAAGGGTTCACGCCGCAGTACGACGCGCTCGTCTCGCGCCGCGTGACCCGCGAGCCGCTCGCCTACATCGTCGGCGTGCGCGAATTCTGGGGGCTCGAGCTCGAAGTCACTCGGGACGTCCTGATTCCGCGGCCGGCGACGGAGCTGATCGTCGAGGCGCTGCAGGAGCTGTTTCCGGATCGCGCGGTCCCGCTGGCGATCGCCGATGTCTGCACCGGCTGCGGCTGCGTCGCGGTCGCGATCGCGCACGAGCGGCCGACCGCCACCGTGATCGGCACCGACATCTCGCGCCCCGCACTCGAGGTCGCGCGGCGCAACGCGGCGCGGCACGGCGTCGCCAATCGGGTGACCTTCAGCGAAGGCGATCTGCTGGACGGGGTCACGAGCACGTTCGACGCGATCGTGGCGAACCCGCCCTACGTCATCGACCGCGCGCGTCCGGCGCTGCAGCCGGAAGTGCGCGATCACGAACCGTCGGTGGCGCTGTTCGGCGGCGTCGACGGTCTGACGCTGGTCACGCGCCTGGTCGCCGCGGCGCCGGCGCGGCTGCGATCGGGCGGATATCTGGTGTTCGAGTTCGGCCTCGGCCAGGACGTCGAGGTCGAGGATCTGCTCGACGCGTCACCCGAGCTGACGCTGGTCGGCCTGCGGCGCGATCTGCAGGGCATCGCGCGCACCGCGATTGCGCGGCGCGAATAGCATTCGGAATTCCGAATCTGGATTGTGAATTCGCGGCAATTCCAGATTCCACATTCATACTTCAGAATTCTTCATGGCCGACTGCCTGTTCTGCAGAATCATCGCGCGCGAGATTCCCGCGTCCATCGTGTACGAGGACGACCGGCTGCTCGCCTTCAACGACATCAACCCGCAGGGGCCGACGCACGTCCTCGTGATACCCAAGCGGCACATCGCGACGCTCAACGATCTCACCGCCGCAGACGATGGGATCGTTGGCGAGATGGTCCGCAGGGGCGCCGCGATCGCCAAGGAGCGCGGGATCGACGCCGGTGGTTTCCGGACAGTGTTCAATACCAACCGCGACGCCGGCCAGACCGTGTTCCACATCCACCTGCACGTGATCGGCGGCCGCGGGCTGGCCTGGCCCCCGGGATAACGGAGGGGACCGAGACAACGGGATCAACACGGAGCAACTGAGTAACCGAGAAATCAACGGAAATATCATTTTCTTTTCGGTTCGTTCTCTGTTGCTCCGTTTCTCCGTGTTGATCCCGTGGACCCCGTCGTCTCTGCTAACCGGACTCAAACACTCGCCGTCCAAACAGGCGATGGCTGTCGACCTGCTGTGGCGCGATCTCTCCCTCGCGGCGCGAAATGCGTTCCGCCGGCCCGGATTCACCGTCCTCGTTGTCCTGACGCTGGCGCTCGGCATCGGCGTCAACAGCGCCGTGTTCGCGCTGCTCGACGCGGTCCTGCTCCGCCCGCTGCCGTACCGCGATCCGTCGCGGATCGTGTTCGCCTGGCAGACGTTCCCGTCGCACAACATCCAGGAGCTGGAGCCGACGGCCTACGACTACGACGTGTGGCACAGCCTGCGCAGCCTGTCGGCGATTGCGATGGCGCGGACAGACACCTTCACGCTGACGGGCGACGACAACCCTGAGCGGGTGCGCGGCTCGCGGGTGACCGCGTCGCTGATGCCGCTGCTCGGCATCGCGCCGCGGCTCGGCCGCAATTTCACACCCGCTGAAGATCTCGAGGGCACCGCGCCGGTCGCGATTCTCAGCGATGGCCTCTGGCGCCGTCGTTTCGGCGGCGACGAGCACGTCGTCGGCAGGATCGTGCAGATCAACGGCGAGTCTCGGACGATCGTCGGCGTCATGCCGCGCGGCACGTCGCTGCCAGGGCCGCTCGCCGGAGACGACGACCTGTGGATGCCGGCGCGGTTGTCGCCGGCCGATCGCGTCACCGAGGTCTATCACAGCCAGAAGATCCTCGGCCGCCTCGCCGACGGGGTCTCGCTGGAGCAGGCGTCCGCGGAAATCGGCACGATTGCCGCGCGTCTGGCGGCAGAGCGCGCGTCGCACCGGCAGCTCGGCGCGCGCCTGGTTCCGCTATCAGAGCAGACGACGCGCTCGATCCGGCCGACGCTGCTGTTGATCGCGGGCAGCGTCGGATTGCTGCTGGTGGTCGCCAGCGCCAACGCGGCGACGCTGCTGCTCGCGCGCGCATCGAACCGCCGCCACGAGCTCGCGGTCCGGACGGCGCTCGGCGCGACGCGCGGACGGCTCCTGTCGCTCGCCGCCGCCGAGTCGCTGGTGTTCGCGGCCCTCGGCGGGTTCGCCGGGCTGTTCCTCGGCGGCTGGGCGGTGCGCGCGGTGTTGCCGCTGTTCGACGGCTCGCTGCCGGCCTCGCTGTCGATCGACATCGGCGCGCGCGTCGCCGTGTTCACCGCCGCGCTCTCGGCGATTCTCGGCGTGTTGTTCGGTGTCATCGTCGCGCTTCACGGCCCTGACGGTCGCATCGTCGACGTCCTCAAATCATCCGGACGGACGATTGCGGGGACGCCCGGACGCGCGCGTGGCGCGCTCGTGGTCGCACAGGTCGCGCTCGCCGTCGTGCTTCTGTCCGCGGCCGGCCTGATGCTCAACAGCGTCGTCAAGCTGTCGCGGGTGCGGCCGGGATTCGACGCCGATCACCTGCTGACGTTCAAGGTCGCGCTCACCGGCGCGAACTACGCGGCCGCGCCATCGCGGATCACGTTCATCTCGGATCTGCTCGCGCGGCTGCAGGCGATGCCCGGTGTGCGGCGGGCTGCCGTCGGGTCGCTCATTCCGTTCGGCGGTCAACGCGGCGCGAACGGCATCGAAGTCGAAGGACGGCCGGCGGCTCCAGGCGAGACGCCGATCGCGGATCAACGCTACATCTCGGCCGGCTATTTCGACGCGATGAACATTCCGGTGCTGCAGGGCCGCGCCTTCGTCGCGACCGACGATGCCCGCGGCGAACCGGTCGTCATCGTCAACCGCACGATGGCGAAGCGGTTCTGGCCGAACGAAAGCCCGATCGACCGCCGCGTGCGGACGAGCGCGGGCTTCGACTCCGCGCGCTGGTTCCGAGTCATCGGCGTTGTCGACGACGTCCGCCATGTGTCGCTCAGCCGCGATCCGGTCGCGGAGATGTACCGTCCGATCGCGCAGACCGCCATGCCCATCTTCACGCTCGTGGTGAGGACCGATCGCGACCCGGCCGCGCTCGCGCCGGCGGCACGCGCGAGCGTGCAGGCGATCGATCCGAACCTCCCGATCTACGACGTGCGAACGATGGCGGATCGGATCGCCAGCTCGTTCGCCCAGACGCGCGGCACGATGCTGCTGCTGCTCGTGACCGCGGGGCTGGCGGCGGCACTCTCGGGAGTCGCGATCTACGGATCGATCTGGTACTCGGTCAGCCAGCGCATTCCGGAAATCGGCGTCCGCCTCGCGCTTGGCGCCAGCCGCGGCTCGGTGTTCCTGGATGTCCTGCGCCGCGCGGCGTGGCTGACGGGAATCGGCGCGCTGATCGGCGTCGCCGGCGCGCTCGCCGGCGGCCGCTTCATTGCCGGCCTGCTGTTCGATACCAGGGCCGCGGACCCGGCGACGCTCGCCGCCGTGGTGGTGGCCGCGATGGGCCTCGCGCTCGCCGGCGGAATCGTTCCCGCGCGACGTGCGATGCGCGTGGATCCGATGATCGCGCTTCGGAATTAAGAATTAAGAATTAAAAATTAAGAAGTTGGAATTCCGCATTCGTCTCGAATTTCACATTCTCAATTGCGCACAAGCAGATAAGAGCCTTGGCGCGCCGCGCGATCGACGAAGAACTCGACCGCGCGATAGCCGCGGCCGAAGTAGGCGGTGAAGATGGCGCGCGTCGCCATCCGCCACTCGAGCGCGAGCTCCGGCGCGCGCGACAGCATCTCGGTGAACCCGATCGGGATCTGGACGCTGATCCGCTTCGCATCCAATGCGAGATCGACAGCCGCGGGCGCGAGCCACTCTCCGGCGGGCTGCGCGCGATTGGCGCGTTCGACCGTCATCACCGGCGCGAGCGGCGCCGCGCCGCCGACGCGGTCGACGACGCGCGCAGTGCGGACGAACCAGTCGGCGACGAATCGATCGGTCGGGTTGCCGCCGTGCAGTGGGCTCGCGGAAATGCCATAGATGTTCTCCGCGTACTCAGCGACCACGACCCCGAGCTTGGCGAAATTGAGATGGGCATTCATCGCCTGCAGCGGATCGTAGGTCCACTGAATCAGGTCGAGACCGGCCTCGAGGGCGCGCTCACGCTGTAGCAGTTTGAGCTGGAAGCCGAGCCCGCGGCTCTGGTACTCGGGCAGCACGCCTGCCATGTGCGACCACTGCGTCGGCCTGCCGTCTTTGATGCCCGGCAGCGAGTAGACGAACCCGATCATCCGACCGGCGTCGTCGTCGAACGCACCGATCAGGATGCCACCAGTGTGGACCGACACCGCGAGGATCGGCACCGGCACCACATCGTCGTACGCCGGCCCCCAGATGTCGCGTTCGAGCTGGACGACGGCGGCGAACTCGTCGAGGGTCGTGAGGTCGCGGTAATGGATCGGAGGCATCTGAGAATCGGGTGATTGGATCATCGGGTAATAAATGGCCAGATTACCCGATCGCGAGATTACCCAATCACGAGCGGTGGGAGTTCGTGGAGCGAGTGTATGACCGGCACCCGATGATCCGAGGCAACTCTCGGCGCCGCAGCATCGCCGCGGTTGAGCAGCACCGCGCGCATGCCGACGTTCAGCGCGCCTTCGACGTCATGCTTGAAGCTGTCGCCGACCATCACCGCCTCGCCCGGCTCGACACCGAGCCGCTGCAGCGCGGCGGTGAAGATGCTCGGATGCGGCTTCATCAAGCCGTGGTCGGACGAGGAAATCGTCGCGCTGATCAGCCCCTGCAGCTCGAAGTGCGACTGGAACGACGCGAGACAGCGGTGCGTGTTCGAGATCAGGCCGATGCGGACGCCGGCGTCCGCGAGCTCGCCCATTACCGCGGCGACGTCGTCGTACAACTCGAAGTGGTGGCACGCCGCCCACTCGTGATAAATCTCCCGCGAGCATTCGTCGATCCGCGCGCCGGTGCCACCCATGCGCTGGATGATGTGGTTCGTGTAGGCAATGAAGATCGCCGGATCGTAGACGTCATCGGGGCTCTCCAGCAGCGGCGCCGCGCTCGCCACCCCGGCCTCGAACTTCGAAGCGTCGACGTCCATCCCGTATCGCGCGCAGAACGCCCGATAGCCTTCGCCGCGGAACGTCGGTCCGGGATAGATCAGCGTGAAGTCGACGTCGAAGCAAACAGCCTTCGTTGACACGTGGATCAATATGGGGAATCGGGTAATCGAGCTGTCGGGCGATCAGACGGCCAATTCGCCAATCAATTATCCGATTACCCAACTACCAGATTACCCGATGCCCCAAGCTCCCGATCTGCGTATGGCCCGGCGATCACCAGGGTGGCGCGATCGGGGTTGAGGGCACGGCGAGCGGCGGCGTTCACCTCGTCCATCGTCACGGCGTTCAACAGGTCCGGCAGCCGCGCATCGTAATCGAGGCCAAGGCCGAAGAACTCCTCGACCTGGAGAAAATTCGCGATCGCCACGTTGGTTTCGAGCGCGCGCGGAATCGAGCCGATCAGGTAGCGCCGCGACTCGTCGAGCTCCCGCGCGGTCAGGCCGTCGCGGACCAGCCGCGCCACCTCCTCGTCGATCGACGCCACCGCCCGGTCGACATTGGCCGGGCTGACCCCGGCGCGGATGCTCAACGGTCCTGGCGCCGCGTTGGCGTCCAGGCTGCTCGACACGTAATACGCCATCCCCTGTCGCTCGCGGATGCTGTCTCCGAGACGGCCGCCGATCGCGTACTGGCCGAACGCGACGTTCATCAGCCAGTAGGCGTAATAAGCGGGGTCGTTCCGCGTGATCGTGGTGAAGCCGTAGGCGATGTCCGCCTGCGCCTTGTTCATCATCGGGATGACGACCCGCTGACGCGAGCCTGCGGGGACCACCGGCGGCACCAGCAGCGCCGGCGGCGCCGGCTTCTTCCAGCCGCCGAACACACGCGACGTCACCTCCTGCGCCTGCGCCGGTGCGACGTCGCCGACGATGACGGCGGTCAGTGCGGCGGGGGCGAACCGGTCGTCGTGCAGCTGACGGAGCTGCGCGCGCGTGAACTGCTCGACGCGCTCGACCGATCCCTTGGTGCGCCGGCCGTACGGATGCCCGTCGGGATACAGCAGCGCCATCAGCGCTTCCGTGGCCCGGATCGCGGGGTTGTCCTCGTCTTGCCGGATGGCGGTGATGACCTCGCCCTTGCGGATTGCGATCTCCTCCTGGGGCAGCGACGGCGACATCACGATGTCGGCCAGCAGGGTGAGGACCGGTTCGAAGTCGTCGGCCAGGCAGGTGCAGACGAACGTGACGGTATGGCGCGTGACCAGAATCGTCAGCGTGATTCCTCGGCTGTCGAGCTCTTCCGCGATATCCGTCGCCGACCGTGCCGCGGTGCCGCGATCGATGACGCGCGACAGCAGCCACGTCATCCCGGCGGCGTCCGGCGGATCGGCGACCGATCCGGCGCGCACCGACAGGCTGATCGCGACGGCGGGCGTTGTGTGTGTCGACTTCGACAGCAGGATGGCGCCGTTGTCGAGCACGGTCCGCGCCGGATTCAGCGCCGCGCCTCGGGAAGTCGGAAGCTTGAAGTCAGAAGTCATAAGGTGGAGTTCGAACTTCAGATGTCTGACTTCGAACGTCCGCCGCCGACCGGCAGCGGGTCAAACCATCCGACCGTGCGGTTCGACGCGGCGAGGACGCCGCGCGCGGCGGTCGCCACCTCTTCGAGGCTGACCGCGGCGATCCGCGCCGGCGCGGCGGTGAACAGATCGACGCTGCCGATCGTCTCGTAGTAGCCGAGCTGATGCGCGATGTTAGTGACGCTGTCGGCGTCGAACACCAGGCGGGCGCGCAGCTGCGCCTTCGCTTTCACGAGCTCCGCCGGCGTGACGCCGTCCTGCTCGACCGCGTCGAGCGATTCGAGCAGCGCCGCTTCGACCGAGGCCAGGGGCGTCCCCTCGTTGGCGGTCGCCGAGATGGTGTAGAGGAACGGATCCTCTGTCGGCATCAGTCCGCCGGAGACATTCGAGGCGACACCGCGCTCGACCAGCGCGCGATACAGCCGCGCGCTACGCTGCGGCGGCGGGATGCGGAAGCTCGACCAGAGGTTGAGCCCCTTCGCGCCGGTCAGCACCGCGTCGAGGATCAGCAGCGGGAAGAAGTCGCGATCGGTCGCCGATGGCGCGTGATAGCCGACCTTCAGGTACGCGGTCGTGCCTTCCTGCCGGATCGTGAGCCGGCGCTCGCCGCTCTGCGCCGGCTCGATCGTGCGCAGCCGCTCCGGCGCCGGCCCGGCCGCGATCGCACCGAAGTGGTGCTCGACGCGACGCAGCGCTTCATCGGTGTCGACGTCGCCGACGATCACCAGCGTGGCGTTGTTGGGGACGTAGAAGCGCCGGTAGTACCCGTAAAGATCGTCGCGCGTCATCGTCTGCAGATCCGGCAGCCAGCCGATCGTCGGGTGGCGATAGGGATGCGCCTTGAACGCGGTCGCGGTCAGCTCCTGATCGAGCAGCTGATCCGGATCGTTCTCCCCACCGTGGAGCTCCGAGATGATGACGGTGCGCTCCGATTCGCAGTCGTCGGGGTGATACAGACAGCTCGCCATCCGCTCGGCCTCGATGAACAGCATCTGGTCGAGCGCGTCGCGGGTCGCGGTCTCGAGATACGTCGTCTGGTCGATCCAGGTATAGCCGTTCCAGCTGCCGCCGTACTTCTCGATGATTCCCTTCACCTGATCGCGCGGGATGTTCCTGGTCCCCTTGAAATTCATGTGCTCGCACCAGTGCGAGACGCCGGTCAGGCCCGGGCGCTCGTCCTTCGAGCCGACCTTGTACCAGCACCAGACCGAGGCGAGCGGTGCCGTATGTTCTTCCTGAATGAGGACGTTCAGGCCGTTGTCCAGCCGCGTGGCGCGCATCGGATCATTATAGAATCGGGAGATACCCATGCCTGAGTGGAAAGACACCGTCAACCTGCCGCGCACCGACTTCCCGATGAAGGCCAACCTGCCGACCAGCGAGCCCGAAATGCTCGCGCGCTGGAACGCGATGGACCTCTACGGCAAGATTCGGGCGCGCCGGGCAGGCGCGCCGAAGTTCGTGCTGCACGACGGCCCGCCGTACGCCAACGGCAACATCCACATGGGCACGGCGCTGAACAAGATTCTCAAGGAGCTGGTGGTCAAATCGCGGTCGATGGCCGGGTTCGACGCGCCTTACCTAGTCGGCTACGACTGCCACGGCCTGCCGATCGAGCTCAAGGTCGACCGCGAGCTCGGCCCGAAGAAGCGCGACATGTCGGTCGCCGATTTCTGCCGCGCCTGCCGCTCGTACGCGGAGCGCTATGTCGGCACGATGACGGAGCAGTTTCGCCGGCTCGGCATCCTCGCGACGTGGGACGCGCCGTACCTGACGATGAACTTCCGGTACCAGGCGTCGATCGCGCGCGCCTTCGGCAAGTTCGTCGAGCAGGATCTCGTCTACAAGGGCAAGAAGCCGGTGCACTGGTGCATCCACTGCAAGACCGCGCTGGCGGAAGCGGAAGTCGAGTACGAGGATCACACCTCGCCGTCGATCTACGTCGAGTTCGCGCTCGCCGCGGAGAGCGAGGCGGAGTTCTTCAAGCGCGTGCCGCAGCTCGTCGGCCGCCGCGTCTCCGTGTTGATCTGGACGACAACGCCGTGGACGATCCCGTCGAATCTGGCGATCGCGTTTCACCCCGAGTTCGACTACGCGGCGTATGACGTCGATGGCCGCGCCGTGATCGTCGCCGAGGCGCTGGCGCCCAAGGTCGCCGCCGCGGGCGGCAGGACGTTCGCCGAGCCGCTGGCGCGGATGAAAGGCGCGGAGCTCGAGCAGATCCGCTTCCAGCACCCGCTCTACGCGCGGACGTCGCTCGGCGTGCTCGCCGACTACGTCACGCTCGACGCCGGCACCGGCGCGGTGCACACGGCGCCGGGCCACGGCGCGGACGACTTCACCACCGGCATGCGCTACGGCCTGGAGATCTACGCGCCGATCGGCGCGGCCGGCCACTTCCACGACACCGTGGAGCTGTTCGGCGGCCAGCGCGTGTTCGACGCCAATCCGAACGTCGAAGCGGCGCTCAAGGAGCGCGGCAAGCTGTGGCACCGCCAGACGTTCCAGCACACATATCCGCACTGCTGGCGCTGCCACAATCCGGTGATCTTTCTCGCGACCTCGCAGTGGTTCATCGCGCTGGACAAGCCCGCAGGAACCACGGACTCCGGACTCGGGGCGAGGACGCTGCGCGAAGCGGCGATCGACGCGGTCGACACCAAGGTGCGGTGGATCCCGGCGTGGGGCCATGACCGCATGTACAACATGGTCGCCAACCGACCCGACTGGTGCATCTCGCGCCAGCGCGTCTGGGGTGTGCCGATCCCGGCGGTCGACTGCACGCGGTGCGGCGAGGCGATCACGTCGCCGGCGCTGGTCGAGAAGACCGCGACCGTCTTCGACCGGTACGGCGCCGACGCGTGGTACGAGCGGCCGACCGAGGAGTTCATCCCGGACGGCCTGACGTGCACGAAGTGCGGCGGCACCAGCTTCGAGCGCGAGATGAACATCCTCGACGTCTGGTTCGACTCCGGATCGAGCCACGAGGCGGTGCTCTCGGTCAGCCCGGATCTCACCTGGCCCGCCGACAAGTATCTCGAGGGCAGCGACCAGCATCGCGGCTGGTTCCAGAGCTCGCTGCTCGTCGGCCTCGGCACCCGCGGCCGACCGCCGTTCCGCCAGGTCCTGACCAACGGCTTCGTCGTCGACGACAAGGGCAAGAAGATGTCGAAGTCGCTCGGCAACTCGATGGAGCCGGGGGACATCATCAAGCAGAGCGGCGCGGACATCCTGCGCCTGTGGGTGGCGACCGGCGACTACACCCAGGACATCCGGATCAGCCACGAGATCCTGACGCGCGCCTCCGAGGCGTACCGGAAGCTGCGCAACACGCTGCGCTACCTGCTCGGCAATCTCTACGACTTCGATCCGGCCGCCGATCTGGTACCGCTGTCGGCGATGGAAGAGGTCGATCGCTACATCCTTGCGCGCTACGGCGAGGTCGCGCGCAAGGTGCTGCGCGATTACGAGGAATACGAGTACGGCGCGATCTCGCAGGCGCTGATCCAGTTTGCCACCGTCGATCTGAGCTCGTTCTACAACGACATCTCGAAGGATCGCCTCTACACGCTGGCGCCGCGATCGCACGAACGCCGTTCGGCGCAGACGGCGCTTTACCTGATGGCGGACGGGCTGACGCGCCTGCTCGCGCCGATTCTCTCGTTCACCGCCGACGAGCTGTGGCAGTACATGCCCGGCATGCGCAGTGCGGCCGGCTCGCCGCGCGCTGGCGCGCTCGAAGGCCGCGAGGAGTCGGTGCACATGGCGCTGTTTCCGGCCGCGGCCGCTCTCGACGCGTTTGCCGACCCGGCGCTGGTCGAGCGCTGGAACACACTCGTCGCCCTGCGCGAGCGCGTCCTCGCCGAGATCGAGCCGCTCCGCAAGAACAAGCAGATCGGCAGCTCGCTCCAGGCCAAGGTCGTCATCTCGGCGACCACGAGGGAGCTGCCGCTGCTCGAGCAGTACGCCAGGCAGCTGCCGATGCTGTTCATCGTGTCCGAGGTCGAGCTGCGTAGCGCACCTGCTGACGTCGAGGCCGCCGGCGAGGCGATGCCGCGAGTGACGATCGAGCGCGCCGCCGGCGTCAAGTGCGAGCGCTGCTGGCGGATCGTGCCGGCCGTCGCCACCGATCCGGCCTCGGCCGGGCTGTGCGACCGCTGCCAGGGCGCCCTGGCCGAGACCGTTCATGGATAAGGCGCTCGACGACATCGCCGGCAGCGGCGAGGCGGCGGCGCCGCCCCGGCGGCTCGAGTTCATCCTGCCGCTGCTGATCGTCGCAATCGATCAGGGGACGAAGGCGATGGTGCGCGCGTCGCTGCCGCTGCACGACAGCGTGACGGTGATCCCGGGGTTCTTCGACATCACCCACGCGCTCAACAGCGGCGCGGCGTTCGGCATACTCAACGGCGCCGACTTTCCGTTCAAAACCGCGATCATCGCGGTGATCGCGACCGCGGCGCTCGTCGGCGTCGGCGTCTACGCCGCGAGCCTGTCGCATCACCAGCTGATCGCGCGCATCGGCCTGGCGCTGATCATCGGCGGCGCCGCCGGCAACCTGATCGACCGCGTCCTCACCGGCTCGGTCGTCGATTTCGTCGACGTCTACTGGGGCATGCACCATTTCTGGGCGTTCAACGTTGCCGACTCCGCCATTTCGGTCGGCGTCACCATGCTCATTCTCGATATGCTCACGGCAGGACCGCATGTATCCAAGACTGTTTGAGCTCGGCGCCGTCACCGTCTATACCTACGGCGTCCTGCTCGCCGCGGCCTACCTGCTCGGCCTCAAGCTGGCGATGGTGCGCGCCAAGGCGCGCGGCCTCGACGCCAACCGGGTCCTCGACCTCGGGATCTACATCATCATCAGCGCGCTCATCGGCGCCAAGCTGCTGCTGCTGATCACCGACTTCCGGACGTTCACCGCCAATCCCCGGGAACTGCTGACGCTCGCCCGCTCCGGCGGCGTCTTCTACGGCGGCCTGATCCTCGCGGTCACCGTCGCCCTGATCTACATCCGCAAGGTCGGCCTGCCGTTCTGGACGACGACCGACGTGTTCGCGCCGGGCATCGCCCTCGGCCACGTCGTCGGCCGCTTCGGCTGCCTGTTCGCCGGCTGCTGCTACGGCAAGCCGACGACGCTGCCGTGGGGGATTACGTTCACGGATCCGTTTGCCGCGGCCAACGTCGGCACGCCGCTCGGGGTGCCGCTGCATCCGACGCAGCTCTACGAAGCCGGCGCGGAGCTGCTGATCCTGATCGTGCTCCTGATGACGGAGAAGAAAGGCCGCGGCTTCGCCGGCCGCACCTTCTGGCTCTACATGCTGCTCTACGCGATCTCGCGCTTCATCATCGAGTTTTTCCGCGGCGACGAGCGCGGCACCGTCGGCATGTTCTCGACTTCGCAGTTCATTTCGCTCGTGCTCGCCCCGCTGGCGATCGTGATGCTCGTGTATCTCGCACGCTTCGCCACGCCGGCACCGAAGCGCGCACGCAAGGCCGCGTGATTCAAACCATCACCGTCCCGGCGGAGAGCGACGATCTCCGGCTCGACCGGTTTCTGGCGTCCGTCCTGGCGCTGTCGCGGTCGCAGCTGCAGCGGCTGATCAAGGAAGGCTGCGTCCTGGTCGCGGGCAAAGCGGCCAAGGCGAATCTGGCGGTCAAGCCGGGGCAGGAAGTCACGATCCAGGTGCCCGAGCTGATCGACGCGGCGCCGGCGCCAGAGGATCTGCCGCTGCCCATCGTGTACCAGGACAAGGATCTCATCGTCGTCGACAAGCCGGCCGGGATGGTCGTGCACCCGGCGGCGGGGCACGAGAGCGGCACGCTGGTGAACGCGCTGCTGCACCATGTCGACGATCTCAGCGGCATCGGCGGCGAGAAGCGTCCCGGCATCGTCCATCGTCTCGACAAAGGGACGTCGGGGCTGATGGTCGTGGCCAAGCACGATCGGTCGCATGAAGAGCTCGCGCGGCAGTTCGCGCAGCGTGAGGTCGAGAAGGAATACCTCGCCCTGGCGTGGGGCGAGGTGATGGCCGGGCGCCGGATCGACGCGCCGATCGGCCGCGACCCGTCGAACCGCAAGAAAATGGCGTCGGAATCGGCGCGCGTCCGCCGCACCCGCGCGGCGGCGACGCGCATCGTCCGCGCCGAACACTTCGGGCGCGTGCTGACGCTGGTCCAGGTCGCGATTCACACCGGCCGGACGCACCAGATCCGCGTGCACCTGAGCGCCATCGGTCATCCCATTGTCGGCGACGCGCTCTACGGCGGCGTGCACCGCCGCGTCCCCGGCGACATCCGCGCCGTCACCCACCTCGATCGGCCGTTCCTCCACGCGGCGCGGCTCGCGTTCACGCACCCGGAGGACGGACGTCGCATGGAGTTCCTCAGCGCGATGCCTGCGGATCTGCAGAAGGTGCTCGACGAATTGCGCGAGAAATTCGAGCCCGCGATGCACGACGACTCCTAGTAATTGCTAATTGCAAATTGCTAATTGCTAATTGGATTGCGCGATTCCAGATTCGATTTATGAAGACCGTTTACGAAGGACGGGTGTTTTCGGTCGAAACCGGAGTGCGCCGGTTTCCGAACGGACAGGAGCACGAGGTCGCGATCGTACGGCACTCGCCGTCGGTGGTGTTGATCCCGGTGGCAGACGATGGCCGCGTCATCATCATCAGGCAGTACCGGGCGCCGCTCGATCGCGAGATCTGGGAATTTCCGGCGGGGCGCCTGAACGACGGCGAATCGGCCGAAGACGCGGCGCGACGCGAGTGTGAAGAGGAGATCGGCGTCGTGCCGCACCGCGTGGAACGGCTCCGCGCTCTGTATCCGGCGCCGGGATTCTGCGACGAGGAGCTGATTTTCTTCCGGGTGTCCGACCTGCGGCAGCCGCCGCCCGGCTCACCCCATCATCCGGACGAGGACGAAGACATCACGACGCGCACCGTCGCCGTCGCCGACGCGCGCGCGATGCTGGCGCGCGGCGAGATTGTCGACCTCAAGACCGCATACGGACTGACCCTTCTCTAGGGTTCAGCGGTTGCGGCGATCCTGGCCGGCGCGGCGATCGACCCCGGCGCGCCGCTCGAGGCCGGTCGGGCTGCCGAGATTCAACTTACGGCGATCCTCCCGGCGGCGCCGCTCTGCGGCGGCGCGGCGCTCGGCCGCGGCCTTGATCGCGACCGCCGCTCTGGCCGACGCGGCCAGTTCGCGCTGGATGCGGACGGTCCGCCGCGTCGGGTCGAGCACTTCGAGCAGCCCCGCGTAAATCACCTTCGTTTTCGGATCGTCGGCGCCGGCCGCGATGCGCTCGCGCATGTACATCGCGGCCGCCTGAATCGTCGCCCGCTGCCAGGGACTGTTCACGCGCCTACTCTACCAATAAGAAGGAACCGCGGAGAACGCAAACACCAAAGAACCCGAGCCGCAGGTTTATCGCGTGTCAGCGGTCTCGGCGATCTCTACGGTTCGATCCGGACGTGACCGCTTCCTCGATCGTGGCGGCGTGGATCGCCACAGTGTCCTCGACGTGGCGGGCGTAGCCCCCCGCCAGCGTGATCACCAGCGGGACGCCGGCGGCGCGGACCGCGGCGATCACCATCCGATCGCGCTCGCGCAGCCCGGCCCTGGTCAGGCGCAAGCCACCGAGCTGATCGTCCTCGTACGGATCGGCGCCGGCGAGGTAGAACACGCATTGCGGCGCGTGGGCCATGACGCGCGGCAGCGCCCGTGCCAGCTCGCTCAGGAAGGTGGCGTCGTGCGCGCCGTCGGACAGGCCGATGTCGAGCGAGCCGCGCGGCTTCCACATCGGATAGTTGTGCTGCTGGTGCATGGAGAAGGTGAAGACGCGCGGATCCGATTCAAAGGTGAAGGCGGTGCCGTTGCCGTGATGGACGTCGAGATCGACGATCGCGATCCGCTCGATCCCGCGCGCCTGCAGCACGCGCGCGGCGACGGCGACGTCGTTGAAGGGACAGAACCCCTCGCCGTGGTTGGGAAACGCGTGATGGAGGCCGCCGCCAAGGTGAATGCCGAATTCTGAATGCCGAATGCTGAACTCGTCGAGGCCACACGCGATTCGGGCCGCCGTGATGGTGCCGCCGACCATCAGCCGGAACCCTTCGACCATCTCGATCGACCACGGCAGCTCGAGCTGCGCCGTGTCCTCGGCGGACATCGCACCGTGGCGCATCTTGGTGAGGTATTCGCTGGTGTGGACGAGCGCGAGATCATCCCAGCCGGCGGGATCGGGTTCGAGGCAATCGGACGGCTGGATGACGCCGGCGTCGAGCAGCGACTGGAGAATCAGCGAGTACTTGCGGGTGGGAAAGACGTGCGGCCCGATATCAATCTGGTACCGGGCCGCGTAGACGACCTTCAATTCCCCGGCGCGGCAACCTGTCCGATCGCGCGCGAGGGTTTCTTGGCGGGACGGACGTCGGAGGCAACCGGCTGCAGCGCCAGCGCGAGCACCTCGTCGATCGTCGACACCAGGTGGACGGTGAGCCCTTCGCGCAGTTCGGGCGTCAGATCCTCGTTGATGTTCTTGGCATTCTGCTTCGGCACGATCACTTCGTGGATGCCGAGGCGGCGCGCCGCGAGCACCTTCTCCTTGACGCCGCCGATCGGCAGCACGCGTCCCGACAGCGTGATCTCGCCGGTCATCGCGATGTCGCCGCGCACCGGCCGTCCGGTCAGCGCCGACGCCATCGCCGTCGCCATCGTCACGCCGGCCGACGGGCCGTCCTTCGGAATCGCTCCGGCCGGCACGTGCACGTGCATCTCCGCTTTCGTGAAGAAGTCGGGATCGATGCCGTAGGTCTTGGCATGCGCGCGCAGCCACGAGAGCGCGGCACGCGCCGACTCCTTCATCACCTCGCCGAGCTGA
>JAOBWF010000183.1 GCA_025463215.1 Acidobacteriota bacterium | reverse complement strand
GGCGGCGGGGGCCGGGGGCGCCGGGTCCCGGCGGCAGGCCGCGGCGCACAGCAGGAGGATCACGACGCTCAATGCGGTGGCGGAACGATGCCGTGAGGTCATGGCTGGGATGATACCGCAGCACAGGTGACACATACGTAGAAAGAATGGGTCGTATCAGTAAGTTCTATTTTACTTATCTACCGTCCCGGGACATAAACGCTGCACATGACTTCGCGGGTAGTGCCCTCCTCCGACCACGACGCCTGCGGCGTCGGGTTCATCGCTCACGTCCGCGGCCGCGCCGGCCGCGACATCGTGTCGCACGGGTTGTCGGCGCTGCGCCGCCTGACCCACCGCGGCGCCGAGGCGTCGCTCGGCGCGGTCGACGGCTGCGGCGTCCTGACCGCGATTCCGTGGACCTGGGTCGCCGAGGCGTTCGGCGGCCACCTGCCGGCCGCGCGGACGCGCGGCCTCGGGATGCTGTTCGTGCAGCCGTCGGATCGGCTGCAGGCGGCCGAGATCATCGAGCGCGAGCTGCGCCATGCCGGCGCCCGCTCGATCGACTGGCGGATCGTGCCGACCGATCGCGCCGCGGTGCTGCGCGCCCAGCGCGACACCACGCCGACGGTCCTGCAGGTCGTTGTCGGCTTCGAGGAAGGGCGCCAGGCGGCGGACGCCGCGCTCTACCGCGCCCGCCTGCGCATCGAGCGCCTCGTGGACGCCGCCGGCGTGCGCTTGACGATCGTGTCGCTGTCGACCCGCACCGTCGTCCACAAGGCGCTGGTCACCCCGGACGCGCTCGACCGTTTCTTTCCGGATCTCGCCGACGAGCGGTTCATCTCGCCGTTCATCACCTTTCACCAGCGCTTCAGCACCAACACCTCGGCCGACTGGGCGCTGGCGCAGCCGTTCCGCACCCTCGCGCACAACGGCGAGATCAACACGATCGCCGGCAACCGGCTGTGGATGCGCGCCCGCGCCGCCGATGCCACCGCGCTGCCCGGGTTCAGCGTCGACCCGCCGATCTCGACGCACGGCTCCGACTCGCTGTCGCTCGACGATGCGATCGAACTGCTGCGGCACAACGGCTACTCGCTCGCGCACGCCGTCACCCGCCTGGTGCCGCCGGCCTGGGAGCGCGATCGCGATCTGCCGCCGGACGTGCGCGCCTTCTATGAGTTCCAGTCGCTGCTGAGCGAGCCGTGGGACGGTCCGTCGGCGCTCGTCTTCGCCGACGGCCGCTATGTCGGCGCCGCCCTCGACCGCAACGGCTTCCGCCCCGCGCGCATCGTCCAGACCGCCGACGGCCTGATCGCGGTCGCCTCCGAGGTCGGCGTGCTGCCGGCCGACGAGCATGAGATCGTCAATCGCGATCGCCTCGGCCCCGGCGACATGGTCGTCGTCGACGTCGAGCGCGGCGCGGTGATGGGCACCAACGAGATCCGCCGGCGCCTCGCGTTCCGGCGCCGCTACCGTCGTCTCGTTGCCGACGTCGTCCGGCCGCTCGCGGATCCGTTCGGCGTCGACGTCGACACCTTCGCCGGCGCCGGTGAAGCGGCGGACCGGCCCGCCGCCACCATCGTGGACCTGTCCCGCCGCCAGGCCGCGTTCGGCTGCTCGCGCGAGGAGGTGGAGCTGCTGCTCAAGCCGATGATCGCGGAGGGGCACGAGGCGATCGGCTCGATGGGCGACGACGCGCCGCCGGCGGCGCTGTCGCAGCGCGCGCGGCTGTTCACCGACTTTTTCCGCCAGCGCTTCGCGCAGGTCACCAATCCGTCGGTCGATCCGTACCGCGAATCGTCGGTGATGTCGCTGACCACGATGCTGGGGGGCCACGGCAGCTTCATCGACGAGCTGGCGCCGCGGCCGGCGCGGATCGTGCTGCGCTCGCCGATCCTGACGACCCGCGAGCTCGCGCAGCTGGCGGCGGTGCCGGCGCTGCAGCCGATCACGATCGACTCGGTGTTCGACCCGCGCGGCGGCGTCGACGCGCTCGACGCGCGGCTGCAGGCGCTCTGCGACGAGGCGTGCACCGCGGTCGAGCGCGGCAGCGCCCTGGTCATCCTCACCGATCGCAGCCTGAGCCCCGAGCGGGCCGCGGTGCCGGCGCTGCTGGCGCAGGCGGCGGTGCACCACGCGCTCGTCAATCGCGGCCTGCGCATGCGCGCCAGCCTGGTGATCGAAAGCGGCGACGCCCGCGATGCCCATCAGATCGGCTTGCTCTTCGGCTACGGCGCCGCCGCGGTGTGCCCGTCGCTCGGCTACGACACGATTGCGGCGCTCGCCGGCAGCGACGCGACCGGCTGCGACGTCGCGGTGACGCGCTACCGGCTCGCGCTCGAGCGCGGCCTGCGGACGCTGATGTCGAAGATGGGCGTGTGCACCTTCAGCGGCTACTGCGGCGCGCAGCTGTTCGAGATTCTCGGCCTCGACGCGTCGCTCGTGAACCGCTTCTTCCCGGGGACGGCATCGCCGGTCGGCGGCGCGACGCTCGCGGACATCGCCGCCACGGTCGTGGCGCGGCACGAACGCGCGTTCGCGGCCGCCGCGCCTGCCGCCGAGTACCCGGGCCTGCACGGCTTCCGCCGCGACGGCGAATACCACGCGACCAACCCGGTGATCGTGCGCGGTCTGCAGAAGGCGCGCGCCGAAGCGCTCACCGACACCGGCGCCCCGGCCTACGCGACGTTCACGTCGCACGTCTACAACCGTCCGGCGTCCGCGATTCGCGATCTGCTCGAGCTCACGCCGGCGGCCGCGTCCGCGCCGGTGCCGCTCGCCGACGTCGAACCGGTCGAGGCGATCTGCCGCCGCTTCTTCGCGTCGGCGATGTCGGTCGGCGCGCTGTCGCCCGAAACGCACCGCACGATCGCGGCGGCGATGAACCGGCTCGGCGCCCGCAGCAACAGCGGCGAAGGCGGCGAGGAGCCGGATCGCTATGTGCGTCCTCGAGCCGCCGCAGCGCACGCCGAAGGCGCCGAGCGCACATCTCCGGCGGGCTCGCCGATCTCCGAGGTTGTGCCGGATTGGGAGGGCAGCCGCACCAAGCAGGTGGCGTCGGCGCGCTTCGGCGTGACCCCGGCCTACCTGCGCTCGGCCGACGAACTGCAGATCAAGATTGCGCAGGGCTCGAAGCCGGGCGAAGGCGGCCAATTGCCCGGGATGAAGGTGATCCCGCACATCGCGCGGCTGCGCCACGCCCAGCCCGGCACGACGCTGATCTCGCCGCCGGTGCACCACGACATCTACAGCATCGAGGATCTCGCCGAGCTGATTTACGACCTGCGCACCTTCCACCCGACGGCGCGGATGAACGTCAAGCTGGTCGCCTCGGTCGGCGTCGGCATCATCGCCACTGGCGTGGCCAAGGCGGGGGCGGAAGCGATCCAGATCAGCGGCCATGACGGCGGCACCGGCGCATCGCCGCGCGCCTCGATCAAGCATGCCGGGATGCCGTGGGAGATCGGGCTGTCGGAGGCGCACCACGCCTTGAGCCGCGCCGGCCTGCGCGGCCGCGTCGTGCTGCAGACCGACGGCGGCCTGAAGACCGGTCGCGACATCGCGATTGCCGCAGCGCTCGGCGCCGAGGAATACGGCTTCGGCACCGCGGCGCTGGTCGCGCTCGGCTGCGTGATGGCGCGCCAGTGCCACGCCAACACCTGCCCGGTCGGGATCGCGACGCAGCGCGAGGATCTGCGCGCCAATTTCGCCGGCACCGCCGACATGCTGGTCGGCTACCTGCAGCTGATTGCCGGGGAGGTGCGCGAGATCCTGGCGTCGCTCGGCCTGACCAGCCTGCACGAGCTGATCGGCCGCGCCGATCTGCTGCGCCGCCGCGACGGCGTCGTGCCGTCGATCGTGCTCGACACGCTGCTCGCGCCCGCGACGGTCGACCGGCCGCTCGCGCCGCCGCTCGAACGGCGCTCGGTGCCGGCGTCGGACTTGATCGACACCATCGGTCCCGATCATCCGCTCGCGGTGACCGGATCGATCGCCAACACCGACCGCGCGTACGGCGCCGGCATCGCCGGCGCGATCGCGGCGCGCTTCGGCGATCGCGGCCTCCCCGAGGGTTCAGTGCAGCTGGCGATGACCGGCAGCGCCGGCCAGAGCTTCGGCGCCTTCTCGCTGCCCGGCATGCGGCTCTCGCTCATCGGCGACGCCAACGACGGCCTCGGCAAGGGGATGCACGGCGGCGAGATCGTCGTCGCGCCCGCGGCGCGCGAGCGCGGCCGCGCCAACCAGGTGCTCGCCGGCAACGCCGCGCTCTACGGCGCCACCGGCGGACGGGTCTTCATCGCCGGCGTCGCGGGCGAGCGCTTCGCGATCCGCAACAGCGGCGCCACCGCCGTGGTCGAGGGCGTCGGCGATCACGCCTGCGAGTACATGACCGGCGGGTTGGTCGTCGTACTCGGCGGCGTCGGCCAGAACTTCGCGGCCGGCATGACCGGCGGCGTGATCTACGTCGCGGGCAACCGCGAGTCGCTCGCCGCGCGGATCAATCCGCAGCAGCTCGCGATCGAAACGCCGACCGTGGCGGAGCAGAAGCTGCTGCGCGAGCTGCTCGAGACCCACGAGCGGCTGACCGGCAGCCGGGTCGCGCGCTCGCTGCTCCGGTTCGATCGGCAGCTCGCCGGCTTCTGCCGGATCATGCCGGCGACCGCAGCGCTGACGCTGCCGCTCGTCGAGACCGAGGTCGAACCGGTCGCGCAGGCCGTCTGAGCGCGGTTTCGGCGGAAAACCGCGCCCGTTCGGCCCCTCCGGTGGCGCTCATTCACACGCCCACCCCGTCCGATCTTTGACCGGACGGAACTCCCGACCCGGAAGTAAACTAACTCCATCATGATCCGAACCGTTCTGGCCGTGTGCCTGGCGCTGGGCGCCCTCGCGGGCCCCGCGCGCGCGCAGCAAACCCCGCCCAAGGAACGCACCGTCGCCGGCGTCTGGCGCGTCGACTTCGTGACGCCGCTCGGGCAGAACTGGATCATCATGACGATCAACCAGTCGGGCCCGCGGTTGACCGGACACGCCACCGACGAATTCGGCGAGTACGAGATCAACGGCCGCGTCGTCGACGACCAGGTGACCGTCGTCTGGTCGGTCGCCGAAGACGGCAAGATGCTCGAGATCACGATGAAGGGCAAGCTCGAAAGCGCGACGCTGATCACCGGAACCGCAAAGCTCGGCGACGTGGGCGAGGGACCGCTGAGCGCCCGCCGCACCGGCGACGCGGGCGACCATTAGGCCGATTTTCTCAGGAGCCGATTGATGATCCGCTTGAAATCCTCGCTGCTCGCGCTCTCGCTGCTGACCGCGTCGCCGCTCTTCGCGCAGACCAACATCACCGGCGACTGGGACGTGACCGTCGTCTCGCCGCAGGGCACCAACACCACGCCGGTCACCTTTACGCAGGAAGGGGACAAGGTCTCGGGCATGTTCAAGTCGGCGCAGGGCACGCTGCCGTTCGAGGGCGGCAAAATGGCCGGCGACGATCTGACATTCACCTTCACGATCACGACGCAGGGCATGCAGCTGCCGATCACGCTGACCGGCAAGGTCACCGGCGCGACGATGGCGGGCAAGGCCGACTTCGGCGGCTTCGCCGAAGGCGAGTGGACCGCGAAGCGCGCGGCCGCGACCACCCAGACGTCCACCGCCACGACGACCACGACTACGACGACGACCACCACCACCGTCGCGACCGGCACCGGCTTCGGCGGCAAGTGGGACGTCATGCTGAAGACCCCCGCCGGCGACATGCCGGCGAATGCGACCTTGAGCGACACCAACGGCAAGGTCACCGGCACGTTCGGCAGCCAGCTCGGTGAAGTGCCGGTCGAAGGGACCGCCGAAGGCAAGGCGCTGAAGATGACGATGGTCGCGCAGACGCCGCAGGGGGACATGACCGTGGTGATGACCGGCGACCTCGACGGCGACAACATCGTCAACGGCAAGGCGGAAGTGTCGGGGCTGGGGTCGATGGAATGGTCCGCCAAGCGCATCAAGCAGTAGCGCAGGCCTCCACGGCTGCCCTCCACGGCAGACCGAAGCGTCTGCACTACCTCGTCGTCGCCGCGGCGCTCGTTGCCGTCGCGACCCTTCACGCGCAGTCGACGATCAAGCTCGCGAGCATCGTGCCTCAGGGGTCCGTGTGGGACAAGAACCTGAAGCAGATGGCCGAGGAGTGGAAGGCGGCGACCGGCGGCAAGGTGGCGGTCACCGTCTTCAGCGGCGGCTCGCAGGGGGACGAGCCGACCGTGGTGCGCAAGATGCGGCTCGACGCGCTCCAGGCGGCGGCGTTCACCAACGTCGGCCTCGGGAGCATCGACTGGGCGTTCAACGTCTTCGACATCCCATTCTTCTTCGATTCCTATGACGAGCTGAACTACGTCACCGACAAGCTGACCCCCGTTCTGCGCAAGCGGATGGAGCCGAAAGGGTTCGTCCTGCTCAACTGGGGGCACGGCGGCTGGACGCAGATCTTCACCAAGAAGCCGGTCGCGACGGTGGACGATCTCAAGCAGGTCAAGCTGTGGACCTCCGCGGGCAACGACAAGCAGGTGCAGTGGTTCAAGGCGAACGGCTTTCAGCCGCGGGCGATGGCGACCACGGACATCCTCACCGGACTGACCACGGGGATGCTCGAAGGGCTGCCGACGACGCCCCTGGCGGCGATGCTGTTTCAGTGGGATCGGCAGACGCCGTACATGCTGGAGCTCGGGCTGGCGCCGATCGTCGGCGCCGGCGTGATCACGACCAAGGCGTGGAAGGCGATTCCTGAGGCCGACAAGGCCAAGCTGCTGGCGGCGGCTGCCGGCGTCGAAACGCGGCTGCGCGACGAAGTCCCCAAGCTGGATCTCAACGCGATCGAGCAGATGAAAAAGCGCGGCCTGACCGTGACCAAACCGGTCGGCCCCGAATGGAAGACGCAGCTCGACGGCCTCGCCAAGACGATGCGCGGCGACAGCGTGCCGCCGGACATTTTCGATCTCGCCGTCGCGGCGCGCGACGAGTTCCGCAAGAAGAACGCACCCGCCAAGAAGTGAGACGCGCCGCCGCGGCTTTCGAGGACAGCGTCGCGTCACTGGCGCTCCTGGTGATGGTGATCCTGCCGCTGCTCGAGATCGTCTACCGCCGCGCCTTCGGACAGGGCATTCCCGCCTCGGGGCCGATCGTCCAGCATCTCACCCTGTGGGTCGGCTTTCTCGGCGCCGCGATCGCGGCGCGCGAGGGCAAGCTGCTCGCGCTCGCGACCGGCACCTTCATTCCGCACGGCATCTGGCGGCGCGCCGCCGACATCCTGGCATCGGCGTTCGGCGCCTGCGCGGCGCTGCTGCTGGCGTGGGGCGGCTACCAGATGATGATGATCGAGCGCGAGGCCGGCTCGAACATCGGCGGCGGCATCCCGACCTGGGTGACGCAGCTCGTGCTGCCGGTCGCGTTCACGCTGATCGCCGTGCGCGTGGTGTGGAAGGTCGGCCATCTCAGCGAAGTGAGCGCGGTCGATGCGAGCACGGGCAAGGAGCTGACCGCCCGCGAAAAGGCTGCCGCCGAGCGTCACCGGTGGATCGACCGCGGACTGGCCTCGCTCGGCCTCGTCGCCGGCCTCCTGTTCCTGCGCGTCCCGTCGATTCTCGAGAACCACAGCCTGTGGCCGGCGGCGGTCGTGGTCGTCGCCGCGGCGATCGTGGGGACGCCGCTGTTCGCGATTCTCGGCGGCACCGCGGCGCTGCTGTTCATGCACGACGGCGTCACCCCGGCGACGATTCTGATCGAGACCTACACGCTCAGCGTCTCGCCGACGCTGCCGGCGATCCCGCTGTTCACGCTGGCCGGTTTTCTGCTCGCCGAAGGCAAGGCGTCGGAGCGGCTGCTGCGTGTGTTCCGCGCCTTCTTCGGCTGGATCCCCGGCGGCACCGCGGTCGTGTGCGCGGTGTTGTGCTCGTTCTTCACGGTGTTCACCGGCGGATCCGGGATCACCATTCTCGCGCTCGGCGGCGTGCTCTATCCGGCGCTGATCAAGGACGGCTACCGCGAGAAGTTTTCGCTCGGCCTGCTGACCGCCTCCGGATCGCTCGGCCTGCTGCTGCCGCCGTCGCTGCCGCTGATTCTCTACGCGGTGGTCGCGCAGATTTCGATCCAGGACGTCTTCATCGGCGGCATCCTGCCGGGCATCCTGCTGACGACGATGGTGTCGGCGTGGGGCGTACGCGAGGGGATCGTGTCGCGCGCGGGACGGTATCCGTTCACCGTCGCCGAGGCGCTGGCGTCGGCGTGGGCGGCGAAGTGGGAGCTGGCGATGCCGGCGCTGGTCATCGTCGCGATGTTCAGCGGCCTGGCCACCGCGGTCGAGGCGTCGGCGCTGACGGCGCTCTACGCGCTCGTCGTCCAGGCGTTCATCCACCGCGATCTGTCGCTGCGCGCGCTGCTGCGCGCGTTCGGCGAGTGCGTCACCGTCATCGGCGGCGTGCTGATCATCCTCGGCGTCGCGATGGGGCTGACCAACTATCTGGTCGGGATTCAGCTGCCGGCGCGGCTGCTCGAGTGGGCGAGCACGCACATCGCATCGCGGCTGATGTTCCTGCTGGTGCTGAACGTCTTCCTGCTGGCGGTCGGCTGGCTGATGGAGATCTACGCCGCGATTGTCGTGGTCGTGCCGCTGATCGTGCCGCTCGGCGCCGCGTTCGGCATCCACCCGGTGCATCTCGGGATCATCTTCATCGCCAACCTGGAGCTCGGATTCCTGACGCCGCTGGTCGGGCTGAACATCTTCCTCGCGTCGTACCGCTTCAAGCGCCCCGTGCTGGAGGTCTGCGCCGCGGCGCTGCCGATGATGGCGATCCTCGGCATCGGCGTGCTCGTGATCACCTACGTCCCATGGCTCACGACCGGAATCCTGACGCTGTTGGGACGGGGCTAATCAACCGGTCACACGTCGTGCCGTGCAATCGGCGACCGTGACTGAAGGTGTGACCGGCGGGTGGGACTGAAGACCGGCGACCGCGTGACTGAAGAGTGACGGGTTGCGACTGATGCCGAGAGCAGCGGCGAGCGCGCGGAGCGCTCGCCGCCCGACCGGCTTACTTCGTCGACGGACCGCGGCGCTCCGCGGTCATCTTCTTGATGTCGTTGACACCGTTGTTGACGATGATGTCGATCAGGTCCTTGCCGATGGCCTTGGTCGACGGCCGCGGATCGCCGGTGAGGCCGTTGTTGACGCGCGGCGGCGCGTTCGGGTCGGCCGCGCCGCGTCCACCGCCGCGGCCCGCCGCCGGCGGCGGGTTCTGGCCGGCGGCAATCGCCGCCTGGCGCGCCATGCGCGCGTCACGCGCCGCCTTCCACTGCTCCGGCGTCTGGCCGGTCGGGTCGAACGCCACGGTCTTGTACGACGGCCGCACCCACGCGCCTGGCGCCGGCTCGAGATACATCATGATCGAGGTCTCGAGCATCGCGCCGTGGCCGGCGATCGGCAGCTTGTGCTCGTACAGGTACATGTCGACATCGTCGTGCGTCTTGTTGTAGAAGTCGCTGACGTAGTAGACGCGCGTGCCCTTGCCGGTCCACTTCTTGTCCATCTCCTCGGCGGCCTCTTTCATCTCCGCCTGTCCGCCGCCGTGGTCGCCCATGACGTAGATGTCCTTGAAGCCGCTGCGCGCGAGGCTGTCGATCTCGGCGAGCTGGATCTGCTTGAAGACGTCGGCCGGGACCTGCATCGCGCCGGCCTGATCCGCCATCTCGCGAGCCGCGTTGAGGCCGGTGGCGTTGACCGCAATCGGCAGCACCGGCGCGACCAGCGTCTTGCCGAGCTTCTTCGCGATCATGTCGGCGTGGCTGTGCGCCATCATGGTGTGGCCGCCGAGCACGTCCTGCGGTCCGCGTTCTTCGGTGCCGCCGGCGACGAGCAGGACCGACGTCCAGCCGTCCTTCAGCTTCTGGGAGAGCTCGGTGTGGGTCAGCAGCTCCATGTCGACGATCGAGGCGACGTTGACCTGAGCGAAGGCCGGCACGGCGCAGAGCGCTGAGAGCGCGACGAGTGAAAGCGTTTTTTTCATGGCCTGTCCTATTTGATCTTTTCGTAGGTCGCGAAGGTGACGTTCTTGGTGACCTTGCCCTCGGGATCCATCCGCATGTAGACGACGCCGATGGTGTCGCCGTCCGGCGAGAGGATGTTGGTGAGCACCTGCGTCACCTTGCCCGCCTTCTTGTAGATGATCTCGTTGATGCGGTCGTTGATGATGCGGACGGAGCCGGTGTCGGTGCCGGGATTGCCGTAGAGCGGCTCGTCCTTGCCGTCGAAATTGGTGTTGTAGCCCCACTTGGTGGCGACGCCGTCCTTGTTGACCGCGTCGATCGTGATCTTCATCCCCTTGCCGCCGGCGAGCGGCTCGTAGGTCATGATGTTGCTGGTCGGCGGCGGCGCGTCGGACTTGATCCGCCACCGTCCGAAGCGCGGGTTGGTCTGCGCCTGCGCGAGGCCGTTCACGTCGAGCAGCGCCATCGTGGCCAGCAGGCCGGCCGCCAGAATCAGTCGTCGCATCGTCTACGCTCCCTTTGGTCCCGCGCCTTCAGCACGAGACGCACTTGTGGTTGTTCGTCGCGCCCAGGCCCTCGAGCAGCTTGATGGTATCGGGATATGGCTGCGTCCGCTGGACCGGGCCGTTGGCCATGTCGACCGTGGTCTGGCCGGCGCGGTTGACCGCCTTCGGATCGGCGCCGTGCGCGACCAGGTATTCAATCATCTCGTTGTCGCCGCGCGCCGCGGCGTTGTGCAGCGCGGTATTGCCTTCGTGATCGCGGCCGTTGACGTCGACGTGCAGATCCTCGACCAGGTATTTGACCGCCGCGAGCATGCCGGTCGGCGCGAAGCGGTGCGCGTTGGCGGCGAAGCCTTCGCCGTAGCCGGCGCCGGCCGCGGCCAGCAGCGGCGGGATGCCGGGGCCGCCGGTCGGCAGCGGCAGGCCCGAGACGTCGACGGCGGGCGCGTCGCGGTCGGCATCGGTGCCGCGCGGCCGCGAGAACGGTTTGATCGTCGCAATCGCCGGATCGGCGCCGTACTGCAGCAGCAGCTTCATCGCGGCGATGTCGCTCGCGTACGCCGCGCGCCAGAACGGCGTCGCGCCGCCGTCGTCGACGCGGAGCAGATCGAAGTTGTACTGCGTGAACCAGGTCTTGCGCGAGAGGCGCGCGTTCGGATCGGCCCCCTGCTCGAGCAGCGCGGTCATGAGATCGAGATACGACGTCTCCTGCTGGAGCTGGGCGCGCGGCTGCGGGTAGAACATGCGCGGCGTCCATTCGATGTTGAGCACGGCGTAGAGCGGGGTGACGCCGGCGGCGTTGGCCAGGTTCGGATCGGCACCGTGCGCGAGCAGATACCTGGCGATGTCATACTGGCCGTTGACCGCGGCGATCAGCAGCGGCGTGACGCGATCGCCCGGGCTGACGGCGTTGACGTTGGCACCGTGGCCGACCAGCGCCTCCACCGAGCGCGTGCTGCCCTGCCGCGCCGCGAAGTGCAGGGCGGTGAGGCCGCCCTGCGTGCCGATCAGTTCGTTGAAGGCGAAGGCGCGGGTCACGCCGGCCACGCCGCGGCC
>JAOBWF010000395.1 GCA_025463215.1 Acidobacteriota bacterium | reverse complement strand
GGCGGCGGTCAGCTGTCGCACCTCGGCGACGGCGAGGGTGTGGAAGCGGGCACGCGCCATCCTCAGAGCGCCTTGAAGTGGTCGAAGGGCTCGCCGCATCCCGTGCAGACGAACAGCGCCTTGCACGAGGTGGAGCCGAAGTGCGCCACCTCCCGGGTGTCGAGGGAGCCGCAGTGCGGGCACTTCACAGAGAGGCTGAGCCTGACCGGTCCGGCCGCGGAGGGGGGAGCGATGCCGTAGTCCTTCAGCGCCGAGCGGCCGGCCGCGCTGATCCAATCGGTGGTCCACGCCGGCGACAGCACGAGACGGACGCGCACGTCCGCGAAGCCGGCGGAGGCAAGGGCGCGGACCACGTCCTCGCGGATCGCATCCATCGCCGGGCAACCGGAGTAGGTCGGAGTGATGACGACGTCGACGCCGCCGTTGGAGACGGTGACCTCGCGCAGGACACCCAGGTCGTCGATGCTCAGCACGGGCACCTCCGGGTCCACGACTGCGGCGGCCGCCGACCACGCGCGCCCGGCGTCCGCGTGATGGGTCACCATGATGCCCCCGGATGCTGGCGCGCCAGGACCTGCAGTTCGGCGAGCAGCGGCGCCAGGTACTCCGAGTGCTGGCCGCGGCGACCGCCACCGGCCGCGTGGAACGCCTGGGGCAACTCCAGGCCCGCCTCGGCGAGCACCGGCGCGATGTCGGCGTCGAAGGCCACACCCAGAGTGGATGGGCGGATGGCGACACCGTCCAGCGCATCCAGCAGCGGCTCGTCGTGGAAGAGCTCATCCACGTACGGCCAGACGTCTTCCAGCGCGCGCAGCGTGCGGCGGCGGGACTCGTCGGTGCCGAGGGCGAGTCGCAGCATCCACTGGTCGGCGTGGTCGCGGTGGTAGTCGACCTCTTTGACCGCCTTTGCGGCCACCCCGGCGAGCACCGGATCGGTCGATGCGCGCAGCCGGTCGTACAGGACGTACAGGTAGTGCGCGGCGGCGAACTGCCGAACGATGGTGTGAGCGAAGTCGCCGTTCTGCTGCTCGAACAGGTGGGCTGAACGGAACCCGCCCTCCTCGCGCCAGTACGCCAGGTCGTCCTCGGTGCGGTCCGAGGCAGAGCCCGCGTAGCGCAGGAGGGAGCGGGCGTGGCCCAGCAGGTCGAGCGCGATGTTCGCGAGCGCGACATCCTCCTCGAGCTCCGGCGCCCGGGTGATCCACTGGCCCAGCCGCTGGGCCAGCACGAGAGCGTCGTCGCCCAGCCAGAGGGCGTACTCGGCGACCTCGGGGGTCGGCGGGGTGTCGGAGGCGACGAACTCCTCCGAGAGGGTCACGGCGCTGAGCTCCACATGGCCGTGATCGAGGTGCGCATCCGTCACAGGTGTTTCACCCCTTCGGCGGCGGTGTAGTACGTGGCGTGCCGGTAGTTCTTGCCGGCGGGGGAGGTGAAGAAGGCGCCCTTCGCGTCCGGGTCGCTCGCGGTGATCGCGTCGGAAGGCACGACCCAGATCGAGACTCCCTCGCCTCGGCGCGTGTACAGGTCACGGGCGTTGCGGACGGCCAACTCTTCGTCCGGTGCGTGCAGCGAGCCGACGTGCACATGGCTGAGGCCTCGGGAAGCGCGGACGAAGACCTCCCAGAGGGGCCAGGTTTCGGCGGTCATGCGACGGCCTCCGCGCGCGCCTCGGCCCGCTTGGCGGCGTAAGCGGCGGCGGCCTCGCGCACCCAGCGTCCCTCCTCGTGCGCCTCCCGGCGCCGCTGAATCCTCTGGGCGTTGCACGGGCCGCGACCGGCGATGATCTCCTGCAGCTCGCTCCAGTCGATGGGGCCCAAGTCGTACGCCTGACGCTCGTCGTTCCAGCGCAGGTCCGGGTCGGGCAGGGCGACGCCCAGCGCCTGCGCCTGCGGGACGAGCATCGCCACGAAACGCTGACGCAGCTCGTCGTTCGAGAAGCGCTTGATATTCCACGCCATCGAGCGGGCGGAGTTGGGGGAGTCCACGTCCGGCGGGCCGAACATCATCAGGGATGGCCAGTACCAGCGGTCCACCGCATCCTGGGCCATCCGCTGCTGCTCGGAGGTGCCGCGCATCAGGGACAGCAGGATCTCGAAGCCCTGCCGCTGGTGGAACGACTCCTCCTTGCAGATGCGGACCATCGCGCGGCCGTACGGTGCGTACGAGCAGCGGCACAGCGGCACCTGGTTGCAGATCGCGGCGCCGTCGACCAGCCAGCCGATCGCGCCCATGTCGGCCCAGCTGAGAGTCGGGTAGTTGAAGATCGAGGAGTAGCGGGCTTTGCCGGCGATCAACTGCTCGGTCATCTCGTCGCGCGTGATACCGAGGGTCTGCGTGGCGGAGTAGAGGTAGAGGCCGTGACCGGCCTCATCCTGAACCTTGGCCATGAGGATCGCCTTGCGCTTGAGGCTCGGGGCCCGTGTGATCCAGTTGGCCTCGGGTTGCATGCCGATGATCTCGGAGTGGGCGTGCTGCGACATCTGCCGGATGAGGGACCTGCGGTAGTCGTCGGGCATCCAGTCGCGCGGCTCCACGCGGGAGTCTGAGGCGATGAGTTCGTCGAAGCGCTGCTGCTCCTGCGGGGCCTCGGGCGCTGGAATGCGCGCGGTTGCGGTGGTCATCGTCGACCTTCCTCGAATTACCGACTGATCGTTCGGTAAGTATATCCCGCGAGGCCGGACGCATGCCACACTGGAGGCGACATGCCAGAGAAGACCACCTCCATCGAGACGCCCGACGGCGAGAGCGCCGAGCGCGAGCGTGCCGAGCCCGAGCGCTCACTGCGGCGCGGGCGCCCGGGTTACGACCAGCGGGGCATCCTCGAAGTCGCCGTGGCCGCCTTCAACGAGCACGGCTACGACGCCACCTCCATCGGGATGCTCGCCGACCGTCTCGGCCTCTCAAAGTCGGCCATCTACCACCACGTCTCCTCCAAAGACGAGCTACTCGAGCTGGCTTTGGACGAGGCGCTCGACGGCCTCGAGGGCGTGCTCCGCGAGCCGGGCGCGACCACCGGCCCTGCCGCCGACCGCCTCGCCTACGTGCTGCGCGGCGCGGTGGATGTGCTGACCGCCAAGGTGCCGTACGTCACGCTGTTGCTGC
>JAOBWF010000137.1 GCA_025463215.1 Acidobacteriota bacterium | reverse complement strand
CTCGTGCGCGCGGCCGCCGGCGCCGGCGTCCTCGCTCGCCAGCCCGTGGCGTCCGCGGCGCTGTATCACAGCCAACTGCTGCCGGGTGGTGCGCGCTACACCGCGCTGGCGCATGCTAATCTGACCGGCGCGTGATCACTGTCGTCGTGCTGGCCGCCTACCTGATCGGATCGATCCCGTTCGCGCTGCTGCTGGCGCGGCTGTGGGGCGCCGATCTGCGCCTCGTCGGCAGCGGCAATCTTGGCGCGACCAACGTCATGCGGGCGTCCGGTCCCGCCGCGGGCGTGCTCGTCGCGCTCCTCGACATGGCCAAAGGGGCGGCCAGCGTGTGGCTCGCCGGGCGCGTCAGCGACGGCGCCGAGCTGCCGGCCGTCGCCGGGCTGGCGGCGATCATCGGTCACGTCTATCCGATCTGGCTGCGCTTCCGCGGCGGCAAAGGGGTCGCGACCGCGTGCGGCGTGTTTGCGCTGCTGACGCCCGCGGCCGTTCCGCCCGCACTGGCGATCTTCGCCGCCGTCGTCTGGCTGACGCAGTACATCTCGCTCGGTTCGGTCGTCGCGACACTGGCGCTGCCGCCGATCGCGTACGCCTTCGGCTGCCCGGATGCGGCGGTGATCGCCGGCATCGCGGCGGCGGCCCTCATCGTGTTCCGGCATCGGTCGAACGTGCTGAGGGTCTGGACCGGTACCGAGCGACGGATCGGAGCGCGCGCCTGATGCGCACGGTTACCGTGCTCGGCGCGGGCAGCTGGGGCACGGCGCTCGCGATCCATCTCGCGCGTGTCGGCCACGACGTCCGGCTGTGGGCGCGTGACGGCGCGCTCGCCGACACGATGTCAGCCGCACGGTGCAACGGCGTCTACCTGCCCGACGTGCCGTTCCCGGACACCCTGTCGGTCACCAGCCGGCTGGCCGATGCGGTGGCCGACAGCGAACTGGTCGTCTCGGCGGTGCCGTCGCACGGCTGCCGCGGCGTGATCAGGAGCGCGTCGCCAGACCTCGCCGCGCACGCGGTGATCGTCAGCGCCACCAAAGGGATCGAGGCCGGCACGCTGCTGCGGATGTCCGAAGTGATCGCGCAGGAAGCCGGCGCCGCGCATCCCGTGGTCGTCTTGTCGGGTCCGAGCTTCGCGATCGAAGTGGCGCGCCAGCTGCCGACGGCGATTCTGGCCGCGTCGACAGATGCCGCCGCGATCGCGCTCGTGCAGCACGAATTCCGCGGGCCGTCCTTCCGCCTGTACGGAAGCGACGATGTGGCGGGCGTCGAGATCGGGGCGGCGATGAAAAACATCATCGCCATTGCCGCCGGCGTGGTCGAAGGACTGGGCCTTGGCCACAATGCGCTCGCCGCGCTGATCACCCGCGGCCTGGCGGAGCTGACGCGGCTGGCCTGCGCGGCCGGCGGCCGGCGCGAGACGCTGGCCGGCCTGAGCGGCCTCGGCGACCTGGTCCTGACCTGCACCGGAAATCTGAGCCGCAACCGCTACGTCGGCGTCGAGCTGGCGCGTGGGCGATCGCTGCCCGACATCCTCGCGGGGATGAAGATGGTCGCCGAAGGGGTGGTGACGACCGGCGCCGCGCTCGCGCTCGGGGCGCGGCACGGCGTCGAGCTCCCGATCACCACGCAGATGGCCGAGGTGCTCGACGGGCGCACCGACGTGCGCAGCGCGATCGACGTGCTGATGCTGCGGCGGCAGCGGTCGGAGACGGACAATCTGATCATCGGGTAATCGACTAATCGGGTAATCTGGTCATTGAATCGTGCGATGTGCTGTCCGGAGACGGCCAATCGCCCGATCCTCTAATCACCCAATTACCCAACTACCCAATTAATAGATCGAGCACCGTGAGCATCTTTTCCCGCATCCGCGAGGGGCTCTCGCGCACCACCAAGCAGATCGTCGAGCGGTTCGACGAGATCGTCCGCGCCGCCGACGCGCCCGAGAAGCGCTCGCGCCCGGTCGACGTCGACACCCTCGAGGCGCTCGAAGAGCTCCTGATCTCGGCCGACATCGGCGTCGCCGCCACCAACCGGATCATCGCTGCCGTCAAGGTCCAGTCGCGCAGCGACACGAGCCTGCGCGATCTCGTCAAACAGGAAATCCGCAGCGTCTTTGCCGCGGTCGATCGGCCGATTGCGATTACCGCCCGGCCGCAGGTGACGCTGATCGTCGGGGTCAACGGCACCGGCAAGACGACGACCGTCGGCAAGCTCGCCAACCTGCTCAAGAGCCAGGGCCAGACGCCGCTGATCTGCGCCGCCGATACGTTCCGGGCCGCGGCGGTGGAGCAGCTCGAAATCTGGGCGAACCGCGCCGGCGTCGACATGGTGCGCGCCCGCGAAGGGGCCGATCCGGCGGCGGTCGTGTTCGACGCGATCACCTCGGGCAAGGCAAGGGGGCGCGATCCGATTCTGGTCGACACCGCCGGCCGGCTGCACACGCGCGTCAACCTGATGAACGAGCTCGACAAAATCAAACGCATCGCCGCGCGCGAGATCCCGGGGGCGCCGCAGGAAGTGCTGCTGGTGCTCGACGCGACGGTCGGGCAGAACGGCGTCTCGCAGGCGCGCGAGTTCATGGGCGTCGCCGGGGTCAACGGCATCGTCCTCACCAAGCTCGATGGCACCGCGAAAGGGGGGGTCGCGGTCGCGATCGCGCACGACCTCAAGCTGCCGATCCGCTACGTCGGCGTCGGCGAGGGCATCGACGACCTCGTGCCGTTCTCCGCCGACGAATACGTCGACGGCCTGTTCGAAGAGAAATGGTAGAGCGCGACTACATGGAGCGCGCGCTGTTCCACGCCGCGCGCGGCGCCGGGCGCACCAGCCCCAACCCGCTGGTCGGCGCAGTCGTGGTGTCGGACGACGGCGTCGTCGTCGGCCAGGGGTTTCATCAGCGCGCCGGCGAAGCGCACGCCGAAGTGCACGCGCTCGCCGAAGCGGGCGTGCGCGCACGCGGCGCGACCCTGTACTGCACGCTCGAGCCGTGCTGCCACCATGGGCGCACCGGGCCGTGCGTCAGCCGGATCGTCGACGCCGGGGTCGCGCGCGTCGTCGCCGCGGTGGAGGATCCCAACCCCGCGGTCCGCGGCCGCGGCTTCGCGTTCCTGCGCCAGCGCGGGGTGCGCGTCGACGTCGGGCTGGCCGCCGAGGACGCGGTCACCCTGAACCAGCCGTTCTTCACGCTGATGCGCGAAGGGCGGCCGTTCGTCGTGCTCAAGGCCGCGACCAGCATCGACGGTCACATTGCCGAAGCGCCCGGCCGCCGGACGCCGCTGACGTCGGCCGCCGCCAACCGGCACGCGCACCGCGTGCGGGCGGAAGTGGACGCCATCGGCGTGGGCAGCGGCACGATTCTGTGCGACGATCCGGCGCTGACGGCGCGCGGCGCGTTCCGCGAGCGGCCGCTCGCGCGCGTCATCTTCGACCGGCGGCTGCGGACGCCGCCGCAGGCGCGGGTCCTCTCGACACCCGGCGCCGGGCCGGTCATCATCGTGACCACCGCCGCG
>JAOBWF010000083.1 GCA_025463215.1 Acidobacteriota bacterium | reverse complement strand
GGCAACCCGAGGTGTACTGGAACGCCTCGCCCGGCCGCAGCACGGGCTGCTCGCCGACGACCCCCTCGCCTTTGACTTCGTTGGTCTGGCCGGCGGCGTCGCTGATGATCCAGTGGCGCGTCAGGAGCTGGACGGTCTCGTCGCCCTCGTTGGAGATCCGCACCGTGTAGTGGAAGAACCACTCGTGCTGAAGCGGCTGAGAATGCTCGGGCGCGTACTGCGACTCGACCTCGACCCGCACGCCGTGCGTGACGGCTTCGGAACTGTTGGCGTGAAGCGGCTGATCTTTGAGTTCGGACATGTGGCGCACGTTCATGATACCAACGTTTCGTGGCGCGCGTCCCATCGCCACGGGCTGCGGTCCGATCCGGTCAGATGGACGCCGCCTCGCCAGACGTCGATGCCGTTGAGCCGGATATGGTCGGCGCGCCCCGCGAGCACCTCCCGGCCGGCATCGGTGACCGCGATCCGCTGAGCGTGGCGATTGCTCGCGTCCGGTCCGCGGTCGACGGTGACGAGCGGCACGCGACCCGAGGCCAACCGCGCGACCAGGTCGAAGAAGGTCGAGTCCCCCATGAACGGCCGCGCTTCGCGCGACTGCGTTGCGCCAAACAGTGCGGCCGCGTCGGTCGGGCCATCGAGCAAACTCGTCAGCGTGAGCTGCTCTGTCCGCGACAGCCCGATCTCGACCGATGGATACTCGGCAAGAAACCGTAGCAGCGCGTCGCCGAGAAACGGCAGCGCCGGTCCCCCTTCGCTGACCGGCAGCTGCGCCGCGCCGAGCTGGTATGCGACCTGGAGCAGATCGCGCGGATCCGGCGAGCGGAATGCGCGCCACGCGTCCACCGCGAGCTGGTAGTGGCCGCGGGTGACGCTGGTGCCCGCTCCGTTCAGCGTCGCGAGCTGTTCGACCGTCAGCTGACCGAGGCCGACGAACCGATCGACGCCGGGAAAGCGATCGATGCAGATCAGCGACACCGGCGGATGGGTCCGGCTGAAGCTGGATCCATCGGGGCCGGCCGCCGCGTCGGGGTGAGTATCGGTCGTGTCCGGCTTCCGCCGAACCAGGAGATCGAGCGTGCGGATGATTGCGAGCTGATCGAACAGATCGTGCTCGAACCACAGCACGATCGCGTCCCCACGCCGGCACGCGCCGGCAATCGTGCGATCGTCCGCCGCGAGCGAGGCCTTGACCTCATCCGCCGTCGCACCGCCGTAGCCGGCCAGGAAACGCGCGCGGACCTCGTGCCACGCGCCGCCGTCGACCGGCGGACACGGGCCTTCATGCAGCACGTCGCGCGCGAGCGCGACCGGTCCGTCGACGAAGCGGCGCAGCTTGTCGCCGGCGTCGTCGCCGTTGGTGATGTGCAGAGTGCTCACGGTAAACTTAGCTGTGCATACGATTCAGCCGGCGAAACTGAAGCCGGGCGTGACCCGCGACGCGATCGCGTCCGCCGCCTCGGCCGTGGAGAAGACGACGTCCACCGCCGTCATTCGCGGCCGCGCGCTCATCCTCTGGGATCTGAAAGTCCTCGGCAAGAAGAAAAAGCTCGACGCGATCGACACCGATCAGATCACGCCCGCCGCCGACTGCGTGTCCGAAAGCCTCGACACGCTCGACGAGCGCTGGAAGGCCGGCGCGTTCCGCTACCTGATGCCCGATTTCCGCGCGCGGGTGCACCGCGGCGAGACGTTCGTCGTGGCCGGCGATCGGTTCGCGATCGGATCGTCGCGCGAGATGAGCCCCGCCGGACTGAAGGCGATCGCCGACGAAGTCGGTCTCGAGATGGTGATCGTCTGCGGCCACAACATGGGCGACATCTTCCGCCGCAACGCGCTCAACCTCGGCCTGCAGGTCGTGCAGAGCCCCGAGGCGGTCGCCGACGCGCGGGACGGCGACGAATTCAGCTTCGAGCCGCGGTCGCGGCACCTGAAGAACGAGAGCCAGGGCAAGACCTACGATCCGGTCCCGCTCAGCGCGAAGGAAGACGAAATCCGCCAGACCGGCGGCATCTACGCCGCCGGCCGCCGCGAGTTCAAGGCCGCGGTCGAGGCGTCGCCGCGCATCGTGTGGCCCGACCAGGAGCAGGCGCGCCGGATGACGTCGACCGAGCAGATCGTGTGGGCGCACCGCGTCGATCCCGGCGCGGCCGTCACGCCGGGCGCGACGCTGCGCGTCTACGCCGATCTGCTGCCGGCGTCGGACGGCACCGCGCCGTTTTCGATTCACACGTTCAACCAGATCACCGGCGGCAACACCATCGTCCCGCGCCAGGCGGCGATCGCCAACGATCACTTCGTCTTCACCGGCAAAGACGATGACAACAAGCAGACGGCGATCGGCAGGGAGTTCGCGCGGCTGCACGGCATCGAGAAGCCGTACTACGCGACGCCTGGCGACGGCACCTTCCATTTCTATTTTCCGGAACAGGCGCTGGTCATGCCGGGGCAGTTCATCCCCGGTGCCGACTCGCACAGCCGCGCCTACGGCGCTTACGGCGCGGTCGGCATGGGCGTCGGTTCGACGACGCTCGGGTTCGGCTGGTCGACCGGGTACATCTACTTCACCGTCGCCAAGGCGAGGCGCGTCGTCTTCGGCGGTCAGCTGCAGTCGTGGGTCAGCGGCAAGGATATCGTCCTCGAACTGCTGCGGCGATGGGGCGCGAAGCAGTCGCAGGGCATGTCGGTCGAGCTCGTCGACGCCAACAAGCAGCTGCCGATCGCGTACCGCAATACGATCGCGAACATGATGGCGGAAGCCGAAGCGCTGAACGGCATCTTCGCGCCCGACGACATCACCTCCGCGTGGTACCGCGACAAGGGGATCGCCGCGCTGCCGTATCCGCCGTTCGCGCCAGGCGCCGAGGCGGACTACGCGATCGACGAGACGATCGATCTGCGCGACGTGATGCCGATGATCGCCAAACCCTTCAGCCCGGGCAACGCCTTTCCGGCCGAGGAAGTCGCGCGTGAGCGGCTGACGTTCGACAAGGCGATGATCGGGTCGTGCACCAACGGCAGCTACGACGATCTGCTCGCCGCCGCGCTCGTCGTCCGCGCCGCCCGGGCGCAGGGCGTGACGAAAACCGCGAAGGAGTTCGTGGTCTTCCCGGGATCCGGCGGCGTCGGTCTCCAGATCGAGCGGCCCGATCCGCGCCTGGCGGGGGAATCGATCGCCGGGGTGTTCCGCTCGGTCGGCGGCCAGATCCGGCAGTCGTGGTGCGGGCCGTGCTTCGGCCAGGGACCGGACGCGCTCGAAAACGGCCAGCGCGCGATCACCTCGTTCAACCGCAACTGGCAGAACCGCATGGGCCTCGGCGGCGAGGGCTATCTCGCCAGCCCGGTCGTCGTCGCCGCGTCGGCGCTGATCGGCTACATGGCACCGCCCAGTGAGTTGGGCCTGACGTGGGATGCGGCCGCGTTCAGCGTCTGATTCAGGCTTTAGGGCTGACGGTGAAGGGCTGATGGCTTACGAAGCGGAGCGGCTGGTCGCGCAGAGCGTCGGAGTACCGGTCGCGAAACGCCACATCTTTCTGTGCTGCGATCAGACCAAGCCGAAGTGCTGCGACAAGGATCGTGGTCTGAAGGCGTGGGACTACCTGAAGGGGCGCCTGAAGGCTCTCGGTCTGTCCGAACAGGGCGGCATCCTGCGCAGCAAGACCAATTGCCTGCGCATCTGCGAAGGCGGACCGATCGCCGTCGTCTATCCGGAGGGCGCGTGGTACGGCGAGTGCGACCCGCCGGTGCTCGAGCGCATCATCCAGGAACACCTGGTCGGCGGCCGCATCGTGCAAGACGCGCTGATCACGGAACACCCGCTCACCTGATCAACCATCGCCGGGCGCGCCCCGTCTAAACGGCGGACGAGGTCGGCATGGACACACTGCTGCAGGACATCCGCTTCGGGTGGCGGCTGCTGCGCCGGACGCCCGGATTCACGATTTCGGCCGTGCTGGCGCTCGCGCTCGGCATCGGCGCGACGACCGCGATCTTCAGCGTGCTGGATCGCGTCGTGCTGCGCCCGCTGCCGTATCCCGACGCCGATCGCCTGGCGATGGTATGGGAGGCGAACGACGGGAAAGGGCTGACGCACGAGCGGATCTCGCCGGTGAACTTCGTCGACTATCGCGCGCTGTCGCAGGTGTTCGACGCCGCGGCGGCGTGGTGGTATCCGCAGCTGACGCTGACGGAGACCGGGCAGGAACCCATGCGCGTCAGCGCGGTGGAGACGACGCCGAACCTGTTCGCCGTGTTGGGCGTCCAGCCGGTGCTCGGCGCCGGCTTTCCGGCGGCGCCGGCGTACTCGCCTGAGCGGGTCGCCGTCATCAGCCACCGGCTCTGGCGCGAGCGGTTCGCAAGCGATCCCGCGATCGTCGGAAAAACCATCGCGCTCAACGGTCCGGCATTCACCATCGTCGGCGTGATGCCGCAGGGGTTCCAGTATCCGAACGACACCGACGTCTGGCACCGGCTGACGTGGGATGTCGCGCAGCACAGCCGCGGCGCCCATTTCATGGAGTCGGTCGCCCGACTGAAGCCGGGCGCCACGATCGACGCCGCCAACCATGAGCTGCGCGCGCTGACGAAGCGGCTCGGCAACGAGAACCCGTCGACCAACGGCGGCTACACCGCGCGGGCGGTGCCGCTGGCGACCGAAATCGTCGGCTTCTTCCGTCCCGCCTTGTTCGCGCTGTTCGGCGCGGCGGCGTTCCTGCTGGTGATCACCTGCACGAACGTCGCGAGCCTGCTGCTCGCGCGCGCCACCGTCCGCGAACGCGAGGTCGCCGTGCGCGCCGCAATCGGCGCGAGCCAAGGGCGGCTGATTCGCCAGTTCCTGACCGAGAGCGTCCTGCTCGCGGTCCTGGGCGGCACGCTCGGCGTCGGCGTCGCCGTCGCGGCGCTGAAGGCGCTGGTCGTCGCGACCCCGGTGGAGCTGCCGCGGCTGGCCGGCGTCGGGCTCGATGCCCGTATGCTGCTCGTCGCCGTCACGCTCGCGTTGCTGACCGCGATCGCATTCGGCGTGATTCCGGCGATGCTGATGGCGCGCGGCGACATGCAGCGGCCGCTGAAGGAATCGGGCCGTGGCGGCGACGGCGGCGGCGCGCGGCGGCGCCTGCGCAGCGCGATGGTGGTCGCCGAGATCACCCTGGCGGTGATGCTGCTGGTCGGCGCGGCGTTGCTGGCGCGCAGTTTCCAGCGGCTCGTGCAGCAGGATCCCGGATTCACGGCGACGCGCGCGCTCACCGCGAAGGTCGAGTTGCCGTACTCGTATTCGGATTTCGCGAAGATCGCCGACTTCTACGATCGGCTGCTGACGTCGGTGCGCGCGCAGCCGGGCGTCAGCGGCGCCGGCGCGAGCAATTTTCTCCCGCTCGACGCGGCGTGGCGCGGGCCGTTCTTCGTGCAGGGGCGGCCGCGGCCGCGCGCGGGGGACGAGACCCAGGCGCAGAACCAGACGATCGACGACGACTATTTCCGCGTGCTCGGCGTGCCGCTGGTCAAGGGGCGCTTCTTCACGCCGGCCGACACCGTCGAGGCGCCCGGCGTGATCATCGTCAACCAGGCCCTGGCGCGGCGGCAGTGGCCCAACGGAGATCCGATCGGGCAAAGCGTGATCTCGCCGATGACGGTGATTGGCCCGATGGGGCGGTCGCTGATGACGACGCGCCAGTTCCAGGTCGTCGGCGTCGTCGCCAACGTGAAGAACTCGACGCTGGTGCGCGAGGCGGAGCCGGCGATCTATTTCAACTTCCGCCAGTTCCCGTTCCGCGGCCTGCACATCGTCGTACAGGGGCAGGGCGACGCGGCGACGCTGCTCGGCGCGCTGCGTACGTCGGTGCGGCGGCTCGACCCCAACCTGCCGCTTGCGTCTGCGCGGACGGTCGACCGGATTGTCGGCGAGGCGACCGATACGCCGCGGGCGCTGATGCTGCTGATGGGAATCTTCGCTGCGCTCGCGCTCGTCCTGTCCGCGCTCGGCATCTACAGCGTGCTCTCGTACAGCGTGAACCAGCGCCGCCAGGAGCTCAGCGTGCGGATGGCGCTCGGCGCGCAGCCGGGCGACGTGCTCTGGCTGGTCGTGCGCCAGGGCCTGTGGCTGGCGCTGATGGGCGCAGCGGCCGGCGCCGCCGGCGCACTGGCCGTCGGCCGCGCGATGTCCAGTCTGCTCTACGGCGTGTCGCCGGTCGACGCCGCCGCCTTCGCGGTCGCGATCGCACTCGCCTTCGTCACGACGCTCGCCGCGTGCCTCATGCCCGCCCGCCGCGCAGCTGCACTCGACCCGCTCGCGGGTCTCAGAGCGGACTGAGCTCAGGGCTGAGAGCTCACAAGTCAGAACTCAGAACTCAGAACTCAGAACTCAGAACTCAGAACTTCGAACTCAGAAGGGTCGCTGCACCCTGAACCGGCGCCTGGATTCGCGGCGGCCGGCTCATCGCTCGCGAAGGTACAGCACGCCGCGATAGACCAGGATCGATACGGCGAGCGCCGGCAGTGTCCCGCCCTTCGATCCCGCCGCGAAGAAGACGGCTGCGCCGGCCGCCCACCCGATCACGCCGGCGGTCGAGACACCGCGGAAGCGGCCCGCCGGATCGTACAGCTCGGCGATGAACCCCTCGTCGATCCGCGGCGGGCGGATGTAGTAGTGGGCCACGAGGATGCCGCCCACCGGCACGAGCACCGCGCCGAGGAGCGTCATGAAATTGGTGTACTGCGCCAGCCAGACGCCGGGCACCGCGCTCAGCGCCGTGCCGACGCCGCCAATCGACCAGATCACGATACCGTCGCTGGCGCGCGGCATCAGGCTTTTCCACGCCAGCGACGACATGTAGATATTCACGAAGTTGGTCGTCAGCGTCGCCAGCGTCAGCAGCACGGCGCCCGCCGTGCCGAGGCCGACCGCATCGAGCATCGCGCCGGGGTCGCTGGTGCCGGCGGCCCGCGCCGCGATCGCGCCGAGCGGCATCATCCATGCGCTGGTGATCGCGAGGCCGAGAAACACCGCGATCCCGCTGCCGCGCACCGATCGGGTGTAGCGCGAGTAGTCGGCGAACATCAGGATCCAGGACACCTGATAGCCGACGACGACGTCGAGGCCGTTGAACCAGCTGATGATGGGCCCCGACGGCACGAACCGCGGCAGCGGGGCGCGCAGGCACGCGATCGTGAGCGCGACGGCAACGATCAGCATCGACGGCACGGCGATGCGATCCGCCCGCGCCACCGCGCGAGGGCCGAGCCAGACGACGAACGTGGCCAGCAGTCCGAGCAGAATCGCCCAGGCGGTGGGTGAATCGGCCGCCGGTCCGAGCCAGGCGGCGCCGACGCGCGCGCACGCCGACGCCGCGATCACGTTGTTGAGCGCGATCCAGGCGAAGTTGCTCACGTAGAGCACGACCGCCACGAGTCCGGCGCCGGCGATGCCGAGCGCGGGCCGCGCCGCGATCACCGACGGCACGCGCAGACGCGGTCCGAGCGGCGCGAGCGCCGCGACCAGCGCGGCGCCGCCGACACTGCCCACGGCGATCAGCGCCGTGGCGGCCGGCAGCGTGAACGACGCCGACAAGCTGGCGCCGACCTGAAACGTGGTCGCGACGACATTGGCGCCGACGAAGATCAGAAACAGGTCCAGGGTCGACTGCGTCTGTTCGTCAGGGGCCGCGGGGCGGATGTCGGCGGCGTTCACGCGCACCAGCATACACGCTTGCATGAATTATATTGAGGCGATATCGTATAAACATATGGCCAAGCGGGCAATTTCGGTGACCTTGGACGCAGACAATCTGACGTGGCTCAAGGGGCGCGCGCCCGCGGCCGGCCTGCGCAGCGTCAGCGAACTCCTCGACCAGCTGGTGACCGCGGCGCGCGCATCCGGCCACGTCGGACCGTCGCGTTCGGTGGTGGGGACGATTGACCTCGACGCCGGCGATCCGTGGCTCGAAGCCGGCGACAAGGCGGTGCGTATGCTGTTCGACGCGTCGCTGGGCCGGCCGTTGATGGTGAAGGAATCGGCCCCCGCGTCCGCGGCCCGCACCAGGAAGCGGGCGCGCCGTGGTTGAGCCCGCGGCGGCGGTTACCGATACGCACGCGCTTGTCTTCCACGCGGCCGGCGGCGGCAGGCTCGGGCCACGCGCGGCGGCGTTTTTCGATCGGTGCGAGCGGCGCGAGGCGATTCTCTACGTCCCGGCGGTCGTGATGTGGGAGTGCAGCCTGCTCGCCCGCGTCTCGCGCATCAACCTGCGCCGCACCGTGCGCGCGTTTTTCGACGACCTGTTCAGCAACCCGTCGTACCAGCCGCTCGACACCACCGCCGAGCAGCTGTTCCGGGCCGATGACATGCGGTTCACGCGCGATCCGTTCGACGCACTGATCTGCGCCGCGGCCCAGACCATCGATCTGCCGCTCATCAGCCGCGATGCACAGATCCGCGGCTCCGGCATCGTCACGGTGATCTGGTGATCGAACACGTTATCCCGACCGGCACGCACGGGCGATATCTCGTCGACCCGCCGGCGCCGCCGCCCGATCGGTGGCTCGTCGGCTTCCACGGCTACGCCGAAGACGCCGCCGCCCAGCTCGAACGCATGCGGCGTATCCCCGGAGCCGACCGCTGGCTGCTGGTGTCGATTCAGGCGCTTCACCGTTTCTACCGGCGCCGCGCGGACCAGGTGGTCGCGAGCTGGATGACCCGTCAGGACCGCGAGCTGGCAATCGCCGACAATCTCGCCTATGTCGCCGCGGTTCTCGACAGCGTCGATCGCGAGTACCCCGGCCGCCGGCGGCTGGTGTTCACCGGCTTTTCGCAGGGCGTCGCGATGACGCTCCGCGCCGCGGCGGCGTCGCCGCGGCCCGTGGACGGTGTCATCGCCGTCGGCGGCGACGTGCCGCCCGACATCGACGCCGCGGCCCTCGGCCGCGTCCCGCACGCGCTGGTCTGTCGTGGCACCCGCGACGAGTGGTATACACGGGCAATCTTCGAGCGCGACGTCGAGCGGCTGCGCCAGGCGGGCGCCGGCGTGCATCCGCTGGAGTTCGACGGCGGCCACGAATGGCCGGATGCCGTGGTGGAGGCCGCGTCTACGTTCCTTCGGCAGCGCGAACCATGATCGAGATCAGAACCGCGACCGTCGCCGATGCCAAGGCGCTCGCCGAGCTGCGCTGGGAATTTCGCAGCGCGCAGTCGCCGCCGGCCGAGTCACATGACGCCTTCGTCAGGCGCTGTGCGGTGTGGATGCGGCGCGAGCTGCAGATCGACAGCGCATGGCAGGCCTGGGTCGCGGTCGAGAATCACGTGATCGTCGGCCAGGTGTGGCTGCAGAGCATCGCGAAAATCCCGAACCCCAGTCCGCTGACCGAGCACGAGCAGGTCGCCTACCTGTCGAACCTGTTCGTGAGGCTGGCATCGCGCGGTGGCACCGGCACCCGCCTGGTCGAAGCGGCGCTCGCCTGGTGCCGCACGCACCGCATCGATCGCGTGGTCCTCTGGCCGTCCAAACGCAGCGTGACCCTCTATGTCGGCCAGGGCTTCTCGCAGGGCGGCGAGGTCATGGAGCTGAAAATACGAACGTGACGATGGCGCGCTGCGCCTCGCCGTAGACCTTCGCCTGCGCCGCTGGATCCTTCCGCGACAGCTTGAACGAATGATCGCCCTGCGCGACCACGTGCACGAGTGGCGTCGGCGTGATCGCGCCGAGGATCGGCGCCAACTCGCCCGGCGTGCCGAAGGCGTCGCGCGTGCCCTGGACGAACAGCATCGGCCGTGCGATCGCCGGCAGATGCTTGTCGCGGCGCTCCGACGGCTTGCCGGGCGGGTGCAGTGGATAGCCGAGCAGCACCAGGCCGGCGAGCCGCAACTGGGGATCGGCCGCCGCCACCTGCGTCGCGATTCGGCCGCCCATCGATTTGCCGCCGATGAACAGTGCGCGGCGGGCGCTGTCGACGTTGGCGTGCACCGCCTCGATCACCGCTCGGTAGCAGGCCTCGAGCGCCGGCGCGCGATCCGGAATCCGCCGGCCCTGCTCGGTGTAGAGAAAATTGAAGGTGACGATGTCGACGCCGAGGGTCGACAGCGCGTCGGCGAAGTCGACCATGAACGCGGTTCGCTGCCCGCCGCCGGCGCCGTGCCCGAGGATCAGCGTGGCGCCGCGGCCCGTCGCCGCCGCGCCGCTATAGACGAGCGCCGTCGTCGTGGCGCCCGTCTCCAGCGCGACCTTCAGCTCAGTGGGACTTCGCAAGGGCGTCACTGACCTCCGCGTCAGTCTTCAACGCGTTGGTCACCGACAGGGCGCCGAACTGCGTCGCCAGCGTACGCGCCAGCATCCGGTCGACCTCGCTCTGCACCACGCCGGTCAGCGTCACGCGCCCGTGCTCGACGACGATGTGGATGGGCGGGTTCGCCATCGTCGCGTAGTTCCAGAAATTGGAGTTGTTGTAGATCGACCGCGCGATCCGGTAGCGCAGCTCGTCGTCGAACTGCGATACGGGGAGGACGGTGATTTGATCGGTGACGCTTCGAACGCCGTTGACTTTCGCGATCCGCTTTTCGATGTCGTCGCGTTTGTACGGCATCGTGACCTTGCCGGTCAACGTCACCGCGCCATCCTTCACGTTCGCGCTCACGTCGTCGAAGATCGTGAACTGCGCGTAGCGCTGAACGCTGGTGGCGATGTCCTTCGCGACTTGAAAGTCTTTCCGTTCAACCTGGCCGGCGGGGGCCGCGGCGGCGACGCTCGCGGTCAGCAGCAGGCCTGCGGCATACCCGAACACTGATGTGATCATCTTGCACCTCGCTGCGACCGTAACGGGCAAATGCGATGCCAGCATGAAGGGCCGCAAAACGGCGAGTTCTCTACCGGTTGTCCTCGCAACGAGACGGCTCGACCGCGCACCTCGTCAGCGATGTGCGAACGCGAGCCCGAGACCGTAGGTGATCCCTGCTTCGATCACGCCGACGACGGTCATCTCGGCGCCGCTCGCCCACCACGACCGGGTGGTGACCAGCGACTTCGAGGCGCCGACGACGAAGTGCGCGAGGGTGCTGATCACGAACGAGGCGACGACCGCCGGCATGCCGACGGTGAAGAAGAACGGGATGATCGGAATGAATCCGCCGATCGCGGTGGAGACACTCGCCGACAGCGTCGACCGCCATGGGTTCGGGAACGTTTCCTCGTTCAGCCCGAGCTCTTCGTGCACCAGCGTCCGCAGGAACTGCTTGGGCTCCTTCTGGAGACGCTCGGCCATCGATCGCGCTTCCTCCGCCGAGAAGCCCTTGAGCTGATAAAACAGCTCGAGCTCCAGCAGCTCTTCGTGCGGGTCTTCGTCGATCTCCGCCTGCTCGCGCGCGATCTCCGACTCGTACACCTCCCGCTGCGATTTCGACGACAGGTAGGCACCCGCCCCCATCGACAAGGCGCTGGCGAGCGTGCCGGCGAGTCCCGCGGCGAGCACGACTTCGCTGCCGCCGGTGTAGCCGGCCATGCCCGAGACGATGCCGAACACCGCGCCGAGTCCGTCGTTGACCCCGTAGATCGCGTCGCCGATCCAGCCGGTGCCGCGCACATGCCATCGTTCGCGGCCGAGAATCGAGTCGAGCGTCGAACGCGGCGTCGGCATCTTGCCGCCGGCCAGCGTGCGCAGTACGACCGCGTGATCGCGCTCCTCGAGCATCGCCTCTTCAGCGATCTGGCGATCGGTCGGATTGCTCAGGCGCTGCATCAGCTGGTCGTACTCGGCCTCCGCCTTGTTCTCCTCCTGCTCGAGGCGATGGAGCACGACGTTCGGATCGGAAATGCGCTGAAACCACGACAGCCCGCGCTCGACTTCCTTCGGGTCGGGCACGCGTCCGGTCGACGCCGCGATGCGCTCGGACCAGCGCGCGGCATGCTTGTCTTCCTGGTCGGCGAGCCGCATCAGGATGTCCTTGCGCTTCTGGTCGGTTTCGCGATCGGCGAGGTGTTTGTACGTCGCCGCCGCCTCGACCTCACGGCGCCACATCTTCTCGACCGTCGCGAGGTTCATCTTGTCGAGCGACATTTATCCAATCACTTTTTCGAAGAAGACGATGGTGCCGATGCCGGCGGCGATCAGCAACACCTGGCGCAGCGCGTTGGCGTCGATCTCCCCCTTGTGCAGGTTCGGAATCAGATCGGACATCGCAATGTACAACAGGCTCGCGGCGGACATCGCCAGGACATAGGGGCGGACACCCGGGATGACCTGGACGGCGCCGAAGGCGAGCAGCGCGCCGGCCATGCTGGCGGCGCCCGAGACGACGTTGAGAAGGAGCGCGCGTCCGCGGCTGTAGCCGGAGGCCAGCAGGATCGCGACGTCGCCGACTTCCTGCGGAATTTCATGCGCGGCGACGGCGATCGCGGTGCTGACGCCGAGCGGCACCGAGGTCATCACCGCCGAGCAGATGATCGCGCCGTCGATGAAGTTATGAAAGCCGTCGCCGATGAACAGCAGCGGCGCGGTCGCGCCGTGCACCTCGCACTCGTCGGTGTGGCAGTGGCGCAGCAGCACCAGCTTCTCGAGAGTGAAAAAGAGCAGGATGCCGCCGAGCAGGGTGCCGAACACCGCCTGCGGCGCCAGCAGCGTCAGCGCTTCGGGCAGGATGTCGAGGAGCGCGACGCCGAGCAGTGCGCCGACCGCGTAGCTGACCAGCCACGGCACCAGCCGCGTGCGGACGTGCGACGGGAAGGAGACGAGGGTCGACGCGACCAGGAGACCGCCGCAGCTGCCGAGGAGACTGAGGCCGAGCGCGGTCGCGAGCACATGCACGCGACATTCTAGCTTGCGATGTACCCCTTCCGCGCGCGCACGCGGTACGCGCGGTTGCGCAGCTCCACCCGGATCGTGTGCCAGCGGCCGTCTTTCTTGCCGCTCGACGGATATCCCAGGTAGTACTGTTTGCTCAGCTCGTCGGCGATGCTCGCGGTCGCCGGGTTCAAATCACGCGGGTCGCGGACGATCTCGGTGCGCCCGCCGCTGTCGTCGGTCATGTCGCGCAGCGCCGCGACGTTGACGCGATCGTCATTCGGGCTGCGGCGGAATCCGCCGCCGCCACCGCTCGGCGGCTGGCGCGGAAAGATCGGCGGCGTCCCGCCGGGCGGCATCGGCGCGCCGGGGAATGGACGCGGCCGCGGCGTCGGCATCGGGAAGCGCGTCGGCGGCGGCTGCTGGCGCGCGGTCGACTCGCCCTGGCCGTCGATCCCGATCGCGTAGACCAGCGTTTCCGTCTCGCGGATCTGCGCCTTCAGCTGGCGCACGGCGGTGGAGCTCGCGGTGTCGTTGCCGTCCGAGATCACCAGCAGCGCCTTCTTCTGGTTGTGGCCCTGCATCGTCAGCGGGATCGCCTCGGCGACCGCGTCGTACATCGCGGTGCCGCCGTTCGGCTCGAGCCGCGCGAGCGCGCGCGACAACAGCTGGCGATCTTTCGTCCACTGCTGGAGCAGCACCGGCGTATTGCTGAAGCGGTAGAGGAAGATTTCGTCCTGCCGATCGAGCAGGTCGAACAGCAGGCGGTCGAGCGCCGCCTGCGCTTCCTGAATCTTGCTGCCGGCCATGCTGCCGCTGGTATCGAGCGCAATCCCGAGGCTCACCGGGACGCGTTCGGCGTCGAAGTGGGTGACGGTCACCGGCTCGTCGTCTTCGTAGACGAGGAAATCTTCCTGGCGCAGGCCGGGGACGAACCGTCCATTGGCGTCGGAGACCGTCGCGGTGACGTTGATCAGCTCGACGCCGCTCTTGAAGCGAAAGCCCTGCGTATCACTGTCGGGACGGGCGGGCGGCTGCGCCGGCTGTTGGCCGTGCAGCGAGACGACGAGCGTCGCCATGGCAATGGCGAGGACGCTAGCGTTCATGACGCCGATCCCCTCGTGTGTGAATGCGGAAGCATGGACGGTTGCCGTCTGCGGGGCAAAACTCCTGCCCATAGCCGTCGGTCGTTTTGCTCTGTAACTTCGCCATTGCTGCGGAACCACACCGCGATGGTGTACTCCTGCCGGGACAGGGTGTCACCCGCGCGGCTTAATCCCCTCGACGAAGACGAGCCCTTCGCGCTCGGCCAGGGTGCGCACCGACTTGAACCCGTCGGCTTCGAGCGCCTTGGTCGCGTCCCCCGAGGCGACAAAGGGCGGGCCGTTCTGGGTGCGTGACAGCACCGCGCCAAGGCCGCCGCGCGGCACGGCGCCTACGACGAGCACCCGGCCGCCGGCGCGCAGCACGCGGATCAGCTCGCGGATCGACGCGACACGGCTCTCCGGACGCATCGTCCCGAACAGCCCGGCCGTGTCGTCCACCACGGCGAGATCGAAGGCGGCGTCGGCGAGCGGGAGCCGCGCCGGGGGGGCGACCTCCACTTCGACCAGCACGCCGCTCTCCTCGGCGGCCCGGCGCGCGCGCGCCGCCGACGTTTCGTCTGGCGCGATCACCGCGGCGCGGCCGGAGAGGCCGACCTTGCTCGCCACCGCGGCCATGCGGCCGCCGTGCGCGCAGCCGATCTGCACGAACGCGTCGCCCATCTTCACGCCGGTCATGCCGACGATGAGCAGATACGGGTCGCCCTTCTTCAGAAACATATCGAGCTCTCGGCGCGGGTCTTCAGCCCTCGGCGCGAGGTGTTGACGTTCGCCGCGATCGAGCTTACCGCACGAGGGCACGGCATCGCTCGTTAGCTAACCGATGGTTGCCGTTAGCTAACGCCAGCTGACAGCTGAGCGCCGACGGGTTATGATCTGGCATTCATGTCTACTCCCGTTAATATCGCTCCCGCACGCGGCAAGCTCGGCGTGCTCCTCGTCGGCCTCGGCGCCGTCAGCACCACCACCATCGCGGGCGTCCTCGCGATCCGCAAAGGCATTGCAAAACCGATCGGCTCGCTGACCCAGATGGGCACAATCCGGCTCGGCAAGCGCACCGAAGGCCGATCGCCGCTCATCAAGGAGTTCGTGCCGCTCGCCGATCTCAGCGACATCGTCTTCGGCGGCTGGGACATCTTCGCCGACAACTGTTACGAGGCCGCCAAGCACGCCGGCGTGCTCGAGGAGAAGCTGCTCGATCAGGTGAAAGACGAGCTCGCCGCGATCACGCCGATGCCGGCCGTGTTCGACCGCCACTATGTGAAGCGTCTCGACGGCCCCAACGTCAAGAAAGGCAAGAACAAGAAGGATCTCGCCGATCAGCTCATCGCCGACATGCGCGCATTCAAATCCGAACATGGGTGCGACCGCCTCGTCGTCATCTGGGCGGGCAGCACCGAGATCTTCCTGACCGAGGCGGCGTGCCATCAGTCGTTGGCCGCGTTCGAGAAGGGGCTCGAGGCAAGCGATCCGGCGATTGCGTCGAGCATGATTTACGCCTACGCCGCGCTCAAGGAAGGGCTGGCGTACGGCAACGCGGCGCCCAACCTCAGCGCGGAAGTACCGGCATTGCGTGAGCTCGCCGCGGCCACCGGTTCCCCCGTGTGCGGCAACGACATGAAGACCGGTCAGACGCTGATCAAGACGGTGATCGCGCCGGGCCTCAAGGCGCGAATGATCGGCGTCGCCGGGTGGTACTCGACCAACATCCTCGGCAACCGCGACGGCGAGGTGCTCGACGATCCGGAATCATTCAAGACCAAGGAAGAAAGCAAGAAGGGGGCGCTCGACTACATCTTCCAGCCGCACCTCTACCCGGATCTCTACAAGGACATCTCGCACGTCGTCCGGATCAACTACTATCCGCCGCGCGGCGACAACAAAGAGGGCTGGGACAACATCGACATTTTCGGCTGGCTCAACTACCCGATGCAGCTGAAGATCAACTTCCTGTGCCGCGACAGCATCCTGGCCGCGCCGATCGTGCTCGACACGGCGCTGTTCCTGGACCTGGCCAAGCGGGCGAACATGCACGGCATCCAGGAGTGGCTGTCGTTCTATTTCAAGAGCCCGATGCACGCGCCGGAGGTCTATCCCGAGCACGACCTGTTCATTCAGTTGATGAAGTTGAAGAACACTTTGCGGTACCTTAAGGGCGAGGAGCTCATCACGCACCTTGGCCGCGAGTACTACGACTAAATCCCCCTACGCGCAGCCGGCGCTCGTCGGCGGCGTGGTCATGGGTGTGCTGTCGGCGCTGCCGATCATTGCCGCCGGCAACGTCTGCTGCTGCCTGTGGGTGGTGAGCGGCGGCGCGGTCGCCGCCTACCTGTTCCAGCAGAACCGATCGACGCCGATGACGCCAGGCGACGGCGCGCTGGTCGGGCTGCTCGCCGGCATTGCCGGCGCCCTGGTGCGGTCGCTGGTTTCCATTCCGATCGACATCCTGGTGGCGCCGATGGAGCAGGCGATGGTGCAGCGGCTGCTCGACATGGGCACGCTGCCGCCGGAAGCGCGCGACGTCCTCGATCGCTATGGCCGCGGCGGCGTGATGGGCGGCGCATATTTCATCCTCGGCCGGATCGTCGGCCTGATGTTCTGGATTTTCGTCGGCGGCATCTTCTCGACCCTCGGTGGCGTGCTCGGCGCCCTGGTCTTCAAGCGGCAGACCCCGCCCGGCGTGATCGACATTCCGCCGACGGCGTAGGCGCGCGCCGATTCAGCGTTTGCCCTTTCGGCGGCGTCGCATCGTGCGCGTTTGCGCATGACTGCGCGAAGCTGCACCTTCCTATCGCCAACCGGTTACCGAACCGAAATTGAGGGACGTGGAGTTTCTTCGCACGGTAGGGGCGGCGTGCGTGCTGCTGGGTGCGGCGACCGCGTTCGCGCAGTCGCGGCCGCAACGGCCGGCGCCGATGCCGACCCTGCCGCTGACCCAGCTGGACGAGCGCGAGCTGGCCGGCGATCTCGACCGCCGCGCGTTCACGTTGACGTTCGCGCAACCGGTTCCGGTCAGGGATCTCCTGCTGCTGCTGGTGCGCGGCACCAACCTCAGCATCGTCCCGGACCCGGCGATCGCGGGGACGTTCATCGGCGAGCTCAAGAACGTCACCGTGCGGCAGGCGCTCGGTCTGATCCTGCGTCCGCTCGGCCTCGACTTCGCGCTCGACGGCAGCGTCATCCGCGTCTTCAGGCGTGAGGCCGAGACGCGGATCTTCGATCTCAACTACATCGCGACGGCACGAGTGGCGACGGCGGCCGTCGGGGGCGACGGCGGACCGCGGACCAGCGTCGGCGTCACGAGCTCGACGACGACCGACATCTTCGCGGACCTGACGAACGGCGTCCGCATGCTGCTCACCGAGCATGCGACGTTCAACGTCGATCGGAAGGCCGGCCTGCTGCAGGTGACCGATTTTCCCGAGCGGCTGGATCGCGTGTCGATCTACCTCGATACAGTCCAGGATCGCGTTCACCGGCAGGTGCAGATCGACGCCCGCGTGATTGAGGTGGAACCGAGCGACGCCAAGGCATCCGGGATCGACTGGGCCGCGGTCGCGGCGAAGATGAGCGGAGCGCCGACCGCCGACATCCCGGTGGCGACGCGCCAGACGATGAACGGCCTGCGGGTGACCGATGTCGCCAAGCTGCTCGGCCTGCTCGGCGAACAGGGGACGGTGACCCTGGTCGCGAACCCGCGCATGCTGACGCTGAACAATGAGCCATCGATCGTCCGCACCGAGGCGATGAGCTTCAGCGTCACGCCGCAGATTTCCGGCGACTCGGTCGTGACCCTGAGCCTGACGCCGATTCTCAAGGCGCCGGCGGCGATCGAATCGGACATGCTCGCGCGCGTCGTCGACGGCGAGACGCTCGTCATCGCCGGCTTCACCCGCGATCGCGAGATCAAAGAACGGAAGGCGCTCGGGACCAGCGGCGGCTGGTTCGGCCGCGGCACCGTGGTGACCCACAAGCGCGTCGAGCTCGTCATCCTCCTGACCGCCAAAATCATCGCCGGCGTGGCGGCGCAATAACATGTACGAGACCTACTACGGGTTTTCGGAAAAGCCGTTCAGCCTGACGCCCGACCCGAAGTATCTCTACCGCAGTCAGTCGCACGGCAACGCCTTCGACCTGCTGCAGTACGCCATCCGCCGCCGCGAAGGATTCGTCGTCGTCACCGGCGACATCGGCACCGGCAAGACGACGCTCTGCCGCGCGCTGCTCGAACAGATCGATCGCACCACGTTCACCGCCCTGGTGCTGAATCCGTTCCTGACCGAAGAGGATCTGCTGAAACGGATCCTGCAGGACTTCGGCGTGATCTCGCGCGACGAGATCAAGGCCGGCCGGATGGCGAACGTCACCAAGCAGGAGCTGATCGAGACCCTCTACGATTTCCTGCTGTCGCTGATCCCGCTCAAGGCGAGCGCGGTCCTGATCATCGACGAAGCGCAGAACCTGCCGCTGGCGGTGCTCGAGCAGATCCGGATCCTCTCGAACCTGGAAACCGACAAGGAGAAACTGCTCCAGATTATTCTGGTCGGCCAGCTGAATCTCCAGACGCTGCTGCGATCGCCCGAGATGCGCCAGCTCGATCAGCGCGTCTCGATCCGCTACGAGCTCAAGCCGCTCGATGCCGAAACGGTCGCCGCCTATGTCGCGCACCGGCTGACGATTGCCGGCGGCGGCGCCGCGGTGAGTTTCACCGCCAAGGCGCTGCAGCACGTGCATCGCTGGTCGGGCGGCATCCCGCGGCTGATCAACCTGATTTGCGACCGCGCGCTGCTCGCGGCGTTCTCGGTTCGCGCCAGTCGCATCACCCCGGACATGGTGACGCACGCGGCCGAGAGCCTCGACGTCCAGACGCCGCACACCGGCCGGTTCCGCTGGGTCACGCGCAAGGCGTCGCTGGTCGCTGCCGCGGCCGTCGTGCTGCTGTCGTCGGCGGTCGCGGTCGGCGCCTCGGCCTACATCTACCAGCGCTTCGTCGAATCGGAGCGCGTCAGCGCGCGTGCGCCGGATCAGCCGGCGGTGCCGGCGCCGGCCGCGGCGAT
>JAOBWF010000075.1 GCA_025463215.1 Acidobacteriota bacterium | reverse complement strand
CGCGGCGTCGGCGCCGGGCGCGGCGCCGGCCCAGACGTCGACGAGCCGCTCGGCACGGGTGGTGGACAGCACCGCGATCGCATTCGTGACGTCGGCAGGAATCGCCTCCGCGCTGGCCGCCTCGGTGCGCGCCTTCTCGACCTCGGTCGCGTTCGGCGCCCAGTAGCCTCGGCGCGACCTGACCTGGACGCCCGATCGCTTCACCTTCACGCCGATCTTGTGGAACTTGCCGTCCTGGACGTTGCGGACCGGCGCGTAGCCGAGCAGATAAAACGCGCTCGCTTCGCGCACCACCTGCCGCAACGCCTTCTCCGGCGTGTTGGTGTTGACGAACGCTTCCGCGCCGGTGCTCTCCGCGATCTGGCGCAGCACGTCGGACACGCCGCCGTTCAAGCCCGAGGGATCCAGCGTATAGATCGCCGTGTTGTTGTTGTTCGCGGTGTCGGTCAACTCGCGCAGCAGCGGCAGCTGGTCCATCCCGAGGCCGCTCAGCCCTTCGCTGACGAACACGATCGACTTGCGCCCTTCCTTGATGCTCCCGAGGTGGACCGCGGCAGACTTGAGCGCGGAGATCGTGACTTCGGAGCGGACGCGCGCGACATCGCGCCGCTCCATCATGTTGTCCTCGGCGGCGCTGCGCGTCGGCGTGTAGATGCCGAATCGCCCTTCGAGCCTGGCGATCTTGTCGCTGAGCTCGCGGCGGTCGCGTGTGAACGTGAGCGCGTCGACCGGCAGCAGCGGATCCATCAGTCCGACCAGATCCGCCGGTCCGAACGCCGTCGTGACGAACGTGGTCAGGGCGCGGCGTCCCTTGATCGCTTCGGCGAACCGGCCGATGTGGTATTCGTCCCAGAAAATCACGAACACGCGCACGTCGTCGCGCGCCGCTTCGGCGGCGGCATGCTCCGGCGACCGAATCGGCAGGGAAGTGTCATCGCCCGCCGGCGGACGGCCGTCCGCAGAGACGAATTTGAACGAGGTGACCGCCTGCGCCGCGCCGTCTTCCTCGACCGCGAAATCCTCGGCGGTAAGGTTCGTCACCGGCTCGCCGTGGCGATCGACCACGGTGACGTCGACGCGTACGAGGTTGGCTTCGGCGCGGAAGGTCGGCGGCTGCGGCGGTTGCGCCGCCTGTAGCACTGCGATCGCCGCCAGCGCCGCGAGCCAGACATGTTTCAAAACGTGATGTTTCCGCCGGCATGCACCCGCGTCGACGCACCGCGGCCGTGCGCGACGGCGATGTTCAGCCGGAAGAAGGCGGCGGCGAACCAGACGCTGCCGCCGTAGCCGTCGTGCAGCGTCTGATCGGCGAACCGCTCGCCCTTGTTGTAGGCCGCGCCGCGGTCCATGAAGGCGGTGACGCCGAACTTCGCCAGCTTGATCGGCGACGTCAGCGGCACCACGAGCTCCGTCGACATCGCGACGACCGTGTCGCCGACGAAGCTGCCGGTGCGAAAGCCGCGCAGCGTGCTCAAGCCGCCGAGCTGCGGCTCGAGATAGTCGGGCAGCGGACGGCTCGAGTCCTCGCGCAGGACGCGGACCGCCAGCACCGTCTGGCGGATCAGCCCGAGGTAGCCGCGGCCGTCCAGCATGGTGCGGTTGACGCCGCCGCGGTAGTGTCCGCCGTCCTCCGGGCCGTTACCGAAGGCGAGGTGCTCGATCGACGCGCGGCCATAGACGGCGTTGCGCGCGAGGATCGGGTCGGTCCGCGTGTCGACCACGACGTCGGTGCTCGTCTGGAAGAACTGATCGGCCACGCCCTCGAATGACGCGCGTTGCCAGCCGGTCGTCGCGCCGAGCCGGAGGACGCGGGTGAATTCGTGTTCGCCGCGCACGAACAGCCGGGCGCGATCGTCGTCCTGGCCGAACGCCGGGTTGGTGCGCCGCGACACCGAGGCGCCGCCGGTGACGCGATCGATCACGCCGCCGTCGATCCGCTTCTCGAGCTCGACCGCCGCCTGCTTGCTGCCGCCCCACGTCAGCGGAAACGTGACCCGGCTGCGTGGTCCCATCCAATGCGGGTCGGGCAGCGTCAGGCGTGCGCCGTAGGTGACCCCATAGCCGTCCTCACGTCCGAGGATCGGCAGGACCAGGATGTTCGGCAGCGACTTGCGCACGACCCGCGTCGGTGCGTCCGGGTCGCCGGTCATGACGATCTTCACCGGACCTTCGTCGACGATGATCAGCAGCGTGATCTGCGACGGGTCGTCGATCGAGGTGAACCGTTTGAGCACCTCGACCCGGTCGAACCGCCTGGCGGCACGCAGCTTCGCCGCGGCGCTCTCCGCCGTGTGCTCGTCGAACGGCATCCCGACCCGGACGTCGGCCAGCCGGCGGATCTCCTCGTCGGCGGTCGCGGTGTTGCCCTGCACGTGAATCGCGGTGACCGTGTCCGGCGGCTGGACGGGGGCGACCGCGAGCAGCGCGACGAGGATCGTCGCCCACATGGCTACTTGATGCCGACTTTGCTGGTGACGCTGGGGACGCGATAGTCGTGATAATCGAGGCCGTAGCGCAGGTCGATCTGGCCGAACGCCGCGGTCATCGCGACGTTGATCTCCATGTTCGACGGCAGCCACACGTCGGGAAACGGCTGTCCGACCGTCATCGTCGCCTTGACGTCGCTGACGTGGACGAGCCATTGGGCGGGCAGAAAATCGAAGCCGACATTGTCGAAGGTGTATTTCACGATCTGATGCGCCGTGGGTTCGACCCAGATCGTGACGAGCGCGACCTTGTTCATCAGCCGCTGGAATTCGGCGTCGCGCGCGGCGGCGTCTTTCGATCGATCCTTGCCACCGCGGCGGCGATCGGAGCCGCTGAACATCCGCGCCGGGTAGTACTCGATCTTCAGCACCGGGCGGCCGTCGAGAGTTTCGCGCCCCACCAGCGCGTACTTGCCTTCCTCGAACTTGAACCGCAGGAAATAGGCCGACGAGATGAACTGCGGCGGCCGGTTCTGGCGAATCACGCCGCTGACGTCTTGGGACGGATCGTCCGCCGCGCGCGGCGCCGCGTCCGCCGATGCGCCGCGATCGATGCTGATGCTGCCCGAGCCGTCGAGCGTGACGCTGCCGCCGCGCGGCGGCCGCGTGTCCCGCTCCTGCGCCTGCTTGAGATAGTCGGCCTCGAACTTGCGGCGCTCGGCCTCGCCGATCGTGACGCCGTTGAATTTCACGGGGCTGCGGACGAAGAACCCGTCGCGGATAAACCACGTGTATTCGTGCTTCTCGCCCCAGATCGGCACGCGGTTCGGCCCACGCATCTCCATCTGCTCGCGCTCGTCGAACACGTACTGCTGCAGCTTCTTCCAGTTATCGTCGCGCCTCGCCACCACCTGGCGCATGAAGGCGTCGAGGTCGGTTTCGGCCGGCACCGCCGCGATCGATAACGCTGCGCAGAAGGCAAGCGGGGCGAGCCAGCGCAGGCGGGTGGCGGACATGGGTTGACCTTATCAGACGCTGAGGCTGCGCGGAAAGTTCGTCGATCGCGTCCGGCTGGAACGCGGCTTGCTCCCGCTGTCCGGATGAGCATGCGCATCATCGGCTCGGTCGTTCTCGCGCTCGTCGCCTCCACTGCCCACGCCGCCGAATCTCCGCTGGTCGTCAGCGACGTCGTGACCGGCGACTCGAGCCACGTGCGGATCACCAACACCGGCCGTCAGCCGGTGACCGCCTGGAGTCTGGCCACCATCATCGAATCAGGCGGCGGCCGCACGCATCGCGAGATCTACACCACCGACGGCTACCTCAGCGAGGTCACCCACGGTCTGCCCCAGGCGGCTGAGCGTCTCGAGCGCCTGATGCCCGGCGAATCGCGCGAGCTCCCGCTCGATCGGCTGCCCGCCGGCGCGAAGGTCGAGGTGGCCGCGACGGTCCTCGACGATGGCACCGCGACCGGTGAAGAGGCGGCGCTCGCCTCGATCTTCGAGAATCGCGTGAAGGAGCGGGACGCGCTCAAAGCGGTGGTCGACGCCTTCAACGAGGTGCTGCCGGCGAACCACGGCGCCGAGGCGCTGTCGGCGTTGAAAGACCGTTTCGCGACGCTCGTCGCGCACGACGACAACGTCCCCTGCCACGCCGCGCTCGATGCGGTGCAGACGTATGAGCGCAAGGGATCCGCCGATCAGATCGACCAATCGCTCCGCACGTATGCCGACTTCGTCAGCAAAGAGTATGCGCTCGCGCTGAAGCACTCACAACGGCGGTAGGACTTCCGCCTTTCCAGTTCGTTACCAGCCGACCGGCTTGCCGGCGAGCTGCTGGTCGAGCCATTTCGACAGCGGCGCGAAGTAGTCGAGGATGGCGGTCGCGTCCATCTGCTTCGCGCCGGTGAGCGCCTCGAGCGCGTCCGGCCACGGCCGCGATTGCCCCATCGACAGCATCGTCTTCAGCCGCTCGCCGGCGGCCGTGTTCGCGAAGATCGAGCAGCGGTTCAGCGGCAGCGTGCAGCCGGCCGTCTTCGCCAGGCCGCGGTGAAACTGGAACTGGAGGATGTCGGCGAGGAAGTAGCGCGTGTATGGCGTATTGTCGGGGACGTGGTACTTCGCGCCCGGATCGAAGAATTCTTCGCCGCGCGGCGACGGCGGCGCGACCCCCTGGTATTTCAGCTTCAGGTCCCACCACGCCTTGTTGTATTCAGCCGGCGTGATCTCGCCGGCGAACACCTTCCAGCGCCATTGATCGATCAGCAGGCCGAACGGCAGGAACGCGATTTTTTCGAGCGCCTTGTTCATCAGCAGGCCGATGTCGCGCGACGTGTCGGGCGCCTTGTCGAGCAGCCCGATCGTGACCAGATACTCCGGCGTCACCGACAGCGCGATCGTGTCCCCGATCGCCTCGTGAAAACCGTCGTTGGCGCTGTCGCGGAACAGCACCGGCTGCGTGCTGTAGGCGCGCTGATAGAAGTTGTGGCCGAGCTCGTGGTGGATGGTCGTGAAATCCTCCGCGGTCGGCTCGATGCACATCTTGATGCGGATGTCCTGCTCGTAGTCGATATCCCACGCGCTCGCGTGGCAGACGACGTCGCGGTCCTTCGGCCGGACGAACAGCGATCGCTCGAAGAAGGTCTTCGGCAGCGGGTCGAAGCTGAGCGAGGTGTAGAAGCGCTCGCCGGCGCGGACCATGTCGAGCGCGGACATCTTGCGCTGCTTCAGGATGTCGGTCAGCGAGAAGCCGGCGTCGGCGTTCGCCGGCTTGACCAGCGGGTAGATGTTCGACCAGTCCTGCGCCCACAGGTTGCCGAGCAGATGAGCGGGGATGGGACCCGTGGCCGGCACCGCGTCGCCGTACTTCGCGTGCAGCTTCATCCGGACGTAGGCGTGCAGCTCGACGTAGAGCGGGCGCACCTGATCCCACAGCCGATCGAGCTCGGTGGTGAACTCGTCGGGCGCCATGTCGTACTTGCTGCGCCACATCGCGCCGGTGTTCGCGAAACCGAGCTCCTTGGCCCCCTTGTTCGAGAGCTCCACGAAGCGCTGGTAGTCCTTGCGCATCGGCGGCGCGATCGTGTGCCAGCCCTCCCACGCGGCGCGCAGGGCGTGCTCTTCGCCAGGCGCGGACAGAATCCGCGACACGTCGTCGATGTTCTTGCACGTGTCCGGCCTGGCCGCGTCGCTGCACCACTTGCCCTTGCCGTAGGTCGACTCGAGCCGCGCCATGATCTTCGACAGCTCGTCGGACTCTTTCGCGTCCGACGGCGTCGCGAGTACCAGCGCGACCTTGAGCAGATTCAATTGGCGCCGCTGATCGGCGGCGACCTCTACGTGGTCGTACTGCACCGATTCGCGCGCGAACCGCGCGCCGGCCTCGTTCGCCGCCTGGTTGGCGCGCGCGGCGATCGCTTCGGTGTCATCGGTGATGAACGTCTGCTGGACCCACCCGGCCTGCCCCTGCTGTGTGCCCAGCTTGAGGGTCGTCGCGCTGGCGTTGTCGAGGAACGCCTTGGCTTCGGCCGTGGTCGGCGCCGGCTTCGACGATGCCGCCGTGCAGCCGGCGGCGGCGGCGCACGTCGCCACGAGGATCAAGTTTCTGATCGTCATGGTCTAGATTATAGAGGCATGCGGATCGGCATCGATCTTGGCGGCACGAAAATCGAAGGCATCGCGATCGCCGACGGCGGCGGCGAGCGGGCGCGCCGCCGGATCGCATCGCCGCGCGGGGATTACGGCCGCACGCTCGCCGCGGTCAGCGGTCTGGTGCGGGAGATCGAGCGGGATGCCGGCGGCCACGGGTCGATCGGCATCGGCATTCCCGGCACGATCTCGCCCGCGACGGGATTGATCAAGAACTCGAACTCGACCTGGCTGAACGGCCGGCCGCTGGCGGAGGATCTGTCGCGGCTGCTCGATCGACCGGTGCGCTTCGCCAACGACGCGAACTGCTTTGCGCTGTCCGAGGCGACCGACGGCGCGGCGGCCGGTGCCTCGTCGGTCTTCGGCGTCATCGTCGGCACGGGGACCGGCGGCGGCGTCGTGATCAATCGCCAGGTGCTCGTCGGGGCGAACGCGATTGGCGGCGAGTGGGGGCACAATCCACTGCCGGCGGCGCGCGGCACCGAATCACCGGGACCGCCCTGCTACTGCGGCCGGAGCGGCTGCATCGAAACGTTCCTCTCGGGCCCGGCGCTGGCGCGCGACTACGCCGCGAACGGGGGAGTGGCGATCACCGCCGAAGAGATCGCGATCCGTGCCGCATCGGGCGAGGCGCTCGCGGATGCGACGCTGGCGCGGTACGAAGAACGCATGGCGCGCGCGCTCGGCAGCGTGATCAACCTGCTGGACCCGGAAGTGATCGTGCTTGGCGGTGGCCTCTCGAACATCGATCGCCTGTATGACCGCGTGCCGCAACGCTGGGGGCCGCACATCTTTTCCGATACGGTCACGACGCGGCTCGTCCGCGCGATGCACGGCGATTCGAGCGGCGTCAGGGGAGCGGCGTGGTTGTGGAACGAGACGATGTGATCGCGGCGTCTTCTTCTTACCGCACCGCGAGCGGCAGCGGCTCGCGGGCGATGAACTCGCCGAGATCGCGCACCGCGCCGGCCAGCCGCGCATCGGTCGTCAGCTGGTAGCAGTCGCGGCGCATGATGAGGAACGCCTGCGTCCACGGCACGTGCGGCTCCGTCTCGCCGACCGCCGCCTGGCATGCATCCTTGAAGCCGACGTGGACGGCGAGCTCGGTGCGGGTGACGATGCGCGACACGTCCGCCAACCGTACGCTGAACGGTTTTTCGAGCGCATCGAACATCACGCGCGCGGTCGATGGCTGGCGTGTCGCCACGGTCGCGGCCAATTCCAGCGCCTTCTGCGTGAACCGCATGAGCGGCCATGGATCCGTGCGCATCCGGGTGAACGCCGCCGCCAGCGCGGCCGCCGACTCGTCGTAGCGGGACTGCCGGAACCGCAGCGTGGCGAGGATGGTGTCGGCCTCGGCCGGCTGGTGGGCGCGCAACTGGTCGATCAGCGGTAGCGCGGTATCGGAGCCGGCCTCCGCTTCGAGGTCGGCGGCCATCGCCAGTTCCACCGGGTCGCGCGCCCCCTCGGTCTGCCGGCGCCAGATGTCGCGCGCGGCGGCCGCGTCGTTGTCGACGTAGTAGCGCTGCATCGCCGCCTGCCGCAGCCGCTCCTCCTGCGGCAGCGTGCGCGCGATCGACGAGAACAGATCCCAGCCGACGAAGTTCCTCCAGGCCGTGTCGACCGCCGGCCAGGCGATGCCGGCGTCGCTGTCCAGCGGCGGCCGCCACGCGTTGGTTGCGCGCGCCAGGTTGCGGACGTCGGCGACCAGGCCCGATGCCGATCGACCGACCGATCGCGCCAATCCGAACTCGACGACGTTGCGGTCGTCGGTGTTGATATCAGCGCCGCCGCTGCCCGCCATCGCGCGCGCGAAGTCGTCGTTTGCCAGGTAATGCGCCAGCACGCCCTGAATGTCGGTGGCGCGCCAGGTATTGCCGATCGCCGATCGGAACGGCTCCGCGGCGATGCGCGACCGCATCGCCGCCGCATTCCACTGGGACGTCCGCGTCGTCGCGATCAGCACGAGGTCGCCGTGGTTGGTCTGCCAGGTCTCGATCTGCGGAAACACCGCCGCCATCGTCGCGTAGATGGCCCGGAGCGTCCGCGTGTCGATCTCGTAGCCCTGCACCCATTGCGCGAACACGCCGTCGTCGGTGAGCCGGCTGCGGGCCGCGCGGTAGAACTCGACGGTGAAGAGGCTGGCGATTCCGGCGCGGAAGGGATTCGACGGTTCGGAGGCGATGACGTCGTAGCGGTTGCGCCCGGTCAGCAGGATTTCGCGCGCGTCGGCGATCGTCACGTGCACACGCGGGTTGTGGAGCACGTCGTGATTCACCGCCTCGCTGGCGCGGGCGACGTCGACGACCAGCGGCTCGAGCTCGACGACGTCGACGCGCTCCATGGTCGGAATCGCGCCGAGCCATCCGGCGCTGCTGCCGGTCCCGAGGCCGATCACCAGCCCGTGTGTCGGCGATGGGTGGCGGAGCGCCGCGAGCAGACCGAGCATCACCTGTGTGCCTGCATCGCCGCGCGCGCTGCCGTCGGACTTGCCGTTGACGATGAATGCGTAACCGTTCTGCTCGACCGCAAGCGCGACCGTGCTCTCGACGCCGTCGCCTTCCCAGACGATCGCGCGACGGGCGAACTGCTGCCAGGAACGCAGCTGGTTCGGCGACGTGAAGATGTCTTTCGGCGCGCGTCCGGCGCCGATGCCGCTGTGGCGCCAGATGGAAGTCGGCCCCGCCGCGGTGAGGAGCAGCAGCGTGATGGCGGTCAGCAGTGCGAGCGGCACGGAACGCCAGTGCCGCGGCGGACGCGAAGCGGCGTGTTGGTCGCGCGCCTCGCCTGCCGCGGCATCGAGCACGGCGGCGGCGGCGCCGAGCAGCACCAGCACGACGGCGACGAGCCGCCAGGTTCCAGACGCGGAGAGCCATGGCATCACGCCGAATCCGCCGGCGAGCGATCCGATGATCGCGCCCGCCGTGTTCGCCGCGTAGGCGAGGCCGACGTCGCGCCCGAGCCGATCGCGTCCGCGGCCGAACAGGGCGATCAGCAGCGGGAACTGATAGCCGGCGACGATCGCCGGCGGCAAGACGACGATCGAGGTCACCAGCGTCCAGCACGCGATAGTGGTACTGAAGCCGTCCGCGCCGAGCGGGAGCAGCGCCAGCGCCAGCAGTGCCACGCGATCGCCGAGCGCGAACGTGAGCGCCACGGCCGCCGCTTCGAGCAAACAGGTCGCCGCGAATCCGGCAAGCGTCGGCGGGCGCTCGCTCGACACCACCGAGTACAAGAGACCGCCGATGCCAATGCCGGCCAGCGCAACCGCAAGAACGAGGCCGAACGTGAAGACCGATCCGCCGAGCAGCGGCGACAGCAGCCGATACCAGACGAGCTCCATCAGGAAGAACGCAAAGCCGACCGTGCCGGACGCCGCGAGCAGAAAGACCGGAACATGCGGCAGATCGGCTGGGAGGGGCGCATGCGCGGGCGCGGGCGGAGGGGCGGAGCCCGGTCCCCCCTCTCCAGCCGCTCCTGCCTCGCGATCGATCCCGCGCGCCATCACGGCGACGAGAATGTTGAGCGCGGCGGCGAGCCAGATCGTCGCGCGCGTGCCATAGATTTCGAGCAGGAAGAACGTCGCGATCACGCAGCCGGCGACGGCACCGAGGGTGTTGAGCGCGTACAGGGTCGCCAGATCCTGACGCCTGGCGTCGCCGTCGCGGGTGACGAAGCGCGCTGCGGCCGGCAGCGTGCCGCCCATGGCAATCGTCGGCACCGCGAGCACGACGATGCTGAGCAGCAGCCGCTCGACGGTCGCCGCGGCGAGACCGAGGCGACTCGATCCGCCGCTCGCGAGATAGATGGTCCGCGCCAGCATGAGCAGGACCGGGCTGAGCGCCGCGAAGACCGCGACGATCGCCTCGAGCGTGGCGTAGAACAGGAGGGGGCGCGGGTGGCGATCGGCGCGCGCGCCGAGCAGCAATCCACCGATCCCGAGGCCACCGATGAAGATCGCCAGCACCGCGGCCGACGCGAGGGTCGAGGCGCCGAAGATCAGGCGGAACTCGCGCAGCCAGCTGACCTGGTAGACCAGCGCGCAGAAACCGGAGGTAAAGAGGAGCGCCGCGACCGGTGCCGTGCGCCCTCGCATCAGCGCGTCAGCGTCCAGACCAGCGTCAGCGCGACGGCCGCGCCCGCGGCCTGGAGCCACAACTCCGTTTTCTCCTGGAGGAACAGCAGACCCGCGACCAGGAACGCGGCGGCGGCGAGGAGGAAGCGCCAATACAGTTCTTCGTTGGCGACTTCCAGCCCGCGCGATCCGGCGCGCTTGCGCGCGGCGTCGATGATCCGGTTCGCGATCTCGCGATCGCCTTCGCGATCGAGCTCCATGTACTCGCCGCCGCCGGCGTTGGCGATCATCATCAGCGA
>JAOBWF010000031.1 GCA_025463215.1 Acidobacteriota bacterium | reverse complement strand
TCGAGGATGCGCGGCATGTCGCGGTTGCCGCTCTGGCGCTCGAGCAGCTCCTCCGCCTCGTCACGGCCGTCGCGGCCGAAGTAGGAGTGCAGCAGATACACCATCGCCCACAGGTGACGGCCTTCCTCGACGTTGACCTGGAACAGGTTGCGCAGGTCGTACATGCTCGGGCAGCGCTGGCCGAGCAGCCGCTGCTGCTCGACGCTTGCCGGCTCGGTGTCCCCCTGCGTCACGATCAGCCGGCGCAGCTGGTTGCGGAACTCGCCCGGCACTTCCTGCCACACCGGCGCGCCGAAGAAATCACCGAACCCGATCTTGCGATCGTGCACCGGGTCGGCGAGGAAGATGCCCCAGCGGTACTCCGGCAGCTTCACGTACTCGAAATGCGCCCAGCCCTCCGGATCGACGCTGATCGCGGTGCGGACGTAGACCTGGTGGTAGTCCTGGAACCCCTGCGGCCCCATGTCCTTCCACCACTGGATGTACTTCGGCTGCCAGTGCTCCAGCGCGCGCTGCAGCCGCTTGTTCCCCGACAGGTTGACGTTATTCGGAATTTTCTCGGCGGAGATCATGTCTTCTCGCCTCGCTGATCAACACAAACGGTACAAGGACACCGCCACACATCGTCCGAACCAGCTACGTGCGCTTCCAGTCGAATTCCGGCCGCCCCTGTTCACCGTAGGATTGCAGCGCGCCCTTCGCGCCGACCGCGTTGGGCCGCTGGAAAATCCAGTTCTGCCACGCCGTCAGCCGGCCGAAAATCTTGGTCTCCATCGTCTCCGGCCCGGCGAAGCGGAGATTCGCCTCGAGACCGGTCATCGCATCCGGCGAGAACGCGGCGCGCGCCTCGACCGCGACGCGCACCTCGTCCTCCCAGTCGATCTCGTCGGGCGCGAACGTGACCAGCCCGATCTCCTCGGCCTCCGCGGCATTGAAGGGGCCTTCGTGCGCGATCAGTTCGGCGAGCTTCATGTCGTCGTGGAGGAAGCGCGTCCGCAGCCGCGTGATGCCGTTGCTCATCAGCAGCAGATCGAAATTCAACGGCGACAGCGCGACGACGTTCTGCTCGTCGTCGTCGTGGAGCATGTACGAGCGATCGGCGGCCAGCGCCAGCTCGAACAGCGAGCCCGCGAACGCCGAGCCAGGCTCGATGAACGCAAAGAACGTTCGCGACGTGAGGTCCATCCGCTTGAGCGTGCGCTTCATGAAATGGAGGATCTCGCGGACCAGCCAGTGCCGGCGGTTGGCCACCAGCAGCGCGTCGATCGCCAGCACCGCGTTCGGGTCGCCGTGCGTGCGAATGATGATGGTGCCGATCTCCGGCTCGTTGACGCGCAGCCGCAGCAGCGCATCGTCGAGTTCGCGGAAGGCGCGCAGCGGCCAGAACTGATCCCCGGCCGCGACAATCTCCGCGACCGAGGCCGGCTGCGGTCCGCTGGGGCCCTGCACCGTGAGGTCGGCCGTGCGTTTCTCGCGGTTGTAGGTCAGCGACACGGCGGAATATGTGATCGACGAAGGTGTCACGGCCGGGTTCAGCGGGTTGAGCGAAATGCCGGGAGTGCCGTCGTTCGGCCGATCGGACGCGTTCGCCAGCGCCTGCGCCCGCGTCTGAACGGCCGCCTTGAACTGACTGGTCGGGAAGACGGCGTCCACCAGCCTCCACTCGACGGCGCGCTTGCCTTTGACCCCTTCGACCAGCGTGCTGAAGAAGTCGGCGAGATCGCGGCGCACGTGGCGCTTGTCGACGACGCGGGTGAGACCGCCGGTGCCGGGGAGGACGCCGAGCAGCGGCGCTTCCGGCAGGCTGACCGCCGAGTTGCCATCGTCGACCAGCAGAATGTCGTCGCAGGCGAGCGCGAGCTCGTAGCCGCCGCCGGCGCAGATGCCGTTCAGGGCGGCGAGAAACTTGAGCCCGGAGTGGGCGCTCGCGTCCTCCATCGCCAGGCGCGTCTCGTTGGTGAACTTGCAGAAGTTCACCTTGGTAACGTGCGACGACCCGCGCAGCATCATGATGTTCGCGCCGGCGCAGAAGATGCGCTCCTTGAGCGACGACACAATCACGGTGCGCACTTCGGGATGCTCGAAGCGCAGGCGCTGGATCGCGTCGGCGAGCTCGATGTCGACGCCGAGGTCGTAGGAGTTCAGCTTCAGCTTGTAGTCCTGCGACAGACCGGCGTCCTCGCGCACGTCCATCGACAGCGTGGCGATCGGGCCGTCGAAGGTCAGCTTCCAGTGCTTGTAGGCGTCGGGGCGGGTGTCAAAAGTGATCATTGAAATTGAACGCTCGTTCAAATACTTTAAGACTGTGGCGACGAGGGAGTCAACAGTTTCTGTGGGGCGGGGCGGCAAGCCCGGCCGTGGCCGCCGGCGCAAGCGGCCGCGCAACGCCGATCCGCTGGCCTCGACGCGCGTCGACATCCTGAAGAGCGCGGCAAAAGCCTTCCGCCGCCTCGGCTACCACGGCGCCACCGTCGAGCAGATCGCGGCGGCGCTGCACATGAAGAAGGGGAACCTCTATTACTACTTCAAGAACAAGGAGGAGATCCTCTTCGCCTGCCATCAGTACTCGCTCGATTGCCTGGCGCAGCTGTTCGACGAGATCGACGCCAGCGGCGACGGCGCGGACGTCAAGCTGCGGCGGCTGATCGACGCGTTCGTGCACACGATCCTCGACGAGCTCCACGGCACGGCGCTGTTCCTCGACCTCGAAGCGCTCTCCCCGGCGCACCTGAAGGCGGTGATCGCGCGGCGCGACGCGTTCGACAAGGGCGTGCGCCGGGTCCTCGAGGAAGGGATGGCGACCGGCATTTTCGCCGCCGGCGATCCGAAGCTGCTGGCCTTCGCGCTGTTTGGCGCGGTGAACTGGATCCCGCGGTGGTACAGTCCCGACGGTCCGGCCAGCTCGCAGGCCATCGCGGATCTGTTCGCGGACTTCTTCGTCGCGGCATTCCGCGTCGGCGGAGCGTCCCGCTGACGACGATTCGTCAGCACGAAAAGCGAACCGCGGAGCACGCGGAGATTCTGGCCTTCCCTACGACCGCAGCGCGCGCAGGCGGAACCGCTGGATCTTGCCGGTCGCGGTCTTCGGCAGCTCGGGGACGAACTCGATCCAGCGCGGCCGCTTGTACTCGGCGAGACGGTCGCGCACGACCTGCTGGAGCGCCTTCGCCAGCGCCGGCGTGCCGGCGTGACCGTCGCGCAGCACGACAAACGCCATCGGCTTGACCAGACCGTCGTGGTCCTCGTGCCCGATGACGCCGCACTCGAGCACCGCGGCGTGCGCGATCAACGCGTTCTCCACTTCCACCGGGCTGACCCAGAGGCCGCCGACCTTGAGCATGTCGTCGCTGCGCCCCGCGTACCAGTAAAAGCCGTCGGCGTCCTGCGTGTACTTGTCGCCGGTGCGAATCCAGTGCCCTTCGATGGTGTTCTTGGTCTTCTCGTGCTGGTTCCAGTAGCCGGCGCAGACGGAGTCGCCGCGGATCCACAAGTTGCCGATCTCGCCAAGCCGCACCGCGTCCGCCTCGTCGTTCAGCAGACGCGCCTCGTAGCCGGGCACCAGTAGGCCGCTCGAACCGGGCCGGATCGCGTCCGGCCGATTCGAGATGAACATGTGCAGCACTTCGGTCGATCCGATGCCGTCGATGATGTCGACGCCGAACCGCGCCTTGAACCGATCGTAGAGCGAGGCGGGCAACGCCTCGCCGGCCGACACCGCGAGACGGATCGACGACAGATCGAAGTCGCGGACCTGAAGGTCCGAACGGCCACGGCCGCTCTCGACGCGGCGCTCGTCGTGCAGGCCTCCAGGCCTGCTGTGTGCCAGCATCATGCCGTAGCCGGTCGGTACCGAGAAGAACAGCGTCGGCTTGTGCGTCTCGATCGTCGCGTAGACGTGCTGCGGCGTCGGCGCCCCTGGCCACAGGATCGTGGTCGCGCCGACCGCGAACGGAAAGTACAGAGCGTTGCCGAGGCCGTAGGCGAAGAACAGCTTGGCGACGCTGAACGTCCGGTCGCTGGCGGTGATGCCGAGCACCCCCTTGCCGAACAGCTCGGCGCACACGACCATGTCGTGCTGCAGGTGGACGCACCCTTTCGGCGCGCCCGTGCTGCCGGACGAATAGAGCCAGAACGCCGGCGCGTCGCGGCTGGTCGGCTCGGCCTCGAGCGCGGCGGATCCCTGCGATTCGAACAGCGCGAACGCGGGATGCGAGCGCGGTGCGTCGCCGTCGCCGGCGACGATGATGTGGCGCAGCGCGGGGCGATCGGCGGATGGGATCGCCTCGATCGCGGGCAGCAGCGATCCGGCCACGATCAGCACCGCCGCGCGCGAGTCGCGGATCACGAACTGGTAGTCGGCCGGCTTCCACAGCGTGTTGAGCGGCACCGGCACCGCGCCAATCTTGATCGCGCCGAAAAAGCTGTAGACGAACTCCGGCCCATCCGGCAGCAGGAGGAGGACGCGATCTTCCGGCCGGACCCCGATGTCGCGCAGCGCGCTGCCGCAGCGGTTGACGTGGCGCTGCACCTCGTCGTAGGTGATGCGGGCCTCGCCGCACTCGATCGCGACGTGCCGGCCGCGGCCGTCGGCGACGTTGCGATCGACGAACCAGGTCGTGGCGTTGAAGATCTCCGGAACGCCGAGCGCCTCCGCGCTGATTGCGCTCATGGCGCGGCCACCGCCGGCGTCAGCAGTGCCACGACCTCGTCGGGAAACGGCCGCGTCGCGAACGTGGTCGCGTCGACGCAGGCGACCCGGTACGAGGCGTCGCAAATCAGACGGCCCGTCGCCCGCTCCTGAACGTCGAACGTGAACGCGATCCGGCGCTCGGTGATCGCCGAGATGCCGATGCCGACCGAGACCTCGTCCCCCAGCCGCGCCGGCGACCGGAAACCTGCCTGCAGCGCGGTCCGCGGCATGAAGATGTTCAGGCGGCGCAGCAACGCGGTCCGATCGCCGCCCAGGCGGCGGTAGAGATCCTCCTCGGCGTGCTCGAAATACCGGAAGAACACGCCGAACCAGACGATGCCGGCGGGATCGGTGTCGGACCACATCACACGGACGTCGAGGTGATGGAACAGCCCCACGGCCCGATATAATACAGACAAGTGCCCCGCGTCATTTCGCTCACGCCCGCCGCCGCCTCGCCACCGCGCCAGCCCAAGCCTGAATGGCTCAAAGTCCGCGCCCCGGGGTCGCCGAGCTACACCCGGCTCAAGGGGCTGATGCGCGAGCTCAACCTGCACACGGTGTGCGAAGAGGCGCAGTGCCCGAACATCGGCGAATGCTGGAACCACGGCACCGCGACGTTCATGATCCTCGGCGACGTCTGCACCCGCGCCTGCTCCTACTGCGCGGTGTCCCATGGCCGCCCCGGCGCCGTCGACACCGCCGAACCGGTGCGCGTTGCCGACGCCATTCGTACTCTCGACCTCAACTACGTCGTCATCACCTCGGTCGATCGCGATGACCTGCCCGACGGCGGCGCGTCGATCTTCGCGGACACGATCCGCGAAACCCGCGCCCGGCTGCCGCGGTGCCGGATCGAAGTGCTGATTCCGGATTTTCAGGGCAACGAGGCGGCGCTGCACGCGGTGCTCGATGCCGGTCCCGACGTCCTCAACCACAACACCGAGACGGTGCCCCGCCTGTACCGGATGGCGCGTTCGGGCGGCCGCTACGCGCGCACGCTGGAGCTGCTCGACCGATCGCGGCGCTACGCGCCGGCCATCCCGACCAAGACCGGCGTCATGGTCGGCCTCGGCGAGGAGCGCGACGAGCTGATCTCCACGTTCCAGGATCTGCGCAACGCCGGCTGCGGCATCCTGACCGTCGGACAATATCTGCGTCCGACCGCGGCGCACTCGCCGATGGTGCGCTACTACCATCCCGATGAGTTCGCCGATCTGAAGCGCGCGGCGCTCGAGATGGGTTTCGTGCACGTCGAGTCCGGTCCGCTGGTCCGCAGCTCGTACCACGCGCACGAGACCGCCGACGCCTACGCCGCCGCCGCGCGGTAACCGACCCGGCCGAGGCCACCTCCGTGAACGTCGGCGCCGTGCCCGCTCTTTTGAGGTAGGCTATGGCGCTTCGACACCAGGAGGGCGCGGATGGCTCAAATTTCGATGACGGTGAACCAGAAGGTTCGCACCGGCGACGTGGACCCGCGTGTCCTGCTCGTGCACTTCCTGCGCGAACACCTCCGCCTCACCGGCACACACGTCGGCTGTGATACCACGCAGTGCGGCGCCTGCACCATCCTGGTCGACGGCCGCAGCGTCAAGTCCTGCACGGTGTTCGCGGTTCAGGCCGACGGATCGACCATCACGACAATCGAGGGGCTGGCCCCCGAAGGCGGGCTGCATCCGCTGCAGGAGGGCTTCTGGGAAGCCCACGGCCTGCAATGCGGCTACTGCACGCCCGGCATGATCATGGCGGCGGTGACGCTGCTCGCGGACAATCCGACACCGTCCGAGCGCGAGATTCGCGAAGGCATTTCCGGCAACTTCTGCCGCTGCACCGGCTACCAGCACATCGTCGACGCCATTCAATACGCCGCGGGAAAGAGGTAGCCATGGCCAAGTCTCCCGTGTTACCGAAACTGGTCGGGCAGCGGACCAAGCGGCGCGAGGATCCGCGTCTGATTCGCGGCCGCGGCACCTACGTCGACGACATCGCGCTGGTCGGGATGCAGCACCTGGCGTTCAAGCGCAGCGATGTCGCGCACGGACGCATCCGCTCCGTCGACACCAGCGCGGCGAAGGCGATGGCCGGGGTCGAAGCAGTGTTCACCGGCGCCGAGATCGCGGAGTTCCTGGCGCCGATGCCGATCGGCACGCCGTTTCCATCGCCCGACCATCGCGCGGTCGCCGTCGACACCGTCCGCTATGGCGGCGAGCCGGTTGCGGTCGTGGTCGCGGCCGATCGCTACGTCGCCCGCGACGCGGCCGACGCGATCGTCGTCTCGTACGACACGCTGCCGGCGGTCGTCGACCTGGAGCTCGCGATGACCGGCCGCCCGACGGTGATCCACCCGGCGTTCCCGAACAACCTCGCGGTCGCCCTGGTCCCGAGCGGCACAGGCGTGAGCGCCTCGGGCACCGTCGACGACACCGCGATCGACGCGGCGTTCGCCGCTGCGGAAGTGGTGATCTCGCAGCGGATGATCAATCAGCGGCTGGCGCCCAGCGCGATGGAGGGCCGCGGCGTGGTCGCGCAGTTCGAGCCGGGCAAGGAGACGATGACCATCTGGTCGTCGACCCAGAACCCGCACATTCTCAAATCGTTCATCGCCGCGATGACCGGCCTCGGCCAGGATCAGGTCCGCGCCATCGCGCCGGAAGTCGGCGGCGGCTTCGGCGCCAAGATCAACATCTACGGCGAGGAGTACGTCGCCGCGGCGATCGCCAAACGCCTCGGCATCGCGGTCAAATGGATCGAGGACCGCTCGGAAGCGTTCGTCGCGACGACGCACGGCCGCGACATTCTCGGATACGTCGAGCTCGCCGCCAAGCGCGACGGCACCCTGCTCGGCCTCAAGCTCCGGCTGATCGCCGATATCGGCGCCTACAACATGCTGCTCACCGCCGCCATCCCGACGCTGACGATGATGATGGCGAACGCCACCTACAACATTCCGGCGATCCGCACCACGCTCACCGAGGTCTTCACCAACAAGACGCCGACCGACGCGTATCGCGGCGCCGGCCGGCCGGAGGCGACCTATTTCGTTGAGCGCGCGATGGACATGCTGGCGCGCGAGCTGAAGATGGATCCCGCCGAGCTCCGGCGCAAGAACTTCATCCAGCCGGACCAGTTTCCATTCACGACCGAGATGGGCGCCGTCTACGACTCGGGTGATTACGAGAAGGCGCTCGACCTCGCGCTCGAGAACGCGAAGTGGGAGCAGCTCAAAGCCGAACGCGACGCCGCCCGCGCGCAGGGCCGCCTCGTCGGGCTCGGGTTGGCGATGTACGTGGAGGTCTGCGGCCTCGGCCCCTCGTCGTCGCTGCCGACCGGCGGTTGGGAACATTCGCAGGTGACGATCGAGCGCGACGGCCGGATCAGCGCCACCACCGGCGCGTCGCCGCACGGCCAGGGCAACGAAACCACGTTCGCGCAGATGCTCGCCGACCAGTTCGGCGTCCCCCTCGAATCGATCACCATCCTTCACGGCGACACCGCGGTCGTCAAACAGGGGATCGGCACCTTCGGCAGCCGATCGCAGGCGGTCGGCGGCACCGCGCTGCACCTCGCGGGCGCCAAGGTGAAGACCAAGATGGCCAAGTTCGCCGCCGCGCTTCTCGAGGCGCACGAGGACGACCTCGTCTTCGAAAACGGCGCGATCTCGGTGAAAGGATCGCCCGCCGCCGGAAAATCTTTCGCCAGCGTCGCCGCCTTCGCCTATGTGCCGGTGCCGCTGCCTCAAGGGCTCGAGCCCGGCTTGAGCGACGAAGCGTTCTTCGAACCGACCAACAACACCTACCCGTTCGGATGTCACATCTCGATGATCGAGATCGACAGGGAGACCGGCGAGCCGACGCTCCTGAAGCTCGTCGCCGTCGACGATGCGGGCAACCTGATCAACCCGATGATTGTCGACGGCCAGATTCACGGCGGCCTCGCGCAAGGCATCGGCCAGGCGATGATCGAGGAGGTGGTCTACAGCGAAGACGGCCAGCTGTTGACCGGATCGTTCATGGACTACGCACTGCCGCGCGCCATCGATTTCCCGCGCTTCGAGCTCGGCGTCACGGTGACGCCGACGCCGGTCAACCCGCTCGGCGCCAAGGGGGTCGGCGAGGCCGGCACGCTCGGCTCGACGCCGAGCGTTGTCGCCGCGGCGGTCGACGCGCTCAGCGAGTTCGGCGTCACGCACGTCGACATGATGCTGCGGCCGGAAAAATTGTGGCGCCTGATTCAGGCCGGCCAGAACGGCAAAGGAGGACGGCCATGATCTCGATGCCATTCGAATACAGCCGGGCGACGTCGCTCGACGACGCGCTGGCCAAGCTGGCGGCGACGGGCGGCGACGGCAAATTGATCGCCGGCGGCCACAGCCTGGTTCCGCTCATGAAGCTGCGGTTGAGCGAGCCGAAAATTCTGATCGACATCGCCCGCATCCCGGGCCTGTCCGGCATTCGCGAGAAGGACGGCAGGATCGAGATCGGCGCCGGCACCGTGCACCACGACGTCGCCGCGTCCGCCCTGCTGCGGCGGGTGTGTCCCGCACTCGCCGAGTGCGCGGCGCAGATCGGCGATCCGCAGGTTCGCAATCGCGGCACGCTCGGCGGCAGTCTGGCGCATGCGGATCCCTCCGCCGATTATCCCGCGGTGGCGCTGGCGCTCGATGCCGAGATCCACATGAAGGGCGCCAAGGGCTGGCGCGCGGTGAAGGCGAGCGACTTCTTCCAGGGGCTCTTCACCGTCAATCTCGCGGCGGACGAAATCATCTCCGCGGTGACGTTCGCGCCGGTGAAGTCGGCGGCGTACGCGAAGCTCCACCAGCGCGCGTCACACTTCGCCATCGTCGGCGTCGCGGCGGCGCTCGAGGTGAAGAACCACGTGATTCAGTCGGCGCGCATCGGTCTCACCGGCGCCAGCTCACATGCGACGCGGCTGACCGGGGTGGAACAGGCGCTCGAGGGAAAACCGGCGTCGGCGCAGAGCATCGACGCCGCGGCGCGACATGCCGGCGCGCACCTCGAGGACATCAACGCGGACATCCATGCCAGCGCGGAGTACCGGCGGGCGATGATTCAGGTCTTTACCCAACGGGCGCTGAAGGGCGCGCTCGCGCGCGTCGGCTGAGCGCGTCACGCCAGCTTCGACTGCAGGCACTGGAAGAACCGGTCCAGCATCATCTTCGCGACGCCGCCAATCAGCCGCTGCCCGAGACGCGCGATCGTGCCGCCGGTCTGGACGCTGGCCGACACGTCCACCGCGGTGGCCGCGCCTTCGGCGCGAAGCACGACGGCCGAACGGCCCTTGACGAAGCCGGGGCGTCCCTGTCCTTCGACGACCAGTCCATACGAGGTCTCCGGGATCATGTCGGTGAGCATGACGGTGCCCTGATACGTGCCGGTGATCGCGGCGAGCCCGACGGTGAGCGTGACGTTGTAGCGGCCGTCACCGTCCGGCTCGAAGGTCTCGCAGCCGGGAATGCAGGAGGACAGCACGGCCGGATCCATCAGCAGCGCCCAGACGCGATCGGGGGGCGCATTGAACAGATAGGATCCGGATAATTCCATTTGTCCTCTATGCCGCGCACGCCTTCAGGCTTGCCACGGTCGTCATGGAGCGACCTCAGGCGAGGGCGTTCAAGTGTAGCGCGAGCTGCGCGAGATTGGTCAGGGTGCGCACCGGCAGGAAGTCGTCGACGAACGGCAGCGCCGCCTGCAGGCCGCGCGTCAGCGGCGCATAGTCGGCGGTGCCGATCAGCGGGTTCAGCCAGATCAACCGATGACAGCTTCGCTGCAGCCGCGCGGTCTGGTCGGCCAGCTCGAGCGGGTCGCCGAGGTCCCAGCCGTCGGAAATCAGCAGCGCGACCGGGCCGCCGTGCAGGACGCGCCGCCCCCACCGCTGATGAAATTCCTTCAAAACCGCGCCGATCCGCGTGCCTCCGGAGAAGTCGGCGGCGGAGCGGGACACCGCCGCGAGCGCCTCGTCGGGACCGGCGGCGCGAAGCTCGCGCGTCACCCGGGTGAGCGTGGTGGAAAACAGGAACGTCTCGACGCGGCGATGGCGCTGCGTCACGGCATGCGCGAAGTGCAGCAGCATGCGCGAATAGCGCTCCATCGACCCGCTCACATCGCACAGCAGCACGAGTGGCCGCGGCCGCACCTGGCGCGCGCGCCGCGGTAATTTGACCACCTCGCCACCGGTGCGCAGACTGCCCGCGATCGCGCGCCGCAGGTCCACTCGCGCGCCGCGTCCGCGTGTCCACCGGCGCGTGCGCCGTTGTCCAGGCTGCCAGGCGAGCCGGGACAGGGCGGCGCGCGCCTCGGCGAGCTCGTCGGCCGTGAACGCCGCGAAGTCCTTGCCGGCGAGCGCACCACTCGTGCTCCAGATCTTGGCGCTCCCGCCAGGCGCCGCCGCATCCGCGTCCGCCTCGTCGTGCGACGCAAGCAGATCCTCGATCCGCACACCCGCGGCGGGCGGTTCGGCAGCCGGCGTCGCACCCGCTGCCGTTCGCGGGCGTCCGCCTTGGTGCTGCCGCCAGAAGGCCGCGAACGCCAGGTCGAAGACGGCGATCTGATCGTGCCGGTGGACGAGCAGCGCGCGGCAGGCGTGATACACGTCGTCGCGCACGGCGAGGTCGACGTACCGGAGGGCGTCGACGAGCGCGGCGACCGCGTTGCCCTGCACCTCGACCCCGGCACGGCGCAGGAGGCGGCTGAAGATCAGGAGGTTATCGAGAAGGAGTGACATCCCGGGTGCGGGCGATGGCGCGATCGAGGAGCTCGACGGCCTTGCGTCCACGGAGCGCATCGAGATCGTCTTTGGCCTTGAGGACGACGCCGAGCGTGTCGTCGACCGCATCGGCGTCGAGCGTCTCGCGATCGAGCGCGACGAGCGCCGCCACCCAATCGATCGTTTCCGAGACGCCGGGAACCTTATACAGATGCTCCGATCGGAGCTCCTGCGCCATCGCGGTCACCCGCTCGGCCAGTTGCGCAGCGGCCTGCGGAACCCGCTGCCGCACGATGGCCAGCTCCTTGTCGAACGAGGGGTACTCGATCCAGTGGTACAGACAGCGCCGCTTGAGCGCGTCGTGCACCTCGCGCGTCCGGTTGGACGTGAGGATGACCAGAGGCGGCTCGGTGGCGCGCACGGTGCCGAGCTCGGGAATCGTGATTTGAAACTCGGCCAGCAGCTCGAGCAGGAACCCTTCGAACTCCTCGTCGGCGCGATCGATTTCGTCGATCAGCAGGACGGCCGGGCGGCCGCGCAGCGGATCGATCGCCTGCAGCAGCGGCCGCTTGATCAGAAACGCGTCGCTGTAGAGCTCGCGTCGGGTGCCCGCGCGGTCGAGAGTATCCGCGCGATCGAGCATGCGGAGCTCGAGCAGCTGACGCGCATAGTCCCACTCGTACAGCGCATGACCGACGTCCAGCCCCTCATAACACTGCAGCCGTATCAGATCGGTGCCGAGTGCGGCCGCCGTCGCCGCGGCAAGCGCCGTCTTGCCGACGCCGGCCTCGCCTTCGAGAAAGAGCGGCCGCTGCAGGCGAAGCGCGAGAAACAGCGAAATAGCCAGGCCGCGATCGGCGACATAGTGCGCGGCGGCGAGGCGCTGCTGGAGATCAGCAATCGAGCGAGGAGGAATGGTCGACTCCTTCGTGAGGGCGGGAGTATACACCGGCCCCATCCCCCTCAGCGGCCGCCGCCCGTTGCTGCCGGTCCTGCTGCTCCTGTCTAGCTCTTGAACCGCTTGGCGTCGATCCCGTACTGCCGGACCTTGTAATTGATGATCCGCTCGGTGGTGTCGAGCAGCCGCGCCGCCTTGGCCCGGTTCCCTCTCGTGGTCTTCAGCGCGTCCTGCAGCAGATCCTTCTCGTAGGCGCCGACCGCGTCGCGTAGCGAGACCCGCGTGATCGTGCCCGACGCTTCGGCCGTCTGCAGCGACGGCGGCAGATGGTGGCCGTGCACGACCTCGCCGTCGCACATCAGCACGGCGCGCTCGAGCGTGTTCTCGAGCTCGCGGACGTTGCCCGGCCAGTGATAGCTCGCCAGCATGTCGATCGCCGGCGTCGAGATCCGCTTGATGTTGCGCTTGTGCTCGCGCGCGAACTTCTCGAGGAAGTGATCGACCAGCAGCAGCATGTCGGCCTTGCGCTCGCGCAGCGGCGGGATGAACAACGTGAAGACGTTGAGGCGGTAATAGAGATCTTCGCGGAACGTGCCGGCCGCAATCGCCTTCTCGAGATCCTTGTTCGTCGCGGCGACCAGGCGGACGTTCGACTTGACCGTCTCGGTGCCGCCGACCCGTTCGAACTCGCGCTCCTGCAGGACGCGCAGCAGCTTCACCTGGGTGGCCAGGTTGATGTCGCCGATTTCGTCGAGGAACAGCGTGCCGCCTTCGGCCAGCTCGAAGCGCCCCTTCTTGCGCGCTTCCGCGCCGGTGAACGCGCCCTTCTCGTAGCCGAACAGCTCGGACTCGATCAGGCTGTCGGGCAGTGCGGCGCAGCTCACCTTGACGAACGGCTTCTTGGCGCGCAGCGAGCTGTAGTGGATCGCGTGCGCGATCAGCTCCTTGCCGGTCCCCGACTCGCCGCGAATCAGCGCGGTGGTGTTGGTGCCGGACACCTGCGTGACCTGCTCGAAGATCTGCCGCATCGGGCCGCTGCTGCCGACCAGGTTCGAGAAGTCGTAGCGCTCGCGGAGCTCCTGGCGCAGGTGGGTGTTCTCGTCGACCAGGGTGCGCTTGTCCTCTTCGATCAGGCGGTGGATCTTGACCGCCTGCGCAATCAGCGAGGCGACGACGCCGAGGAACTTGGTGCTGCGCTCGAAGTTGCGCTCGGCCTTGAACTTGAGATCGATGGCCAGCGCGCCGATGGCGCGGCGGTTGAGGCTGATCGGCACGCAGACGAAGCTCAGCTCCTGGTGCGACAGCTCGGGCCGCCGCGCGGCGCGATGCAGAAACGCCGGCTCGCGGCTGACGTGCGGCACGACGATCGGCTTCCCGCTCTGGACCACCTTGCCGGTGATCCCCTCGCCGACGCGGTAGCGGACGAGGCGCGAGCCGTCGCCGATGCCGTCGGCGGCCTCGACGCGCAGGTCGCCGTTCTCCTCCAGGATCGAGACAATGCCGCGGACCGCGCCGTGATGGCGGGCGAGGATCTCGAGCACGCGGTGCAGCGACGACTTGAGGTTGAGCGTGCCCGACAACGCCTGGCTCACTTCGAGCAGTGTCGACAGGCGGCGGGCTTCGCGGGTCGGGGCGTCCACGTCGGGCGGCGGCGTGAGCGGGCGCGGCGCGCGGGCGGCGGTAGCGGTCATGGTCTCCATCCTACAATCCTGTCGCTTTTTTCGATACGTCAAACATTTGTGGTGTGATTCGGTGAAGTGGTTACGCCCGGCAAC